>CAINRW010000028.1 GCA_903852815.1 uncultured Actinomycetes bacterium
CACCAGTTCGAATTGGTCGCGATGTGATGCGTTTGCATTGGCAAATCACAAGTGTGCGCCGGGCACCAGGAAAACTTAAATATCTAGCTGGATCAGAGTCAGCGATGGGCGCATTTATTATGGATATGCGTCCAGAACAATCAGCGGGACAGTTACGAGAGGTCATTCTTTAATGCGAATTCTTGTCACTGGCGGAACTGGATATGTGGGTTCAACCGCTGTAGATATTTTGCTTTCACAAGGTTATGAAATTTCAATTCTCGATGATTGCAGTATGGGTCATGCCGATAGCGTTCCTGCAGACGTTACTTACGTTGAAGGCTCATTGCTTAACTCCAATGATGTTGCTGAAGCGTTAAAGGGATGCGAGGCAGTAATCCATTTCGCAGGAAAATCACTTGTTGGCGAGTCCGTTGAAAAACCAGATCTTTATCACTCTGTAAACGTTGATGGTTCACGAATTTTGCTTGACCAAATGTACATAGCAGGAATTACAAAACTTGTTTTTTCATCATCGGCTGCTACGTATGGTGAACCAAAGGAAGTACCTATCAAAGAAAGCGCAGAAACTGTTCCCACTAACCCATATGGGGCGACGAAATTAGCAATTGATCAGATGATTACCGAAGAATCAAAAGCTCGAGGACTTTCTGCTGCATCGCTTCGTTATTTCAATGTGGCCGGGGCGCTTAAGTCTTCACGTGGCTGGTTAGCTGAAAGGCATAATCCTGAAACACATTTAATACCAAATGTTTTACGCAGCACTAAAGAAAATCCAGTAAAAATATTTGGTACTGACTGGCCTACTGCCGATGGAACATGTATCCGCGATTACGTACACGTGGTTGATTTAATTGATGCGCACATCAAAGCTCTGCAATCACTTACCCCAGGTAATCATGAAATTTATAACTTAGGAAGTGGTGACGGATATTCAGTTCGCCAAGTCGTAGCTGCAGCAACTAAAGCGATTGGTTACGAAATTCCAACAGTTGATGCACCCCGCCGAGCGGGTGATCCAGCAGTTCTTATCGCCGATATTTCTAAAGCCCAGCATAAACTTGGTTGGGTTCCAACTTTGGATATCGAAGCCATGGTCGCTGACACTTTGGCATCATTTAATTGAGTTGCTTCTATGACCCTCATCGATAAGACCTTTGTTGAAGTTTTCGGCCAGACTCCTTCAGTAATTGCCGCAGCACCCGGGCGAGTAAATCTCATCGGCGAACACATTGATTACAGTGATGGTTTTGTCTTGCCTTTTGCAATTAGCGACCGCACCTATGCAGCTATTCGAATCCGCGATGATCGAAAAATTCGGATTGCTTCAGTGCAGCGCCGGCACAAAATTGTCGAAGTTAATCTTGATTCAGTGACGCCGAATTACATAGGCGAATGGGAGCGTTATCCATTAAGCGTGGTCTGGGCATTAGAGATAGCGCAAGGCCTAGACATCATGATTGATGGAAATGTTCCATTGGGCGCAGGTCTATCTTCCTCTGCAGCATTGGAGTGCTCGGTCGCAACGGCGCTCAATCACTTATTTTCTTTGGGCCATTCTTTGGAAGATTTAGCACGTTTGACTCAAAAAGGTGAAAATGATTTTGTTGGAGTACCTTGCGGAATCATGGATCAATCCGTATCACTGATGGCTCACGTTGGTTCAGCGCTTTTACTTGATTGCCGGGATCTGACCACAAAAAATGTTGACTTCGATGTTGCATCACATGGTCTCGAGCTTTTGATTATCGATACCCAAGCCCATCACTCACTTACTGATGGTGGTTATGCCGAACGCAGAGCGTCATGCGAATCAACTACGAGAAAAATAGGAATTTCAACTTTGCGCGATTTAACCCTGAATCAGCTTCACGCATCTAGGGACCTGTTGACTGAGACAGAATTTATCCGTGTTCGACACGCAGTTACCGAGATGTCTCGGGTGCTACAGGCAGTAGAGGCGTTAGAAAATAAGGATTTCCATCTTTTAGGCCAACTACTTAATCAATCTCATGCATCGCTTCGTGATGACTACACGGTTTCATGTCCTGAATTAAATGTGGCGGTAGAAGCTGCACTCTCTGCAGGTGCACTTGGTGCGCGCATGGTTGGCGGAGGTTTCGGTGGAAGCGCAATTGCTCTCATTGAAGCAAGAAATACTGCCGATACTATTTCGAGTATTGAAACCGCTTTTGTGAATAGTAATTTCAAAGCTCCGAGGTTTTTTACTTCGCTACCAAGTCAGGGCGCAGAAATTATTATGCGGGCGTAATTGAAACTACTTCTACCCCACCAATTGCACCGAGTACGTTGAGCAAATCTGTTGGATCGCTGCCAGGTACGGCAACAATGATTTCATCAAAACCGCGCCCGCCCTCTGAGTTCAAGACAACTAGCCCACGAATATCTCCACCGGCAGCACCTATTGCAGATGCAAGTAAACCCAGAGAGCCAGGACGGTCAGGAAGGGAAACGTTGAGTTTGAATTGTGCCATGGCTCAACAATACCCTGAG
>CAINRW010000029.1 GCA_903852815.1 uncultured Actinomycetes bacterium
GAAATGGATTACTGCCTCGCATCCCTTTAACGCTTCAGCAACATCATTGGAGTTAAGCAATGAGCCTTCAACGTAAGTAACGTCTGCAGGAACGCTATCGGCATGACCCATACTGCAATCATCGAGAATTGAAATTCCATAACCTTGTGAAAGCAAAATATCTACAGCGGTTGAACCCACATAGCCAGTTCCGCCAGTGACAAGAATTCGCATTAAAGAATGACCTCTCGTAACTGTCCCGCTGATTGTTCTGGACGCATGTCCATAATAAATGCGCCCATCGCTGACTCTGATCCAGCTAGATATTTAAGTTTTCCTGGTGCTCGGCGCACACTTGTGATTTGCCAATGCAAACGCATCACATCGCGACCAATTCGAACTGGCGCTTGATGCCAAGCGGCAATGTATGCCATTTCAATTCCGAACACTCCATCCAGGCGCTTCATCACTTCTAATGCGATCTCTGGGAAAGCTTCGCGATCCTGTGCAGTGAGTCCAGTCAGATCGGCAACTGGATTGAGTGGAGTGACATGAATTTCAAATGGATAACGTGCAGCATATGGAACATAGGCGAGCCAACGGTCATTTCTTGCAACGATACGCTCTTCATCACGAAGTTCACGTTCAACAATTGCATCAAAAAGGATTTTGCCCGTCTCTTGCTTATATTTATTAGCAGCTGCCAACATCTTTTCAACTTTTGGTGGAATGTATGAATATGCATAAATCTGACCATGTGGATGTGAAATCGTTACACCAATTTCTTCACCACGATTTTCAAATGGTGCAATGTGTTCGATAAAACTAGATTGCGAAAGCTCTTCGGTGCGATCAATCCAAGCTTCGAGCAAAGTTCGAACTCGTTGTGGCGATAAATCCTTAAATGAGTTGCCATGTTCTGGTGCAAAACAAATTACTTCACATTTTCCAGCTGCGGTTCCTAAATCTGTATCTGGTCCAACGATGTCAGGCAAAGCCCAGTCACCAACTGGTGGTCTCAGTGAAGGGGAACGATTATCAAAGACAACCACTTCATAATCTTTTTCAGGGATTTCGGTGAGTAATTCGCCAGTTGTTGGGCATAGCGGACATAGTTCTTTAGGTGGCAAAAAGACGCGACCTTGGCGATGTGCTGCCATGGCGACCCATTCATTGACTAGCGGGTCAAGGCGCAGTTCCCCAATAGTTGGCTGAACTTCAACAGGTCGACTATCTAAAACCTCTCGCTTTTGCCCGTTAGTGTCGTAATAACGAATTGTGCGGGCATCTGACATGAGGCGATCATTTCGAATGATTCCGGCCGTTAGTTTTTTACTCTCACTCATAGTGTCGATACTCTACCTTTGTGAGCAAACAATCCGCGCTTTTGTGCCAGTCAACTTCCTCACTGCTCTTAGAAGTGGTTAATGGCGCACTAGTGATTCGACATTGGGGTGCCCCAATAAGTGGAGAAATTTCACAAATCTCCCTCGCCACACAAAACTCAATTGCCAATAGTTCGTGGGATGAGCCCCAAAATCCGGGTTTTATGCGTGAGAGTGCGCGGGGTTTCTTAGGTCGCCCAACTTTATCGGGACATCGAAATGGTTTGGCCTGGTCGACAAAATTTGAAGTTACCGATTTCCATCATGTTGAAAATAAGTGTGCCGTCACTCTGCGTGATTTTCATGCAGAACTTGAAATCAATGTAACTTTTGAATTAGACAAATTTGGCGTGCTGATTCTATCGGCATCAGTAAAAAATATTGGTGAGCGTGATTACTCGCTCAATGAATTTATACATTGGCTACCTTTGCCGCAAGAGGCAAGTGAAACTTTAGATTTTGTTGGTAAGTGGTCAAATGAACGTCAACCACAACGTCGCAAGATTCAAACAGGTACATGGGTTCGCGAAACACGTGAAGGCCGTAGCGGTCATAATTTTTCTATCGCAGATATTGCGCTTACGCCACAAACATCCTTTCAATCCGGACAAGCATGGGCAACAAGTATTGCTTGGAGCGGAAATTCACATTACTTAGTGGAGAGAATTTTTGACGGATCTCAATCCATCGGTGCTGGCGAAATTTTATTGCCTGGCGAAGTTATTCTAAAGGCCAATGAAATTTATGAAGCTCCGCAACTTTTTGCAGTGTATTCATCAGCAGGACTAGATGGAATAAGTACGGCTTTTCATTCACATATTCGAAGTCGAGACGTGCATCCCAAGCGTCCACGACCACTAACACTTAATATGTGGGAAGCACTTTATTTTGATCACGATGAAGTAAAAATAAAAGAGTTAGTAGATGTTGCCGCATACGTTGGTGTTGAACGTGTAGTCCTAGATGATGGTTGGTTTCATTCAAGACGAAACGACCGTTCAGGTTTAGGTGACTGGGTAATTGATCCAGTGGTTTGGCCAAATGGTTTAGCCCCCATTATTGAATATATAAATGGAAAGGGAATTGAATTTGGCTTGTGGTTTGAAGGCGAAATGGTCAATCCTGATTCAGATTTATACCGCGCACACCCAGAATGGATTTTGCACGAAGGGGATCGAACCCCTCCACTGTGGCGCCACCAGTTAGTCTTAGATCTGGCACATGAAGGGGCTTTCAACCACGTTCTTGAACAGAGCTCGGCAATACTTTCAACTCACAACATCGCTTACATCAAATGGGATCACAACCGAGTATTAGTTGATGCTGGTCATTTAGGAAAAGCTGGTGTTCGCCGACAAACTCAAGCAATCTATAAGTTATTTGCCGAATTAAAGCGACGTCATCCAGGTCTTGAAATCGAATCATGCGCATCTGGTGGCGCACGGATCGACCTTGGAGTTCTAGATCTGGTCGATCGCTTCTGGACTAGTGATAACAATGATGCACTTGAGCGCCAAACTATTCAGCGTTGGACATCTCAAGTTATTCCACCCGAACTTTTAGGTACACACATTGGACCAACGCTTGGACACCAAACTGGTCGCACTATTGAACTATCAATGCGTGCAACAACTGCACTTTTTGGCCATGCTGGAATTGAATGGAATATTACGCAGGCAACTGAAGAAGAAAAGCTTCATTTAAAATCGTGGGCTGCGTATTACAACGCTAATCGTGCATTGCTGCATTCTGGCCAATCTATTCGAATCGATTATCCCGATGAGCATGGTTATCTCTATGGAGTCTTGAGTCAAGATGCAAAGAAAGCTATCTACGCATATGTTCAACTCACTCCGACAGTTGTAATTAATCCTGCACCGCTTAAATTTGTGGGATTGAATCCTTCGGCAACATATTCAATTAAGGCAGTTTTTCCTGCTGGAGCACCGCGCTTTATGTTGATTGCTCCACCTGAATGGATCAAGGGCATCGAGATATCTGGCAGCGCACTCATGACCATTGGCGTGACTGCGCCAATTTTGGCTCCAGCAAATGCGCTTCTGCTGGAGTTAACTCAGATTTAATCTGCCCAGTTAAGTGTTCGTTCGACCGCCTTTTTCCATTGCTTATAACCAGCTTCACGATTTTCTAAAGTTGAAGTCGGTAGCCAACGTCGTGATTGTTGCCATTGTGCTTTAACTTCATCCTGCGTTTTCCAAAAACCGACGGCAAGACCAGCGGCATAGGCAGCACCAAGTGCAGTGGTTTCACCGATGAGCGGTCGTATAATTTCTATTCCCATAATGTCTGCCTGCATTTGCATACACAATGAGTTTGAAGTAATTCCGCCGTCTACTCGCATCTGTGTCATAGGTACTCCGCTGTCAGCAACCATCGCATCCATTACATCTCGAGTTTGATAACAAATTGCTTCCAGAGCGGCGCGAGCCAGATGTGCTTTTGTCGCTGCACGTGTGAGGCCAACAATTGCTCCTCGCGCATCACTTCGCCAATACGGTGCAAAGAGTCCAGAAAATGCAGGTACGAAATAAACTCCAGCAGTATCAGCAACGGTTGATGCAAGATTTTCGGTCTCCGCAGCATTTGAGATAATTCCAAGCTGATCTCGTAACCACTGAATTGCAGAGCCAGTAACGGCAACTGAACCTTCTAAGGCATAACGCGCAGGCTCATCACCAAATTTAAAGCAGACTGTCGTGAGCAAGCCATTTTTCGAACGGACAATTTCGGTACCTGTATTGAGCAGAGCAAAATTTCCTGTTCCATACGTGGTCTTTGATTCGCCCCGCTCAAAACAAACTTGGCCCACCATCGCTGATTGTTGATCACCCAAGATGGCTGCAATTGGAATTGCAGTACCGAATGGTCCGTGTGGATCCGTCAACGCGTAAGTTTCTGAGGATGATTTAATGATTGGCAATGAACTTCGATCCACACCAAAAATCGCTAGTAGCTCTTCATCCCAATCAAGAGTTTCAAGATTCATTAAAAGTGTTCGGCTGGCATTTGTAACATCGGTAACCAAAGTACCGCCGCGAACTCCTCCTGAAAGATTCCAGAGTAACCAAGCATCAATAGTTCCCATGCGGATGTTTGGAGATTTTGCCCCATCTACGTTGTTCAAAAACCAATTCATCTTGCTTCCCGAAAAATACGGTGCAATTGTTAAACCGGTTTTGAAACGAATGACTTCTTTTTCAGTCTCACTCAGCGTTGCAAGGAAATCTGTGGTTCGAGTGTCCTGCCAAACAATTGCATGAGAAAGCGGTTCGCCAGTGGTTACATCCCAAATGACCGTAGTTTCACGTTGATTAGTTATTCCGATTGCAGCTAAATCTGAGCCCAAAATATCGGCCTGCTTGAGCGCTCCAATAATTACCTGTTGGGTTCTCTCCCAAATTTCATTTGCATCATGTTCGACCCAACCAGCATTCGGCAAAATCTGTTGATGCTCTAACTGATGTTGACCAATAACTTTTCCAGCTTGGTCGAAAATCATGAATCGAGTACTTGATGTTCCTTGATCCAAACTGCCGATGTATGACATGTGATGAAAACCTTTCACATTTAAGTTAGGCTTACTCTACCCAGATGCAATGGAGATGTAGAGCATATGTTTTTCTCGCACTTGAACCCAGACCAGCGAGACTCTGCCATCTCTCAATTGGCTCATGACGAATTTGATGTTTTAGTAATCGGTGGGGGAGTTACAGGCGTAGGTGCTGCACTCGATGCCGCTTCTCGTGGATTAAAAGTAGCCCTGATTGAATCTCAAGATATTGCCGCAGGAACTTCTAGTCGCTCTAGCAAATTAATTCATGGCGGCTTGCGCTATCTCGAACAGTACGATTTCAAACTCGTTCGCGAAGCGCTTCACGAGCGTGAATTAATGGTCTCAAGTCTGTGTCCGCATCTAGTGAAACCCGTTGGCTTCCTCTTTCCGCTCACTGAAAAATTCAAGGAACGCACCTATGTCGGAGCAGGCCTTGCGCTCTATGACGCCCTTCGCGGATTCCAGCGAGCTCTGCCGTGGCACAAACACATTGGACAGAAACAGATTAATGAAATTGCACCATCGCTTCGTCCAGATTTAATTATGGGTGCCATTAAATATTTTGATGCACAGGTAGATGATGCCCGCCATACTCTGGCTATCGCTCGAACTGCAGCACGTCATGGCGCAGTGATTGCCACACGGGTGAGCGCTGAAACTTTAATTCGCGAAGGAAAACGTGTCGTCGGTGTCAACGCTAAAGATTTATTAAGCGGTAAAAAAATCTCGATTAAATCCAAAGTTACGGTGATGTGCGCAGGAATTTGGAGCGATGAGCTTCATGCAAAGTTTGATCTAAAACCAGGCTATGGCGTGACCATGAGCAAAGGGGTTCACATTGTTTTGCCAGGGTCGGCAATTAAATCAAATGCTGGAATTATTTTGAAAACGCCTGTTTCTGTTCTCTTCCTTATTCCGTGGGCAGATAAATGGATTGTTGGAACAACGGACACCCCATACACAGGTGATCGCGCAGAACCTTTTGCAAGTCGTGAAGATGTTCAGTACATCCTTGATCAAGCAAATAGAGTTCTAACGCCACACTTAAAAGCAGAAGAAATAATCGGAGTGTATGCAGGTTTGCGTCCTTTGGTTGCAAACAATAAAAACTCTTCAACGACTAAACTTTCACGTGAACATACTGTTGACAGACCAGCGGCGGGATTTGTCAGTGTTGCAGGTGGCAAGTACACGACGTATCGTGTAATGGGTAAAGATGTAATTGATCGCGCAGTTATTGAACTTCGTGCAATTACCGCTGAATCAGTTACTGAAAAACTACCTTTGGTCGGTGCAGATGGTTACTTTGCGCTCGTGCAGCAAATTGAACTCTTAAGCACAACTAGCGGACTAGATGCCACCACTATTTCACATCTTTTGAATCGTTACGGATCTCTCATAAGCGAAGTTTTAGAACTTGTTGCCGAAAACCCAAAGTTGGCTGAAAAAGTGGATAAAGATTTGTTGTATATAAAAGCCGAGATACTTTATGCAGCAAGCCATGAAGGCGCATTAAGTGTGGATGATGTTATTTCCAGACGTACTCGAATTGCTTTTGAAGCCCGCGATCATGGCGTGCATTTAGCTGCAGAAATCGCTGCAATAATTGCACCAGCTCTAGGCTGGAGTGCAAGAGAGCGTAAAGCCTCAGTTGTGGCCTATGAGGAGTTAGTGCGTCGTGAAGTTAACGCGTTGGATGAACTTCTTGCCGAAAGCGCAAGCGTTAGTTCCTAATTTGCTTTGCACAACCATCAACTGAAGGTTTTGGTGTTGGTTTCTTAGTAGGCGTAACGCTAGGTGTTGGTTTAGGAGTAGGTGTTGGTCCCTGTTCAACTGTGAAATTTACGAATTGCGAACTTTGCGCATGAGTAAGTGATGTATCGTTAAAAACAACTTTTGCTAGATATGTGCCGGCAGCAAGACCCTTCACTGCCAAAGTCCATTCACCACTTGCCGCTCTTAGTGCGGTCTGCGTTGGTTTTGTCGTTGGCACAGTCGCAGGATCGAAAACTAATTTGACTGTTCCCGTAACAACTGGGGAAGAATCTGGCCGAGCAACACTTACTTTAAAAGTCACCAATTTATTTGTAGTTGTTGCACTTTGACTATTAATTACCATCGTCGTTGCTTCCCGATTAGGCATGAGATCTATTTGTTGGGGAGTCCAACTGCCTTTGGCTAACTCTAAAAATGCAGCAGGTGTTCCTCTGAAGATATTTAAATCAACTCTTGAACTTGGAACTCCATAGCGTGATGCTATTCCACATGAGGTGTACTGCCACATCGTCCATTGGGAATCGCAGTTTGCTCCAGTCCATGAGTGGACAAAGCAGCCACCTAATTTTTGCCCAGGTTGGTTGGTGACATCAAAAGGATTGACTGAATAATGTGCCAACCACAGCGGATATTGGGCCAAAGCCGGACTCTTAATCATCGAGCCTTCTAGGAAACTTGAGTACGAATAAATCATCGGAGTTTTTTGGGTTTTTGATTTAAGCACTTCTAAGAAAACCTCGGCCCATAGGGTTACTTCTGCGCGCGATGCATATTTGGCACATGAACCACCACTAGAAACTCGTACACATTTATCTTCAAGATCGAGAGCGAAAGGCAGGTCCTTCTCGCTATACCCACCGATTGAAGCTAACCGCCAAGCAGCTTTTTGTGCCTGAGCGGTTGCATCTCTGATTATTTCTTCGCGGGTCTGGACATCAGGCAGGATCGAATAATAATAAAAACCTGTATAAATTCCCGCAGCTTGTGCTGCGAGATGATCCATTATTAAGTACTTACGTGCTTCGGCATCCGAGAGATCTCTTGTATCTGCAGCCTTAATCATTACAAAGCGAATCCCCGCAGAATACATTTTCACAAAATCAATCGTTTTATTGTAAGGATGCTGCCAACGACTTATATCTGCGCCATGAATTCTTTTTCCTGGCCCGAGTTGGTCAATTACTAAATCGGCCTCCGCAGTTGTAATTTCGGGCAAAGGTTTAATGATTATTGATCGAGACGTTGAATAAATCATTACTCCCGCAAATGAACTTCGCACGCGGTATTTCACGGCATCGCTGGATGGGGTTGCATCAGCAACAACTTTCCATGTTCCTGCTTTTGTACTCTTTGTCGTTAAGTTCGTGTCATGCCAACTTCCAGATTTATTCACTTGGACACGAACCAATAAACCGGAACGAGCTGGTTTAACTGTCCCGTATAACGTGACAACGGTGCGAGACTGTGTGGGTGTTTGACTCAACGCTAAAGAGATAATTGCTTTTGAAGCCGAAGCCGAAGCCGAAGGAAGACCAGCAAGTAGGAAAGTTAGAGAAAAAACTAGAAGGCAAGCACGAAGTTTCATTGTTCGGCGATCACAATTTCAATTTCTAACACTCTAAGAATTGTCTCCTCAAGAACTCCAAATTGGCGCTTTCTGCTCTCTGAATACTCGTGTCCACCAGCAAGTTTTCTCGCATCGGAGAAGTCCAACGTCAGAGTCTTGCCATCAAAACTAGCCAAGCGTGCATCAAAAAAAGCGAGCCACGTGATGCGATCAATTTCCAGAAGCGCATCGAGCACTTCATTCCATCGACTGCGAATATCGTTTAGCTCCATAGCGCTCAAGCCTATCTAAAGGCTTGCCTTTACCTTAAATCAATGAGTCGGGGCACCAATCCAGCGGTAATACTCGCTAACCAACTGCACCCGCATATTCATATTTCGATCGGCGTAGACATGCAACTCCTGCGCAACCCTTGAAAGTACTTGCTCGACTGATTTCTCACTTACAAAACGTGTACGGCCAATCTGTGCATTTGTCATTCCATCGGCAACAAGTCGCAAAGTCTCGGCTTGCGTATCGGTCAGTTGGGCCATCAAGGAATTAATCCCCTTTTCCTGATGAGAGATATTGCCATCAATCCACATAACTGAATCCTTTGAAATGGCTGACTTGACGCAATCTTCAACGGCGCTGCAGAGCACTGAAAAATCCACTAAGGATTTCTTAACCAAAATTTTAGTGCCAAGCGGTACAGAACTGTTGAGTTCCCCAATAAATCGCAGATCCGAACATGATGTCAAAATGACTATTCCTACATTTACAATTTCTTTTCGTATCTCGTTCGCAATTTTAACGGCAGAGTTTCCCGCATTCTGCATATCTAGAACAATGACATCTGGTTGTAAGTGGCGTGCTATGTTAAGTGCAACATTTTGATTCTTAGTCTCGCCGATAACATCCATTTCATTCATTCGAAATGCAGATACCAAGGTAGAAATAGAAAATGAATCATCGCCTATTACTAGAATTCTTTCTCTCATGTATTGAAGGTTATCCCTACGTCAAGAAATTGCGTTGTGGCTATACCCCTACTTAATTAATTGAGTGATGGCTCCTGCAATGTGTTCAATGATTCTCTCTGCAGAAATTGGTCCACCATGCGATGCATTCTCTGCAGCTCTTGCTTGAATGAAAGCTCCAGTTGCAGCAACCTGTGCCAATCTATTGAGATCATTTAAGATTTCAACAGTATTTGTTGCAATGAGAGCTCCAATAATTCCAGCTAAAACATCACCACTACCTGCAGTCGCAAGCCAAGTAGGTGCCTTTTGAAGTTCGATCAATAACTCATCATTTGCGACATAAGTAGTTGCACCTTTAAGCAAAACGGTTACGCCAAGTAATTGTGCAGCCTCTTGCACCCATCTCTTTGGATCGCCTTCGATGGCTTCAACACTTACTGGAAGACCTC
>CAINRW010000030.1 GCA_903852815.1 uncultured Actinomycetes bacterium
CACTGTTCTTGCTCTGTGTGATTTTGTGATCGTGCACGTGTCCCGAGAACCACAAAACAACATTAGGGTGTTTTTCAAGAAGTCTGCGGACTTCTTCTTCCAGTGCTGGCGCACTTTCATCTTCTGGTACATAACCGTTAAACAAATTCTCTAATGGATGATGTGAAGTCAAAACGATGTACTTATCTTTAGATTCATCCAACATGTGTGAGAGCCAGTCGAACTGTTTACGATGTAGACAGCCTTGCCAACCACCAAAGCGATTAACGGTATCTAATGCAATTAAACGCACCTGGCTACCAATGTTTCGATACCAATACGGAGTCTCTGGTTGCTCAGCATCTAAACCATGATCATGTCCACAATTTGTATGAACGTTTACCCAGTCCTGCATCTTTACCAGCGCGCGACGAGGATCAGCTGTTACCTCGTTTGTGTCCATGTGATCTAACCCTGGATACACAGCAGGACCAACTTCACCAAAACCTGAAAACAGATCTACTAAATCAGCCATATTCTTTAGTGCAGCTAACTTTTCTGAACCTTGTGCAAGTGCATCTAACTCTGGAGTTGTTGCTGCTGTGCCCTGCAACAAAGCATCATGATTTCCATGGACTGCCAGCCACTTGTGTGTTAAACCTTTTGCAATAAATTGACGCTCTGATGCTTCAAGTGCGCCTTTAAAATGTGGAAAGTCATGGAGTACATGTGGGCGATCTGCAGGCATACCTGTTGGTGGTCCATCTGGATGGTAGTAATGTGCGTCATAGAGGTCAGCATTAGATGAGTGAGAGGCCTCAGAACGCTGTGGATCACCGCTTTTAGGGGTTACAACACCGCCATCTAAAATTCTCTTATACCAATCCAACTCATTGCTTTGTGCGTTATCTGTGACATCACCGGTTATTACAACTGCATCAATTGGCGCGCCAGTCAATGGTGCGCGCTTGATCTCATTTGCGGCAGTCACCATTGCTTCTAGAACTTGAGTAGTTAAGAACTCTTGCGCACGATATGTGCCAATGTATGGAACCAGCTGCGACAAAGGATTATCTGGATCAGCAATGCGATCTAGAAACTCGAGGCGAGCAGGTGATGCTGCATCGCAAATATGGATATCACTTAAATGAATAAATGCTGCAACAACTTGTGCGTTAAGTGGTTCTTCACCGATGACTAACTCACCTTTATCAAGTAGTAGCTCACGCCAATTTGAATCAGATGAAACTTTAGATCGAACAATCCGGTTGGTTGATGTACTAGACATTAGCGACAAGAACCTCAGAACTTAATACTCGTAGTTGAACAGATGATCCTGGAAGCAGGTCTCCGGTTGAAGCACTTGTCATGAGCGATTGCACAATAGTGCCATCTTCTGTTTGACAAATGATGTTTGATGAAGCGCCCATAAATGATCGTGTCAAGACCTTTGCGTTGCCCTGCGCAGTTGTTGCTGCCACAGAGATTGATTCTGGGCGAATAAGTGCATGTACTTTTCCAGTTTCATTGCCGCGCTTTAGAGCAACTACTTTGCTTCCAAAGATTTCAACCATGCCATCTGAAATATGTGCAGGGATTCTGTTCATAGTGCCAACGAAACCTGCAACAAATGAGGAGGCAGGCTTGTTATACAAAACATCTGGTGTATCGATCTGCTCAAGTACACCGTTGTTCATTACACCCACACGGTCAGAGATAGCCATAGCCTCTTCTTGATCATGAGTAACAAATAGAGTTGTTGTGCCTAAAGAAAGTTGAAGGCGACGAATCTCTTCACGCAGGTTCACACGTACCTGGGCATCAAGTGCGGACAATGGCTCATCCAGCAAGAGAATTTCAGGCTCAAAAGCAAGTGCTCTAGCCAGTGCTACACGCTGCTGCTGACCACCTGAGAGCTGATGTGTAAAGCGCTTGCTCTGTGAATCTAGGCCCACCAAATCCAAGAGTTCATGTGCTTTCTTAAGGCGCAGATGCTTACTCACCTTTCTCATCTGTAAACCAAAAGCTACATTTTCTTCAACTGTTAAATTGGGAAACAGTGAGTAGGCCTGAAAGACCATTCCCATGTTTCGCTTATGTGCAGGCACATCTGAGATGTTTTTGTCGGCTACCAATACTGTGCCTGCATCCTGATGTTCTAACCCAGCAACGACTCGAAGGGCGGTTGTCTTACCACAACCTGATGGTCCAAGTAATGCCACCAGTTCTCCCACGCCAACTTCTAGGTTGAAGTTGTCTAGTGCATTCACATTTCCAAATCGCTTTGAAATGTTTCTTAAGGTAAGGCTCTTACTAGACATTACTTTCTCCCTTGCATAGAACGTTCTGGAACGAAAAGCGTAATAACTGTCAAAATTAGGAATGGGATAATCAGGGACATCATTGAGATCGCAATAGCGCCAAGGATGTTGTCTTGTGCAACAAATGTGACCCATGTTGGGAAGGTGTCCCAGTGGAGCAATACGGTCAATGTGTACTCACCAAGTGATAAAGCAAAGGTCAACGCAATCGTTGCCATGACCGATCCTCTGATTACTGGAACAATCACAGCCGTAATCGTCCGCCACCAGTTTGCACCAGCGCTGCGCGCTGCTTCAGTGATCGTCTTTAGGGGAATTGAATTAAGTCCAATGTCTAGTGATCGATAGGCATATGGGAGTGCCAATACAAAGTAGAGAAATGGAAGCTCAAGAACGGTATTTTGAACAAACTCAGGAAAAGAAATTTGTGCACCGACTGCGAATGCAACTACTGGAATAACAAGGGGTAGTAGTGATAAACCATCGATTAACCCACGCACCTCTGATCGTGATAAATGAAGCCAGGTTAAGGTTGGAACTAACACAAATAAGGTGATTGTGACCGTTACCCCGGCTAGCCACATTGATCTAAGGATGTAATGAAAGAAATCGTCTTCTCTGATGGCCCAAATGTAATGAGTCCATCCATATCCACCAGTTAGCGGTGTTCGAATCGAGTATTCAAAAGCTGAAATCATTGGGATAAAAACAAAGAAACCTAGAATCAGAAGTGTTAGCACCAGCGGTGGCTGGAACCTAACTCTTAACGTTTTTGCCATTTGGCACTCCTACGTTGAATTGCAAGGTATGGAATAACTGCACATGCTGAAATCACAATCATCACAACACCTAAGGCTTTACCAAGATTTAATTGCGCAGCTGAAACATTTCCGTCTAATAACCCGCCAATTTGTAGTGGCGTCAATGGAAGATTTCCAACTGTTAATGCATTAGCAGTTGCATAGGCTGAAAACCCGCTAGCAAAAAGTAACAAGAAGGATGCGATAAAACTTGGGAAAAGTAAAGGAATACCAATTCGAATCCAGTAATTAAATTGGCTCGCACCTAAGTTGCGTGCTGCCTCAGACCATTCGCGTCGAAGAGAAACAATTGCTGGTGAAAAGACAATTACCATCAAAGGTAACTGGAAATATAGATACACAACTAATAAACCAATAAAAGAACCTAGTGAGAATGTTCCTGCATACAGATCCCAGCCTAAATACTTTAAAAATTTTGTGAGGTAACCCTGCATTCCAAGTGCGGCATAAAACATAAATGCCAGTGGCACACCCCCAGTATTGGCGAGGACTCCGCTCATGACTGCAATAGTCCGGCGCAGCTTTGAATTTCCTCGTGTTTCAATGAAGTAGGCAGCTATTGCGCCAGGAAATGCCGCGATTGCTGCGGAAAAAACACCGATCTTTATTGAGTTCAGAAATCCTGTTCGGTATGGCTCTTGAACGGCCGTTTTGAAGTTGTCAATCGTAAAAGTATTGTCATTTGATAAAAATGAAACGTAAATTAGACGTGCAATTGGGAAAAGAAAAAAGAAACCAACGATCAGCAAAAGCGGAACCGCTGGAAGAATATTCTTTATAAAAGAAGCGAGGAAGGCGCGTCCCCTTGAAGGCGCGCCTCCCTCTATGACTTGGGAGGTCATATTCCTTTTTTACAAGCTAGCCCATGAAGAGATGATCTGCTCACGCGCTGTTAGTACGTCGGCGATAGTTGCAGGTCCGACAACCTTTGCTGTTGAAGGAACCTTGAAGTCAAGAAGTGATGGAACAAGTAGCTTCTTCTTTGTCATAGCTGCAGACATGATTGGGTCTGCACCTGACTGCTGGAAGTAATTCTGTCCACCTTGCATCAATGCGAACAACTTAGAACCGGGAAGCTTTAGATCAGCTGCAGTTAGTTCTTTAGCTGTCTTTCCCTTGTTCTGTGAGTACACAAACTCTTGCCACAAACGTGCGTTTGCGCAGTTTGGTGACTTAAGGTTGATTGCGTTGATGTATGGAGGTGCTTGTAGAACGTAATCTGATGGGTAAACAAACTTAAGATCTAAGCCTGCTGCCTTCGCTGCTGGAATAATTCCAAGAGCGTTGAAGTCCCACATGAAACCAAGCTTTGCTGTACCAGTAGCAAGGTTTGTTCCGTTTACCTTTACTAGGGGTGCTTGAGCCTTTACAGACTTGAATAGAGCAAGACCCTTAGTTACATCTGAAAGATTCTTTTCTCCACCGTTACCGATGCTTGCTGCCAAAACTGACATGAAAGCTTGGTTAGACGATGTTGGGTCTCCTGTGATTCCAACAAAGCCCTTATATTCAGGCTTTGCGAAGTCTGCTGCCTTTGTTGGCACTGATGGAAGAGTTGTGTTGTAAACAATCGCAAGCTTTCCACCGTAGTTTCCGTACCAAAGACCTGTTGAGTCCTTAGCTGCGTTTGGAATGTCGTTCCAGTTAATAACTTGATAAGGAGATGACAGGGGCTTTGATCCTGGAGGAGTCAACTGTGCAACTACTAGAGGTCCAATATCAATTGAATCTGGTTGCTTTGACTTAGGAGCTGTCTTCATTGTGTCGATCTCGTACTGTGATGATCCATCTGGATTATCTACAGTGATCTTTACGCCAAAAGCCTTCTCGTATGCATCAAATGCATTGCCGTAGTTTGCCCAGTCGCGTGGTGTTGTGATGAGAGCAAGCTTGCCCTCTTTCTTAGCTAGCTTGACTAGGTTATCTAATCCGCCTGCTTCTTTAACATTCTTTGCCTTACAGATATTTACTGCTGCTTGGGCAGGTGTTGCGAATGCAACAATTCCTACCAGCAAAGCTGCACTTGAAAGTGCAGCAACTAAACGCTTTGCGCGCATATGTGAGATCCCCTCCTAAGGATTGTGGGAGCACTATCTATGCAAATATTTAACAGCAAGAAACCA
>CAINRW010000031.1 GCA_903852815.1 uncultured Actinomycetes bacterium
CGTCGAAGAAGAGTCTTCTGGCACTCAACGAATCATGCAAATATTACCGATACTCGCCGATTTGAAAGCGGGCAATGGCGTTTATGTGCCACCTTGCCATGCAGTGTTGCGAATGACGTACTTGAACTTCATTACATCATCACCTGCATGCAAAATATCTGTGAAGCGATAGTTAATTTCCATCTGACCTGCAGTTCCCACTTCGTGGTGAGAACGCTCAACAAGTAGTCCAACTTTTCCAAGTTGCATAACCATCTCATCGCGAAGATCAGCGAATTGATCTGTTGGAGATACTGGGAAATATCCACCCTTTACGCGCGTACGGTATCCACGGTTAGGAGTTCCATCAGCATCTTCTTTAATGCCAGTGTTCCAAGCACCTTCATAAGATTCAATCTCATGATAAGCGGTGTTGATGTCGGTTTTAAAGCGAACGCGATCGAATACATAAAACTCAGCTTCAGGTGCAAAGAAAGCTGTATCAGCAATTCCCTGCGCGCGCATGAAGTCAACAGCCTTTGCTACAACGCCACGTGGGTCGCGGCTGTATGGTGAGTTATCGATTGGATTGTGAACAGAGAAGATAATGATGAGCGTCTTCTCTTTGCGATATGGATCAACGTATGCAGACTCTGGAACTGGTAATAGTTTCATATCTGATTCGTGGATTGACTGGAAACCACGAATTGATGAACCATCAAACATCAAACCATCAGTGAAGACGGCTTCGTCAAATGATTCAACAGGAACGTTGAAGTGGTGCTGGATTCCTGGAAGATCGGTAAAGCGAACATCAACGAGCTTTACATCTTCCTTCTTAATAAATTCAAAAATCTCTGCAGAGTTTTTAAACATGCTTCTCCCAATTCACATGGATACATAGATTGTGTATCAGTGCAGATGATCTCGACTTTGAGCCCTCTGCTTCTTGGCCAAGAATAAGTCGCTGGCCTACTTTTGACCTAACTGTTCTGTTACATCCATGTTAAGAATTTCAAAGCCAGTAGGCTAGTGGCCATGAGTTTCGCATTTACCCGGGTTGGCCTTGGGCGTCGGCTAGCCGCCATCACCCTTGATTGGCTCGCCTGCTACGCCATTGTCGCTGCCAGTATTGGGGGAATTGGCAAAATGAGCCCCACGCATTCATGGAGCGTCCTTGGCCTGTTCTTTCTCGAAGTAGGGATTCTCAGCGCGCTACAAGGGGCGACTTTGGGCCACAAGATCTTCGGGATGAAAATAGTTCGCTATTCCGATGGGGGAGCAATCACACCTTTGGCTGCACTAATACGAACTAGCTTATTGGTGCTGGTGGTTACGGCAATTACTTTCGATGAAGACGGCCGTGGGATACACGAGCGCCTCAGTGGAAGTGTTCTGACGCGGAGTTAGTCAAGGTCGTAATAAAAATGCTCGATACCTTGGGTTGATTTGGGCGTGTCTGAGCACTTCTGAGAGGTTCCAGTTATTTTTCTCCCAATCAATTTGGGATCGGAGAGCAACATGGAGAAAGAATTCAAAGATATCAGCCATAAATTTATCGACACATTAAGTGATGGTGTTTTTTCTATAGCGTTAACACTTCTAGGTCTGAATGTAGTTGAAATGGTTCCAGAAATTAGCAAGAGCGAAAATTTGAATACTGCGATAATTGAACATTGGCCTACGTTCTTTGCTTACCTACTCGGCTTTGTTGTTCTCTTTTCAACTTGGTATCAGTATCACGCTGGTAGTCAATACACAGAGGGTACAAACGCTTGGATTATTTGGCAGCATGGGTTGGGCATGGCGTGGGTTGCATTGATGCCATTTGGTGTTGCACTTCTTGCACACAATCTTGGCACCCCGAACCATAAATGGAGTGTTTTCTATTTCGGCATCTGTCTATTCGGGAACTACTGGACAACAATGATCTTGGCTGCATTCGTTAAGTTCAAATTCCCCGTTTCTTATACAAGTGAACTTCCTGTTCCTGCCGAATTAATGCGAAAAGCCACACCAATATTCATGGGTGCAACTGCGCTCTTGGGAGCAGTACTGGTAGCAGTTTCTCTGTTTTATCCATGGGCTGCACTTGTCGGTTATGGCATTTACGTAGTTTCGAATGTTTCACCGGTACATACACTGAACCGAGTTAAGCCGATTCTTGAGAAAATTCTGACTCACTGAGTTGTGAACACATGGGCATATCAATTTTAAGTTCCACACAATTTCGCATACGCCACAATCGCTTTGGGATTAGCAGCAGTGCTAACTATTCCAGTTCTTTATCTAACATTCAGAGCTTCGTTGATTTTGGGAATTCTGTTGATCCCATATCAAATTTGGATTTCTATTGCAGCCAGTCTGGCATGGGGTTACTTAACGAGAAATTAAAAGCATTAGCAACGCCCGCTCAAGAATGAGGTAGATTTTTATCTCGCCCCAATCTGATTAAGAGTAAGTCGAATGAGAGAATTAACCATGACTAATTGAGCGTAGATCCGCATGTAATTTGCCAAGTACTGGCTTAATTCATGCAATCTGATAACAAAATACCTGTCTATGTTGCTACCTGGTTGCTACTCTTTAGATATGAGATTAAATCACAGAGGGAAATCAATTAGTTTACTATTTCTTTTAGTTCCACTCTTGTTTCTAGTAAATTCTGCCCAAGCAAATGAAGGCAAGAAAACCCAAATCCTGAATAAAGAAATCTGCAAATCGCTGCATGGAAATTGGACACCGGGCACAATAAATCAGTGCATGGTTATAGTGCCCACTTCAAACAAAATAAATTTCTCGATAAATTCAGGAGACATCATTGAATTTGGTGGGAATTTCACCAATTTCGGTTCAATAACTAATTACGGCACGCTTATAACCACGGCTACAGTGTTTACAAATAGTGGTCAAATTTTAAATTATGGGAAAATTGTTAATCAATTCATTAATCCTGGAAACGTCACCATTATTAATAAAGGGAAGATTGTGAATTTTGGAACATTTGAAAATCCAGGCTCTGGAAACGCAAGTGGTGTCATAATAAATTTGGGAAATTTCGCCAATAATGGTTATCTCACTAGTAATGGAATAATAACCAATTACAGGAACATGATTAATAGTGGGATTATCTCTAATAATGGAACTATTACGAATATTTGCGTGTATATCTGGTCTGGTAATAACCCCGTCGGAGGTGGAACCTTTAGTGCGCCCATTTGCTAAGGAAATTCACTAAAAGCTGAGAAGTCACCAACCAGGCTCATTATTGATCGCCATCATAGCCATTAGCTGAGCATTCCCTCAGTTGATAATTTAATAGCATGGGTGAACTCATATTTTCTGGTACGTATTTTTTAGTTGCTTTTTAGGGAATTCTTCTGACATTTAATTCTTAAGAGTCTGTATTTGGACTCTTATCTTTATTTAGTTACGCCTAGGATGGATTTATGAAACGGACCATAATCGCAATAGCCATGATATTTGCATTAACCCTTGTAGCCGTACCTTTATCGAGCGCAGCGTCAGATGGGTGCCCAAACACTTGGTCAATTGATACCTCATCCTCAAGTGGTGTTCAGGAGTTATTACAGGCTAAACAAAAATATGGCAGCAACATGGCTATGTCTGATCCGAAAGTCGAGTACTCGGAGTGGGCTGGTCAATTAGGCCCCTTGCCTGCTCCTGAAATTAAGTGGTTGAGCGATGAAAATAGTTTTCTGTACGGGAAAACGAAGATCACCACTACCTATAGGGTTCAATTAAAGGATTGCTCTGAAACGGTTAATTTTCGCTTTGTGCGAGTCTGGGATGAACGTAATTTCAGTCAATTAGATACGGCGGCATTCGCAAGTAACAATAATAATGCTTTTTTAGATTTTACCTACGCCGCTTCCTTCGCAAAATGTATGCAAGATAAAATAATATTCTTGAAAAAGAATTTTAACGCTAATTCGAAGCTTTCGAAAAATAAATGGCAAGTAACTTGGCCCACAGAACTTCAATTCCCTTTCTACGGGGGAGGAAGTTCCTCGAGTAAGTGTGGATTATTGAGAGATCTCATGCCTGTATCTTTGTCTCCAAATTGCAAACAGATTGTTGATGTTAAAGGAGATCCAACAAACCCATCATTTGTTTCATTTGGGCCAAGTGTGGCAATAGGAAGTAAATGTGATTATGGGTTTACCACTTATGTCCCGTTATCTGAGAACTCAAAACCTCTTTTTGGTTTGTTCTCTTTAGATGCTTCTATTCTCAAAACAACCATTAGTTGCGTCAACGGAAAAGTTGTTAAGAAAATAGTGGCAGTGAAGCCAGTTTGCCCAAAAGGCTTTAAAAAGCACTAGAGCGAAGAGATGCGTAAGGCATTTGACCCAGTGATTAAAAGTTAGCGTGCTTTTGGTGCACGAGTTGGCATTGGACCCTTTGGAATTGGCATTGATAATCCGCCAACTGCCTTAAGGCGTGCACGTACTTCACGCATTTGGTGAGCACTTAATTTTTTAGGAAGTTTTTGCAGGTGCTTTTGTAATTTGCGAAGTGGAACTTGTCCGTCGCCATCGCCAACAATTACTTCTGTAATTGGTACACCAGGTGCGAATCGTTCAGTCTTCTTGTGTTCATCTTGAAGAAGTTGGCGAACTGAGTTCGATCCCTCGCCAGTTAATACGATTCCTGCACGACCCACACTTCGGTGAACCATGTCTTGTGAACGTGAAACTGCAACAGCTGGAGTAGTTGTCCAACCCTTACGGATTGCCATAAGCACACTTGCACCGGCTCCAATTTGACCATCAATTGAGGCATAAGCGGCGCGACCTGCGATGCGAGTAAAGAAGAGAAGAGTAGTTAAGAAAGAAAGTGGCAAGAAGATGAAACCAACATAGATGGGATGGCCAACGACAACACCGATAGCAATACCTATAACGAAGGTTGCAATAAAGATTGCAATTAAAGCCGGCCCGATCCATGGACGCACCTGCTTGGTGACTGCATAGGCATCACGGAAGGTTTGGAATTTAGGGGTTTTAATCTTCTTCTCTGCTGATTTTCTTTTAAACATGCGCGTTAGTTTAGTGGGGCAGGGGCCGTTCCACCAAGACGGACAGGTGCCCAACGTTGGCCCACGTGGCTATCAGGGTATTGCTCCTGAACTTCGTGCAGCATCTTGATTAAAAGTTCGCGCAAATTACTTTCGGCCGCCTCAACATCAATTCCGCGGTCGTAGAAAATTGGTTCGGCAAATCGAACAGTCACAGGGAAGTTATTTCTACGCAAATTTCGTTTTACGCCCTTAGTCCAAATTCGTTGGCTACCCCAAACAACGGTTGGAATCACGGGTACTCCAGCGCCCATAGCTAAACGCACCGCTCCGGATTTCAATCCTTTTATTTCAAATGAAGTTGAGATTGTCCCTTCAGGGAAAATTCCGATTATCTCGCCGGATTTGAGTGCGCGAAGAGCCGCAACAAAAGACGCAGAACCATTGCTTCGGTCAACATTTATATGGTGCATTCCGCGCATTAAAGGCCCAGCTAATTTATTATCGAAAATCTCTTTCTTGGCCATAAAGCGAACGTAGCGACCGGCTGGAAGTGCGGCAGTTCCTGTGATTGCAAAATCTAAATAGCCGATGTGATTGATGGCAAGAATTGCTCCACCTTTACGTGGAACATTTTCTTCACCTTTGAAATCAAATTTCAAGCCTAAGTATTTCCAAAAGGCTTTGATCGCAACGATTACTGGGGGATAGACCAAATCAGCCATGAATAGCCTTTGCCTCAGTTGCTTGCTTATACAAACGACCTGCGCGATAGCTTGAACGGACAAGTGGTCCGCTCATGACGCCGAGGAATCCAATTTCTTTGGCTTCGGCTGCAAGTTCAACAAATTCTTCTGGCTTAACCCATCGCTCAACTGGGTGATGACGATTGGTTGGGCGAAGATATTGAGTAATTGTTATTAAATCGCATCCTGCATCATGTAGATCTACTAGTGCTTGTGAAACTTCTTCTCTAGTTTCACCCAAGCCGAGAATTAAATTAGATTTTGTAATCAACCCAAAATCTCGTGCCATTGAAATTACGGTAAGTGATTTCTCGTAAGTAAAGGCCGGGCGAATTCTCTTAAAGATTCGTGGCACCGTTTCAAGATTATGGGCAAAAACTTCTGGGCGAGTTTCAAAAATCTCATTAAGTAATTCAGATTTAGCATGGAAATCAGGGGCCAACATTTCTACCCCTGTACCTGGATTGAGAAGATGAACTTGGCGAATTGTCTCGGCATATAGCCAAGCACCTTCATCAGGTAAATCATCGCGCGTTACCCCTGTAATAGTGGCGTATTTCAAGCCCATTGCTTTTACGGACTCTGCAACTTTGCGCGGTTCTTCGCGATCAATTGCACCAGGTTTTCCAGTATCGATATTGCAAAAATCGCAACGGCGAGTGCATTTGTCTCCGCCAATTAGAAATGTTGCTTCTTTATCTTCCCAACATTCAAAAATATTTGGACAAGCGGCTTCTTGGCAGACCGTATGTAAACCTTCGCTTTTTACTAAAGTTTGAAGTCGCGTGTATTCAGGTCCCATGTGAGCTTTAGTTTTGATCCACTCAGGTTTTCTTTCAATTGGTGTTTGCGCATTTCTCGCTTCAATACGAATTAATTTGCGGCCATCAGGTGCAAGAGTCATGCGCTCACCTTTTTCAGAGATTCGAATATATATCGCTCAACAAGCGGAGTTACTTCTTCAATTGTCACAATTCGACCAAGTTCTTTTGAAATGGATGTGACATCAGCATCTGAAATGCCGCAAGGAATTATCTGTGTGAATGCGGCTAAGTCCGGGCAGACATTGAGGGCAAAACCATGCATGGTGACACCTTGGGTTACTCGAATTCCAATGGCTGCAATTTTGCGATCTCCAGCAGAGTCACGAACCCAAACACCAGAGCGCCCAGAGACACACACCGCCGTAATTCCTAAATCTGCACACACTTTGATTAATCCAGCTTCAATCTCGCGAACAAAACCTACAAGTTCGTGAGGATTAGCCAATCTGACAATTGGGTATCCGACTAGTTGGCCCGGGCCGTGCCACGTAATTTTTCCGCCACGATCGACATCAATAACTCGAGTTCCATCTTGTGGTTTCTCTGCATCTAAAGTGCGGCGACCAGCGGTGTAAACAGAAGGATGTTCTAACAAAAGCAAAGTATTTGGTCGAACTCCGCTAACAACTTCGCCATGGATTGTGCGTTGTACCTGCCAAGCTTTTTCGTAATCAATAAGTCCATGGCGACCTAGCGCAATGGCGACTTGGCGGGGCGGGGTTGCAACAGGCACACGGCTAGCCTAAAGGTAGGCTTGCCTCCTTACCAATTGAAGCCCAAACGACCTCCAAGAAAGGCCGCTCTCATTATGTCCACGCAGTCAATTCAGAAATCACGTAAGCCCTTTGCCATCGCACTTTTGGTAGTTCTAATCTGGTTCGGCATAACCGGGGTTTTCGGCCCACTTTTTGGAAAGCTTTCATCTGTCCAAGAGAACAACAACTCATCTTTCTTACCTAAGGGTGCCGAAGCCACTAAGGCATCGGATGTCATTGCGACTTTTTCAGGAAAAGATAGTTTTAATTTTCCTACGCTAATTTTATTTGAAGGCAAGTCAACGCCAGCGACTTTTGCGGCAATTAATTCACACTTGCTGACTGTTGGGAATTTAACTCTTGATGGAACCAGTGCGAAGATTTCAGAATTCTTAGCGCCTGGTCAACAAATAACCGTTTTCCCTTCACAAGATGGAAAAGCGATTTTGGCAAATATCCCACTTGATGGAAACTCAATTGCTAAGACACTTTCAAACGATAAACCGGTGTTACCTGCGGTAGTTGCCGCTTTGCGTGCAGATATTCAACCCGTCGCAGAAGCAAATGGTCTGACGCATTATGTGACTGGACCTGGTGGATTGCTGGGCGATCTCTTTGGGGCATTTGGCACATTGGACTCGTCACTGTTGCTAACAACTCTTGGAGTCGTGGCATTGATTTTGATTTTGGTTTATAGATCGCCTGTTCTTTGGATTATTCCGCTGCTTTCGGCCATGTTTGCATTAACAACAGCTGGCGGAATCGTTTATTTATTAGCAAAGAACAACATTATTGATGTGGATGGACAGTCGCAGGGAATTTTATCGGTTCTAGTAATTGGTGCTGCAACAGACTATGCACTGTTGCTAATTGCTCGCTATAGAGAAGAACTACATCTGCATGAAAATCGTTTTGATGCGATGAAAGCTGCCTACAAAGGAGTTTGGGAGCCAATTCTTGCTTCAGGTTCAACTGTTTCCATTTCACTTCTTGTTTTACTTTTTAGCCAGTTGACTAACACTGCTGGACTTGGACCAATTGGTGCAATTGGAATCGTTAGTGCGATGGTAACTATTTTGACTTTATTGCCAGCATTGCTACTGGTTTTTGGTCGTTGGATTTTCTGGCCACGTCGCCCACTATTTGATGGCGACGATCATGTGATGAGCGGTCCATGGTCACGAGTGGCAAATGCAATTGGCCGCAATCCTCGTAAAGCCTGGGTTATTACTGGATCAGTACTGTTGCTTTTCGCTTTTGCTTCCACGACTTTGAAAGCCGATGGAATCGGAACGGTCGATACTTTTACGGGTAATCCGGAATCGGTCGTTGGCCAAAAACTTCTGATTAAGCATTTCCCTGGGGGAGAAGGCGATCCAACTCAGGTTGTGGTAGCCGCCGACAAGATTGATGCAGTGAAGAGCGCAATAGCTACTGCCCCTGGGGTCACAGATGTTGTTCCACTAGTTGATCCAATGACACGTACAGTTAAAATCGTAAATAACAAAGCGATCTTAAATGTTACTTTAGATAAAGCTCCAGATAGTGTCGAGGCTGGTAATGACATTCCAAGAATTCGAGAACTAGCACACCAAGCAGATGCAAGTTCTTTGGTTGGTGGCACAAGTGCTGTGTACTTTGATGTTCGCACTGCCAATAATCATGACAACAAAACAATTATTCCAATTATTTTGATCGTAATCACGATCATCCTTGGACTTTTACTTCGCAGTATTTTGAGCGCAGTAGTTTTGCTTGGCACAGTGCTGTTGTCGTATTTCGCAACGCTTGGTGTCTGTGCACTCGTCTTCAATCACATTTTCGGCTTTGCCGGTGGAGATAATTCATTCCCACTCTTTGCCTTTATCTTCTTAGTTGCACTGGGTATCGATTACAACATTTTCTTGATGACTCGCGTGCGTGAAGAAAGCGCAAAAATTGGCACTCGTGCTGGAATTATCAAAGGCGTAACCGTTACCGGCGCAGTGATTACTTCAGCAGGAATTGTTTTGGCCGCAACTTTTGCTGTCCTAGGTCTATTGCCGTTGGTTCCACTAGCAGAACTTGGTTTTGCAGTTGCCTTCGGAGTTCTTCTAGACACCATTATTGTGCGCTCCATCTTGGTGCCTGCCTTGGTTCATCAGATTGGTCCAAAAATTTGGTGGCCATCAAAGCTAGCTCATGAGGAAAACATCAAATAGTGAGAGTCGGTATTGCTGGTTACGGATTAGCTGGTAGATATTTCCACGCACCGCTACTAAAGGGTTGTGGGTATGAAATAGCTGTAATCCAAACTGGCAATGCCGAACGCACGGCTCACGCGCATTCAGATTTTCCCGACGCAATAGTTGTATCAACAATTGAAGAACTTGTTGCACACCAACTTGATCTAGTAATTGTGGCGTCAGCAAATATTGTTCATGCGCAGCAGGCGTTTGCGGCAATTTCTGCTGGAATTCCAGTTGTTGTAGATAAACCCATGGGCCGCACTGTTGCTGAAACTGCAGCAATCATTTCAGCAGGGGAGCGTGCCGGAGTACCTGTTTCAACTTTCTTCAATCGACGATGGGATAGTGATTCCTTAACAATTAAGAAAGTGTTGGCATCTGGCGTGCTCGGAGAAATTCATCGGTTGGATTCTCGCTTCGAGAGATTTCGCCCAGAGTTAAACAAAAACTCATGGCGGGAGAACATGAGTTCTGCTGATGGCGGTGGGCAGTTATTAGATCTACAGCCGCACTTAATTTCAACTGCTATCGATTGGTTTGGTACTGCAAAATTAGTGAGCGCAGAAATTTCAAATATCCGCGGCGGCGCCGATGATGACGCACTCCTAGTTTTAAAACATGAAACTGGCGTGCTCTCGATTCTTTCAGCAAGTGCCGTTGCAGGTGCACCGGGTCCGCGCATTCGAATTTTGGGCAGCAAAGGTGCGTTGGTAATTAATGAATTGGATCCACAAGAGGCATTACTGCGCGCAGGCAAAGTTCCTATGGGTGGACGGTGGGATGTGGCAACTAAATCTCGTGCCTATATTCACCGTGGTGATGAATTGGAAGAAATTATCTCCGAAGATGGTAATTACGCCGAGTTTTATAGATTAATCGCCGGCGCACTTTCAGGTAATAACCCATGGCCAATATCCAACGACGATGCGTTGCTCGTTGCAACAATTATTGATCAAGCCAGAGAAGTGAGTTCGAATGGCAAGTAAATCAGATGTTGTAATTGTTGGCGCTGGCCTTTCTGGGCTAAGTGCTGCGATACATCTTCAAGCGGCAGGTCGATCAGTTGCTTTGCTAGATGCCAGCGATCGTGCTGGGGGACGAGTCACAAGTGATGTTATCGACGGTTTTATTTGCGACCGGGGTTTTCAATTAATCAATTCAAGGTATCCAGCCCTGGTCGAACTAGATGTTATTGGCGAAATTGATTTCATTCCTGCGCCTCGTGTCATTGAAGTGAGTTTAGGTACCGAGCGAGTGATTATCGGCGATCCTCGTGATGTTCCCTTCGCAGCTCTTCACCGTGCAACAGGTTCGTTGCCAGAAAAAATAGCTCTCGTTCGTTTTCTGTTTTCGAAAGTAAAAACTGGTCAATCTATCGGCGCTGCACTTCGAGAAGCAGGTTGTGGTGCCACGTATGAGCGCGTCTTACGTCCATTTCTAACTGGTGTTTTCTTAGCCGATCCGGATGTTGTAGATGCCAAATATGCACAAGCGATAATTAAATCTTTCGTAAATGGTTCTCCTGGAATTCCACGGCTGGGTGTTGGCGAGCTTTCTAACGCACTTGCCCGAAGAGTTAATGATTTTCAAAGCAATGTTCGTGTTGAACGAATTGATGGAAAATTAGTTCATACATCCGCCGGAACTTTTGAAGGTAACGACATTGTTCTTGCAACAGATACAACTACGGCTGCGCAATTGCTCGGTTTATCAGAGGTGGCGCAGATGTGTGGATGTATAACGTGGTATCACTCGACCGACATTAATCCTTCTGGAACTGGTCGTTTAATTGTTGATGGTCAAAATAGAGGACCGGTGATTAATTCAATTGTGATCTCAGATGTTTCTAGTTCGTATGCACCCAAGGGTCAGCATTTACTTTCCACAACAACGGCGCTCGGTGCTACCGAATCGGAAGTTCGTAGACATTTAGCAACTTTGTGGGGAGCGCAAACTAGAGATTGGTCGCTTGTAGCAAAATACGAAATTCCATCTGCTCTGCCATTGCAAAAAATCGGTCAAGGTTTAACGCAGAGTACAAAAGTCTCGGACAATCTTTATGTTGTGGGGGACCACAGAGCAGTTCCTTCTCAGCAAGGTGCACTTCTTAGCGGCACTCTGGCCGCTCAATTAATCTTGAACTAGTTGGTTCAGCGCTTCGGTGATGTGCGGATAATCCCACGTAAATCCAGCCTCTTGAAGTACGTGAGGAATAACTTTTTTCGAACCGAGAATCTCAGAAGAGAAACCACCTAGAGCCAATTTAAGAGCAAAGGCTGGAGCTGGGAATACTGCTGGGCGGTGCAAAGCGCGCGCCAGCGCAGAAGTGAACTCTTGATTTGTTACTGGATTAGGGGAAGTTAGATTTACTGGACCCGAAATAGGATTTTCAAGAGCAAAAACAATTGCTCGAATTTGATCATGCAAAGTAATCCAGGACCACCACTGCTTACCAGAACCGAGTTTTCCACCAAAACCTAAGCGAAATAGTGGCAACATTTTTCCGAGTGCGCCACCAGTTGGATCTAAAACTAAACCTGTGCGGATTTTTACGGTGCGAACATCATCAGCAAGATCTGCAGCGCTTTCCCATTCGCGACAAACCGCTGCAAGGAAGTCATCGCCTACTCGATCACTTTCTACGACCGCGCGGTTACCGCTTTCGCCATACCAACCGATTGCACTTGCAGAGATAAATACTTGAGGCTTTAGTTCGGCAACGGCTTTTGCAATCGCGCTTGTTCCAAGAAGTCTGGAGTTTAAAATCTCAGATTTATATTTTTTGGTCCAACGCCTGTCGCCAACACCAACGCCCGCTAAGTGAATAATCGCATCCACACCTTCAAGGGCAGTTAAATCAACATAACTAGTTTGTGGATCCCATTGAACTTCATCAGCAGTTATAGGTGTTCGACGTACCAATCGCTGAACTGTGTGTCCTTCACTCTTTAAGTGACCTACAAGGGCAGTTCCAATTAATCCGGATGCACCGCTAATTGCAATTCTCTGTGGAACCGACATCAGAGACTAGAGTCCCAAATCTGATTCAAAGGCGCCGCCTTCGAGGCGATCTTTGAGAGTCACAAGGAATCGAGCAGCATCTGCGCCATCGACAACACGGTGATCGTAGGAAAGACCGAGATAAACCATTGAACGAATAGCAATAGTTTCTCCGCCATCTTCACCACGAACAACCATTGGACGCTTTACAACTGCGCCAAGTCCAAGAATTGCAACCTGTGGTTGATTGATGATTGGCGTATCAAAGAGTGCGCCGCGGCTTCCTGTGTTAGTTAAAGTAAAAGTTCCACCGCCAAGTTCATCGGGAGTAACTTTATTATCGCGAGTACGTGCGGCAAGATCGGCAATCTTTCGAGCTATGCCACCCATATTTAGATCACCAGCGTTAGCAATTACTGGAACCAAAAGTCCACGCTCGGTGTCTACAGCTACTCCAAGGTGTTCGGCGCCGTGATAAGTAATTTGATCGCCTTCAACTGAAGAGTTAAGAACTGGATGTTGTTTAAGCGCTTCACATACTGCAACTGCAAAGAATGGAAGATATGAAAGTTTTACACCTTCACGTGCTTCAAAATTAGATTTTGCTTTGTCGCGAAGACGTGCAATTTTTGTAACATCTACTTCGATTACTGTTGTTAACTGCGCACTTACTTGAAGTGATTCAACCATTCGTGCTGCAATAACTTTACGTAATCTAGTCATAGTGACAGTTGTTCCACGTAACGGTGAAACTGCGATTGCTGCAGGTTTAGCAGGAGTTGAAACCGGGCTTTGTGAGATTTGTGCAGCTGGTGCAACTTGAGCCGGCGTTGTTGGTCGAGCTGATGCTTCGACATCTTCACGGCGAATACGACCGCCGATGCCAGATCCGATTACGTTGGATAGGTTTACACCAAGATCATTGGCAAGTTTGCGAACAAGCGGAGTTACGTATGCATCAACTGGTTGTGAGGTAATTGGCGCAGATATAGGAGCGGCAACAACTGGTGCGGCAACAACCGGAGCCGGAGTAACCACTGGGGGCGCAACTGGTGCAGCAACAACTGGTACAGCAACAACAGGTGCGGTGGCTGCAACGCTGGCACCGCTAGTTCCGATTAATCCTAAACGCGCGCCGACTGGAACAGTTGAATCGATTGCAACATCGATTGCTAACAAAGTACCTGCAACTGGCGAAGGAATTTCAGTATCAACTTTGTCGGTAGAAACTTCAAGCAAAGCTTCATCAACTGCAACTGAATCTCCAACATTTTTTAGCCAACGAGTAACAGTTCCTTCGCTCACGCTTTCACCAAGTGCGGGCATTGTTATAACTGTTCCGGCAGTTGATGCAGGGGGAGCAACAGGTGCAGGTGTTTCGACAACAGGTGCAGGAGTTTCGACAACTGGAGCGGCAACTGGTGCAGGAGTTTCGACAACAGGCGCAGCAACAGGTGTTGCGGCGCCGTCAGCGATGATGGCTAACTCGGCACCAACTGGCACTGTCTGATCAATTTGAACAACAATCTTTGCCAAAGTTCCGGCAACAGGTGAAGGAATTTCAGTATCAACTTTGTCGGTAGAAACTTCCAACAGTGGTTCGTCAACGTTTACGTGGTCACCCTCTGATTTCAACCAACGGGTAACTGTTCCTTCGCTAACACTTTCACCAAGTGCGGGCATGGTTACTGAGAATGTCATC
>CAINRW010000032.1 GCA_903852815.1 uncultured Actinomycetes bacterium
GCTGCAACATCCATTGCAAGTGCGATTTCAGTTCCTGGCTTATAACCAGCAGCTTCGATAGCTTCTAAAATTAAATCAAGTGCTGCGCGATTGCTTTCAAGGTTTGGAGCAAATCCACCTTCATCACCAACAGAAGTTGCAAGACCGCGCTTTTTTAGAACTGACTTAAGTGCGTGATAAATCTCTGCACCCCAACGAAGTGATTCACGGAAAGTCGGTGCGCCAATTGGAGCAATCATGAACTCTTGAATATCGACGTTTGTATCGGCATGTGCCCCACCATTGAGAATGTTCATCATTGGAACTGGCAACACGTGCGCGTTCGGTCCACCCAAGTAACGGAAAAGTGAAAGATCTGCATATTCTGCAGAAGCTTTTGCAACTGCAAGTGATGCACCAAGAATTGCATTTGCGCCCAGACGTGACTTGTTCTTAGTTCCATCAAGGGCGATCATCTTGGCATCTACGACGCGTTGATCTTGTGCATCTAGACCAATAATTTCTGGAGCAATTTCATCGTTTACAAAAGCGATTGCTTTTTCAACACCTTTACCAAGGTAGCGCTTGCCACCATCACGTAGTTCTGCAGCTTCGAATGCACCAGTTGATGCACCGCTTGGAACCGCGGCGCGTGCTTGTGTTCCATCTTCTAATTCAATTTCAACTTCAACCGTTGGATTTCCACGGGAGTCGAGAATTTCACGGGCCTGTAGATTTTCAATAATTGCCATAGCGTTTCTCCTTCATCACTTCATCAACTGTGTGCAGGTGGGACCTCAACGCTGAAATCGCACAATATTTACTGCGTAATCCTACCGTGTCTCAATAGTGGTTATTTGTTGGCTCAATTTTGCCGCCTCTTTACGCAAGGCTGCTTCGGCATCGATGCCGTTGGAATGCGCCCAAGCGATCACGGCGAGAAGTGCTTGCCCAACCGCGCTTTCATCGGCATCTCCCACCACATTAACTTCCTTGGGAACTGCTAATTCGACACCATATTTTTCGGCGCGATAGAGGAGTTTCTCTATGAGCGGCAAGGCTGGCTGCGACATTGCAATTCCATCGAGCGCCGAAGTTCGACCTTTTTCTTGCTTCTTGATTTCTTCCCAATTCGCAAGAACCTCGTCGGCATCGCGCACTTCAACTCCGGCAAATACGTGCGGGTGTCTGCGGATTAATTTGTCCGCAATTCCTTCAGCAACTTCTTCTATTGAAAAAGGATCTGTTGGATGTTCTTCGGCTATTCGTGCGTGGAAATAAACTTGCAGCAATACATCGCCAAGTTCTTCCTTCAAATCTATGCGATCACCGCTATGAAAAGCATCTACGAATTCGTAGGACTCTTCTAGCAAATATTTAAGAAGTGATTCGTGTGTTTGTTCGGCATCCCAAGGGCAACCACCAGGTGATCGCAGTTGGTTCATAACTTCAACAAGGCGTTGAAGTTGTGAACCCTGCGTCATCAAAAAACTACTTAGTTGCTGGAGTTACTGCTGAACTGGCTGCATCAGATGCAACAATGTCGGCATTAACTGCATCCCATGTTCCGTAGCGTGGATTAACTATTACGCCAAGTTCATTAGCTTTTGCTACAACAAGCTTTTGGATTTCGGTACTAATTTGATCTTGTGAAACACCACTATCTGTAATTGCCTGAGTTATTTTGTCTGAAAGCGTAATTGCTTCGATGTATTGATCTAAATCATTTGGAGCGATACCGGCTCCGACAAGTGCGTTAGGAAGTGATGCTTCGCCACCAACTTGATCAATAATACTTTGGCGACGAGTATCGATTTCTGCCTTAGATACTGAAATCTTTAGTTCTTTTCCAACTTCACGAAGAAGTTGGGTTAATAAATGAAAACGTACTTGACCGCGGTTAAGCGCTTCGCCAGTTTCAAGTTGCATCTGTGAAGTGTCAACGCCTTTTCGTGCTGCAATAATTGCATCAACGCTTGCCTGCACAGTCGCTTGCGTAATCTTTATGCTTCCCAATGAAGCAGCAGTTCCAACTTGGGAACACCCAGTTAGGAACAGTGCACTTGCTAGACCCGCAATGGCCAGAATCTTCTTCACTATGAACTCGCTTTCGGTGGTTCGCTCAATTGGTTAACGGCCTCGACAACCCAGGCCAGAAGAGAAGTATCCACTATCGCGGGCTGATTCTGAGACGGATTCCATGCTGCCGCCTTGGGCAATGCCACTAAAACCGTACTCGTCGCGGCTTTATAGAGGGAACCTGGAAATAAACGTGACAGGCGCAACTGCTTGGACTCAGGCAAAATTAAGGGAGCAAGGCGTAAGAACTTGCCCTGAACAACGACTTCAGTTAATTTCACAATTTTTGCCTGAGCACGAAGTTGTGCAACACCCAGTAAAGCCTGTGCTTCTTCAGGTAAATCACCAAAGCGATCAACGAGTTCGGCGCGGATTGCTTCAACATCGGTGGCGTTTTTTACGTCGGCTAGCCGACGATAAAGATCAAGGCGCAAACGCTCCCCTGGAACATACTCACTTGAAAGATGCGCATTTATCGGAAGCTCCACTTTACATTCAAGATTCTTTTCTTCGGTCTCAAGAATTCCTGTTTTGTAATCTTGAACAGCTTCGCCAACCATGCGCATATAAAGATCGAAACCAACATCGGCAATATGACCTGATTGTTCTCCGCCTAGTAAATTTCCTGCGCCGCGAATTTCTAAATCCTTAAGTGCTACTCGCATACCCGAACCTAAGTCAGTGTTTGCGGCAATTGTCTTTAAGCGATCGTGCGCTAATTCAGACAGTGGTTGATCTGCTGGATAGAGGAAGTATGCATATGCGCGTTCACGGCCACGGCCAACGCGACCACGTAATTGGTGAAGTTGAGAAAGACCAAACATATCTGCGCGTTCAACAATTAAGGTATTTGCATTTTGAATATCTAAACCGCTTTCAACAATTGTTGTACACACCAAAACATCGAAATCGCGATTCCAAAAAGCGAGGATTACATCTTCAAGTGCACC
>CAINRW010000033.1 GCA_903852815.1 uncultured Actinomycetes bacterium
CGATGCACACACCAATCCCAAATCCCCAAGAAGCAATAGTGAAGATGACCGGATACAAGTTCTTTCTTGATATCGATTTGAAGAATGCATTTCACCAATTTCGTTTAGCCGAGCACACCTCCAATGTTTTGTCAGTCCAGACTCCGTGGGGTCAAGTACGCCCTATCTTTATGCCTGAAGGTATAACTCCAGCGTCAGCGATCCTGCAAAAGGCAGTTGCCTCTATTTTTACGGATTTTGACGACTGTGGAGTGATCATTTTCGATAACATACTAATTGGTTGTCACTCCTACGAAGATGCTTATGACAAGTTAAAGCGGCTCCTACAGCGATGCTCTGATAGGAATGTCATATTGAAGTTCATCAAAACTTTCATCGGCAACAACTGGGCCATCTTTTTCGGTTACCTCATCTCTCAAGGATCATGGAAGATTACTCCCGAGCGGATTGAAGCCATTCGCAACATACCCACTCCACACACCCTCAAACGTCTGCAGTCCTTTCTTGGTGCCTGCCTATTCACAAGAAATTTTATCGCAAATTTTTCCAAGTTAACGGCACCTCTTTATGATCTCTGCAAAACCGGAATAAAATGGAACCCTGAGTTGGTGGCGGAGGTGGAGAGATTGTGTCAACCGCTCAAGGAAGCGATCGCCAAAGCTTTTACTCTTTTCTTTCCTGACCTAGAGTTACCTTGGTACATTCAAGCGGATGCCTCGGCCTATGCAGTAGCGTCCATACTTTTCCAAGTCAGAACTCTTGAAGATGGAAGCTCTCAGCGGGAGCCACTCTTTTTTCACTCTCACAAGTTGTCTCCGCAAGCGCAACATTGGGATACCCATAAGCGCGAGTGTTGGGCGCTTGTATGTGCTTTTAAGGATAACGAGTCGTTACTTCGAGGGAAACTAGTCTATGTGGACACGGACCATGCGAATTTACTAGCTATGGAAATACACACTGCTCCAATCGTGATTCGTTGGCGAATCTATCTCCAGTCTTTCCAGTTTTTGCTTAGGCATATTAAAGGAAAAGATAACGTTTTTGCGGATTTTGGCTCAAGAATGCTGAACCACGTTTTAATGTGCTTGGATTTCCATTCTTCCGAAAACACCCTTGACCAGTGGCTGCAATTTGCTGAAATTCTTGAAAATTACCCCTCTTGGCACTTGCTGCACAACTCTTTGGGACCCATCTCTGCTCCTGAAGTCCCTCCATCAGTTGAATTGATTTTTAAGAGTGTCCATGGCGGCAAAGTAGGTCACTGGGGTGTTAGGACAACATGGAAACTGCTGAACAAGATTTATCCTGGTCATGGGATGTCTTTGAAAGTTATAGGGGATCTAATTTCTGCTTGCCCCGTTTGTCAGAAAAATCGCCTTGGGATGCAAGACCGTCTCTCTGCTGTTGTCCGACATCTGCATCAATCCGGGCTTCGAGATACGATATCAATGGATTTGCTGACAGTAACTCCGCGGGATGATCGTGGCAACCAGTATATATTGGTCGTCATCAATCTTTTTTCGAAGCTGGTCGCTCTGTATGCAGTACCTGACAAGGAAGCGGAGACTACAGCATCGTGCTTGGTTCAGTATTTTGCTACTTATGGCATCTGCTCCTTTTTACACTCTGATCCTGGTTCAGACTATACCAGTGAAGTAGTAAAAGAATTGGTAAAGTGCTATGGAGTCACTCAGTCCTTCACAATCGTGAATAGTCCTAAGGCTAATGGTGTTGAAAACTCAAACCAGAACATTTTACGTCACCTACGAGCTATGGTCATGGACCTACGTGCAAATAATTATTGGAGTCATCCTATTGTCTTGAGCATAGTAGCTTTTCATTTAAATTCTTTTGACAACTCCGAAGTCGGTGCGATTCCATTCGAAATGACATTCGGTAGCGAGTCTCTATCACATTTTGTACTTCCCAGTAACGCCAATGCATCAACGGAGTTCCTTAAGAAGTTAAATGAAGATCTGGA
>CAINRW010000034.1 GCA_903852815.1 uncultured Actinomycetes bacterium
ATGCATTTCCTGGCTGGCGAGATTCGACTCCTTCACAGCGTCAGCGTGCACTTCTTAAGATTGCCGATGCAATTGAAGCTAGGGCCGATGAAATTATTGAAATTGAAAGCACTAACACTGGAAAACCAATCTCGTTAACAACTTCCGAAGAAGTTCCTCCAATGGTTGATCAAATACGTTTCTTTGCAGGTGCTGCCAGAAATCTTGAAGGAAAGTCGGCAGGTGAATATATGCCTGGTATGACATCAATGATTCGCCGTGAACCAGTCGGAGTAATTGGACAAGTAACACCGTGGAACTATCCAATGATGATGGCAGTATGGAAATGGGCTCCAGCAATTGCTGCAGGAAATACTGTGGTGTTAAAACCTAGCGATACAACTCCAGTCTCAACCGTCTGGATGGCATCACTAATGTCAGAGTTCTTACCTGACGGTGTATTTAACGTAGTTTGTGGTGAGCGCGAAACTGGCCGAATGGTCGTAGAACACAAACGTCCCGATATGGTTTCAATCACTGGCTCCGTAGGTGCTGGAATTCAAGTCGCTCAATCTGCAGCGACTCAATTAAAGCGAGTTCACCTAGAACTTGGCGGCAAGGCACCAGTAGTTGTTTTTGCTGATGCAGATTTGCCAGCAGCTGCCGAGGCCATTGCAATTGCAGGATATTTCAATGCAGGTCAAGATTGCACGGCAGCAACTCGAGTAATTGTCGAAGCCAGCGTTTACGATGAATTTGTAGCACTGCTAACTTCCCAAGCCGAAGCAGTTGCAATCGGTGCGCCGCATGAAGATGTTTTCCTAGGACCAGTAAATAACGCTAATCAATTGGCACGGGTAAGTGGCTTCTTTGATCGCCTCCCATCGCATGCCCGTGTAACCACTGGCGGCAGCGCGTTAGATAGACCAGGTTTCTTCTTCCCAGCAACTGTTGTGGCCGATCTGGCTCAAGATGATGAGATGATTCAAAATGAGATTTTCGGACCTGTAATCACAGTCCAGAAATTTAGTGATGAGGCCGATGCGCTCGCCAAAGCTAATGGCGTTGAATACGGTCTAGCATCTAGCGTTTGGACTAAAGATCATGGGCGGGCTATGCGAATGGCCAAGGCCTTTGACTTTGGCTGCGTCTGGATTAACACACATATTCCAGTGGTAGCTGAAATGCCACACGGAGGGTTTAAGCGCTCAGGCTATGGCAAGGATCTTTCTGCCTATGGATTTGAGGATTACACCCGAATCAAGCACGTCATGACTAACCTTGGGGCGTAGTATTTCGCCTCATAGAGACCATCACAATTAAGGAGTACACCAGCATGGCAACAGAGCGTTCACTTTCACCTGAAGCCCGTTCAATCTTAAATAGTCAAATTTCGAGACGCGGCGTTTTAGCTGGTGCTGGCGGATTGGGTGCAGCTGGATTACTTGCTGCATGTGGCGGTTCATCTAGTTCGGGTGGAGAAGATACAAAGACAGTTCGCTGGGGAAACTGGCCACTGTATTTAGATTTCGATTCAGATACTAAGAAATACCCAACACTAGAAAAGTTCATGACTGAAACAGGATTAACTGCAAAATATTTTGAAGACTACAACGATAACGATGAGTTCTTTGGAAAAGTTCAAGCGCAGTTAAAACTTGGTGAAGACATTGGTTATGACGTGGTCACTCCAACTGACTGGATGGCTGCTCGTTGGATTCGTCTCGGTTACACACAAAAATTTGATGCCGCTAATGTTCCAAACAAAGTTAATATTTTAGATTCACTTGCATCACCGTCGTATGATCCAAAACGTGAATCATCTTTAACGTGGCAGGGAATCATGGCCGGTTTTGGTTGGAACACTCAAAAGAATCCAAAGGGAATTCGTACTCTTGATGATTTATTTGCCCCTCAAAACAAGGGCAAGATTGTTGTTCTCACTGAAATGCGCGACACTCTTGGAATTATTTTGCTAGCACAAGGTGTCGACATCACTAAGGTCACTGAAAATCAATTTATGAACGCAGTTGATTTCATGGCTAAGAAGATTTCAGATGGTTGGATTCGCGGCGTTAAGGGAAATGAATACGCACAAGATTTAACTTCGGGTGATGCAACTGCGGTTATTGGTTGGTCGGGCGACATGTTCATTCTTGCAAGTGAGAATGAAGGAAAGTTTGACTTTGCAATTCCTGAATCTGGCGGAACTATCTCAGGTGATAACTTGATGATTCCATCAACTGCAAGTGCTGATGGCAAGAAGAATGGCGAAGCGCTAATTAATTACTATTACGACCCAATGGTGGCGGCAGAAGTTGCTGCTTACGTTAATTACGTGTGCCCGGTTAAAGGCGCACAAGCTGCGATGGAGAAGATTGCTCCAGAGTTAGTAAATTCTGAATACATCTTCCCTTCAGATAAGACATCATCACGTTTGCACATCTTCCGTTCATTGACTCCTGACGAAGAAACTAAGTGGGCTGAAGCGTTCCAGAAGGCACAAGGCAACTAGTGGCATCGGAAGCTATCAACGCACGAGGTGATTTACGTTTAACTCGCATCACTAAGTCCTATGGTGACTTCACTGCAGTTGACGATCTAACACTGACGATTCCTAAGGGGTCATTCTTTGCACTCCTTGGACCATCTGGATGTGGAAAGACAACAACGCTTCGTATGGTTGCAGGGCTTGAGGAGCCAACTGTTGGAAGTATTCACTTGGGTGAAACCGACATCACGACCACTCGTCCTTATCAGCGACCAATCAATACGGTATTTCAAAACTATGCACTATTTCCGCATCTCACTATCTTTGAAAATATTGCTTTTGGTTTACGCCGACGTGGAATCAAAGATGTAAATGAGCAAGTTGAAAAAGTTCTCAATCTTGTCGAACTTCCACATCTAGCTCAGCGAAAGCCAACTCAACTTTCCGGCGGACAGCAGCAACGCATTGCACTTGCTCGAGCAATTGTAAATCGACCAGCGCTCTTGTTATTAGATGAACCATTAGGTGCACTTGATCTCAAGCTACGTCGTCAGATGCAGATAGAACTTAAGTGGATTCAGCGTGAAGTTGGCTTAACTTTCGTTCACGTAACACATGATCAAGAAGAAGCCATGACAATGGCCGACACGATTGCAGTTATGAATGAGGGAAAAATTGAGCAGATGGGTACTCCAGCTGATCTCTATGACAACCCTGAAACCGCTTTTGTGGCCAACTTTTTAGGCCAGTCAAATCTCATTAAGGGAAGAATCGATGGCACAGATGGCGAGAATTTAGTAGTCGATCTTTATGGTCAGAAGATTTCTATGCCAAAAAAGCGTAGCCACGCGATAGATAGTTCTTTGTATGCAGGTATTCGCCCAGAAAAATTTAGAATCACTTTGGTCGGAACCCCAGTTCGTGGAAATACATTAACTGGTGGACGCATTGAAGATGTTTCTTACATCGGTGTGAGTACTCAATATGTGGTTGCTATGCCTTGGGGACAAGAAGTAATGGTCTTTGAGCAAAACGATGATGGAGTGCCACCTTTTGATAAGGGCGATGAAGTTGTAATCTCTTGGGAGCCAAACTTTACTTTTGGTTTGCGCGGAGATGAAGACATTGAAGCGGGCACAGAAGTAAATCCTGAGGAACTTGAGGGCGAATAACATGTCCTTGCCAAAGGTACGTGTTCCTTACCTACTCCTGTTTCCAGGTTTCGCTTTCCTATTTACTTTTTTCATTCTGCCAATCGTTAACCTTGCGCAAACATCGACGCAAACTCCGATTGCCGGTGGAGATACAGGTGAGTACGAGCAGACTTTCGCCTTTAGCAATTACATCCAAGCCTTTGTTGATAATAAAGAACAGTTTGCACGATCATTTGTCTTTGCAACATTTTCTACACTCTTGGCGCTATTAATCGCTTACCCCCTTGCTTATGCAATTGCATTTAAGTCGGGAAAGTTCAAAAATATTTTATTGGTACTTGTGGTCGCTCCATTTTTTACTTCATTCCTTCTTCGTACTATCGCTTGGAAGCAGATTTTAGGTGAAGAGGGATTTGTTGTACCAGGGCTTCGTTCACTTCATATCATTAGCCAGCAAACAACTTTGACATCCACTTCATTTGCAGTGGTGGCCGGTATGACGTACAACTTCTTACCTTTCATGACTTTGCCACTTTATGCATCTTTGGAGCGAATTGATCCGCGCACAATTGAAGCCGCAGGTGATTTATATGCCAATGGAATTACCGCGTTTCGACGAGTAACAATGCCGCTTTCTTTGCCTGGAGTTGTTGCTGGAACTTTGCTCACATTTATTCCAGCCGCAGGTGACTACGTTAATGCAGCAATTTTGGGTAGCCCAACATCAAAGATGGTTGGAAATGTTATTGAATCTCGTTACTTTAAAATTGTTGACTACCCAACTGCAGCTGCGCTGTCCTTCACATTGATGGCCACGATTTTGGTTCTGGTAACACTTTATATTCGCAAAGTCGGAACGGAGGAGTTGGTATGACACAAAAAATCAAAGATGCTTCAATTCCGACAATCCCTTTTAAGGCACGTCTCTCTCGCTGGTTTGGGCGAAATCTACTTCGCATCTATATGGTTTTTGGCTTTAGCTATCTATTCATTCCAGTTGCATACACTTTTGCCTTCTCATTTAATGATTCAGGTAAAAGCAATTTAATTTGGAAAGGCTTCACGCTTCGAAACTGGCAAAATCCATGTGGTGCTCCTGAGGTATGTAGTGCACTTGCAAACTCAATTAAAATTGGAGCCTTAGCTACCACGTTTTCTACCATTCTTGGAACAATGATTGCTTTTGCCGTTGGTCGTTATGCATTTAAAGGCCGTTCCACTTCTAATTTGTTGATCTTCCTGCCAATGGCTACGCCTGAAGTAGTTCTAGGTGCATCATTGCTTTCATTGTTCTTAGTGTTCAAAATCAATCCTGGTTTCTGGCCAACTGTAATCGCTCACGTAATGTTTTGTATTTCATTTGTAGTGGTGACTGTAAAAGCTCGCATTGCTTCACTTGACCCTCGCTTAGAGCAAGCAGCGATGGATCTCTATGCCAATGAACTAGAGACTTTCAGACGAGTAACTTTGCCACTTGTTGCACCAGGTATCGCTGGCGCTGCACTTTTGGCTTTCAGTCTTTCTTTCGATGATTTCATCATTACAAATTTCAGTTCTGGAACG
>CAINRW010000035.1 GCA_903852815.1 uncultured Actinomycetes bacterium
ACCCGGTCCGTTAACGCTCGGTGCGACTTCAACAGCTGTCACTTTATATTCAGGACAATTCGTTGCCCAATCCGAGAAATCAGTGGTGATGACATTTGCTCCACTTTCTGGGAAATGGAAAGTCGTATAAACAACACCAGCTGGAACTTCATCGGTAATTCGAGCACGCATAATAGTTTCGCCCACGCGAGATGAAAGTTTGACCCAAGAACCATCAGCGATTCCGCGCAGTTCGGCGTCAGATTCATGGAGATCCAAAATATCTTCGGTGTGCCAAACATTGTTTGCTGTTCGTCGAGTCTGAGCACCCACGTTGTACTGACTTAAAACTCGACCAGTGGTGAGCAAGAGTGGGAATTTGCGATTAGCTTTTTCATCAGTTGCCACATATGGCGTCCGCATAAATTGACCGAGCCCGCGCATAAAACTCTCGACGTGCATCATGGGTGTTCCATCGGGATTGGCGTCATTGCACGGCCACTGCACACTTCCAACTGCATCTAGCTTTGCAAAGGAAACTCCAGCAAAAGTAGGCGTAGTTGCTGCAATTTCATCCATGATTTCAGAACCGCTTGAATACGACATTGGGTAGCCCATTGCAGTAGCCAAATCGCAGGTCACTTCGAACTCGCTCTTACCAGTTGGTGATTTCATGACTGGCCGCACGCGATTTATGCGACGTTCAGCGTTAGTGAAAGTTCCATCTTTTTCAAGGAAAGATGTTCCTGGTAAAAAGACATGTGCAAACTTTGAGGTTTCGTTCAGGAATAAATCTTGAACAATGACCATATCCATCGCACGTAGTGCGGCATGAACATGAGAAGTATTTGGATCTGATTGTGCAATATCTTCGCCCTGAACATAAAGACCACGATATTCTCCTGTCAGCGCGGCATCAAACATATTTGGGATGCGCATTCCTGGCTCGGAATCTAAAACTACTCCCCACTTATCATTGAAAATCTTGCGTGTATCAGGATTTGAAATATGTCGATAACCCGGCAATTCATGTGGGAAAGAGCCCATGTCACAAGAGCCTTGAACATTGTTTTGCCCACGCAGCGGATTTACTCCCACACCTTTGCGTCCAATGTTTCCCGTAACCATTGCAAGGTTTGCAATTCCCATAACCATTGTTGAACCTTGACTATGTTCGGTTACGCCTAGACCATAATAAATAGAACCATTTGGTGCAGATGCAAAAAGCCGTGCAGCTTTGCGTACCTCTTCCGCCGGAACGCGCGAAGATGCTTCAAGTGTTTCGGGTGAGTTTTCTGGCAAGGAAATGAAAGCTTCCCATTCTTTAAAAGACTTTTCTTCACAGCGCGCGGAAACAAAATCGCGATCCATTAATCCTTCGGTGACTATCGTGTGAGCTAGCGCATTAATTACTGCAACGTTTGTACCAGGCAATAATTGTAGGTGGTGTGCCGCGACTACTCCGGGAGTGCGTACAAGTGGAATAACGCGTGGATCAACCACAATTAATTGTGCGCCTTTTCGAATGGCTTGCTTCATACGAGACGCGAAAACTGGGTGCGCCGACGTTGGATTTGCACCGATCAACATAATTACATCACTGTGCTCCACGGATTCAAAGTCCTGTGTACCAGCAGATGTTCCAAAAGTTTGACCTAGGCCATAGCCAGTTGGCGAATGGCACACACGGGCGCAAGTATCGACATTGTTATTTCCAAAAGCTGCGCGAATCATTTTTTGAACTACAAAAACTTCTTCATTTGTACAACGTGAAGAAGTAATTCCACCAATTGCATTTCTGCCAGATTCAGATTGAATTTTCTTTAAACCAGTCGCAGCAAAATCTATTGCTTCTTCCCATGAAACTTCTCTCCAAGGATCGGTGATTTCCTTTCGAATCATTGGCTTTGTTATGCGATCGCTATGCGTTGCATATCCATAAGCAAATCGACCTTTAACGCATGAATGCCCTTCATTAGCGCCGCCATCTTTGAAAGGAACCATTCGAACTAGAGTGTCACCGCGCATTTCAGCTTTAAATGAGCAGCCGACTCCGCAGTATGCGCACGTTGTAATAACCGATGATGTTGGTGCGCCAATTGTTAAAAGAGTTTTCTCAGTCAGAGCTCCAGTAGGACATGCCTGCACGCAAGCACCACACGAGACACATTCGCTTTCAATAAATGATGTTCCTGAAGATGAGACGCGTGCCTCAAAACCACGATTTTCAATTGTTAAGGCGAAAGTTCCCTGCACCTCATCGCAAGCGCGTACGCAACGATTACATACGATGCATTCAGTAGAATCGAAAGTGAAATAGGGGTTTGATTCATCTTTCTTTAAATCTAAATGGGTTTTTGTTGCGGCATAACGACTCTGGGTAATACCAATCTTTTTTGCAACGCCGTGAACTTCGCACTCATCCCCTGTTGCGCATTCGGCTGGATGATCTGAAAGATAAAGCTCCATTACACCTTTGCGAAGGCGGTCTAATTTTTCAGATTGTGTAATTACTTTCATTCCATCTGCAACTGGAGTGGTGCACGATGAAGGTGTTCCATTTCGACCATCAACTTGAATGACGCAAAGGCGACATGATCCAAAAGCTTTTAAACGATCGGTTGAACACAATTTAGGAATATCAACACCCACAATTGATGCCGCGCGCATGATTGAAGTATCAGCGGGCACGGTTACCGTTTGGCCATCGATCTCCAGAGTTACTTGCTCAGTTTTTGAACTGGCTGGAGTTCCGAAATCATGTTCGTGGATCATTGTCATCGTCGATTCACCTCTCCAGTGAAATCTTCGGGGAAGTTAAGCATGGCACTTTTTACCGGCATTGGAGTCAAACCACCCATGGCACACAGGGAACCATCAGTCATGACTTCGCAAAGATCCAGTAAAAGTTTCTTGTTCTCTTCCACCTGTACGCCCTGAATAATTAAATCAATAGTCTCGACTCCGCGAGTGGAACCGATTCGACATGGCGTGCATTTTCCGCAGGACTCAAGAGCACAAAAAGCCATCGCAAATCTTGCCTGCGCAGCTAAATCAACGCTCTCATCAAAGACCACAATTCCACCATGGCCGAGCATGCCTCCGGCTGAAATCATTGATTCATAGTCGAGAGACGTTTGAAATTTATCTGCTGGAAAGTAAGCCCCTAATGGTCCGCCGATTTGTACTGCTCGAATTGGCGCCCCACTTAAAGTTCCGCCACCGTAGCCATGTACAACTTCATCGATTGTGATTCCAAAAGCTTTTTCAACAATCCCACCTTGTTTAACATTTCCTGCGAGCTGAAAAACTTGAGTACCTAGCGATCGTCCGACACCACGTGACTTATATGCTGCTGCGCCATCTGCCAATACGGCTGGAACGGATGAGAGAGTTAAAACATTATTGATAACCGTAGGCATACCAAATAATCCTTCAAGTGCAGGCAGCGGAGGCTTTGCTCTAACGACACCGCGCTTGCCTTCAATACTTTCAAGCATTGCAGTCTCTTCGCCACAAACATATGAACCTGCACCTACTCGAATCTTTAACTCAAATGAATGGTGACTTCCTAATACTGAACTTCCCAACCAACCAAACGCGTGTGCAATATAAATGGCTTTCTGCAAAATCTTTATTGCATAAGGATATTCAGACCGAAGATACACATACCCTTGTGTTGCACCTACTGCAATTGCCGCGATTGTCATGCCTTCAATTAAAGTAAAAGGATCGCCTTCAATGAGCATTCGATCGGCAAAAGTTCCACTGTCACCTTCGTCGGCATTTGCACAAATATATTTTTGTTCACTTACGGCTCCGGCAACTGTCTTCCATTTAATTCCAGCCGGAAAACCCGCGCCGCCACGTCCACGAAGACCAGATTCAGTTACCTCTTCGATAATTTGTGCGTTGCTTAAAGAAAGTGCGCGACGCAGACCAACTAATCCCCCATGGGCTTCGTAATCAGCAAGTGAAAGCGGATCAATCAAACCAACACGATTAAAGGTGACTCGCTCCTGTGTTGCTAGCCATGGAATTTCTTCGGTTGCACCGAGTGAAAGTGCATGCTTGCCGGCATTTATGAAATCAGCTGCGATTAATGAATCTATGTCGTCGGCTGTTACTGGCCCATAAGCAAAACGGCCATCGGCAGTTTCAACTTCAACCATTGGCTCTAACCAGAGTGCACCGCGAGAACCATTTCGAATAACTGTTGCTCCGACTACTTTAGAAGCGATTGCTGCTGCAACATCGTCGGCTCCAACAGAAATTGCAGCGCTATCACCAGGAACGTAGATTTTCATTGACGCACCTTCGCAATTTTTTCTAACGTTGCACGGCCCACGATTGCTCCGTTAACCATCGCGCATGGACCAAGGGCGCAGTTTCCAAAGCAATAGCCATCATGAACTTCGGCACCGAACTTTGCTTTTACCTCTTTTTCCAATTGGCGTGAGCCAACTGCCTGACAAGCCTCGGCCACGCAAATTGAAATTTGGTTGCTCTGCGGGGGCGTAGTTCGTAAGTCATGATAAAAAGTAAGCACTCCGTGAACGTCTGCACGTGATTTATTGAAATAAGTTGCGATTAGCCCAACTGCTTCAGCGTGCACGTAACCAAACTCATTTTGAAGTGCTTGTAGCGCCATTAAAACAGGTCCTTTTTCTTCACGCAGGGTCGCAAGAACAACTAATGCTGCTTCTTTTGACCACGGTGAATATGTCATTAGAAAAGTCCAACAACCTTTCCATCAACATAATCAATGCGCTCAGCTGCCGGAACCTTTGGTAAGCCCGGCATTGTCATAATCTCCCCGCAGATCATGACGATAAATTCGGCACCTGCAGAAAGTTTTACTTCACGAATATTGATTGTGTGCCCGCTTGGTGCTCCGCGCAGAGACGCATCAGTTGAAAATGAGTACTGCGTTTTAGCAACACAAATTGGGAAATTCCCGTAGCCAGAAGCTTCAAGTTCTTTTAACTTTGAGTGGACTTTTGCATCAGCAGTAACATCTTTAGCACCATAAACCTTGGTAGCAACGGCAGTAATTTTCTCCCACAAAGTTGCACTGTCTTCATAGACGAAAGTCATGGCTTGTGGCTGCTCACAAAGTTCAACTACGGCATGCGCTAAATCTGCAGCACCTGCGCCACCATCAGCCCAATGAGTAGCAAGAACAATCTTTACACCTAAAGCTTCAACTCGCTTGCGCAAGAGTTCGACCTCAGCGGCAGTATCACTTGTGAAATTATTAATTGAGACCACTAACGGCAAGTTATAAACCTTAGTGATGTTATTGATGTGGCGCTCAAGATTAACAAGTCCGGCTTCCAGTGCTGGAAGATTTTCTTCAGTAATGGTTTTAAGATCTGCGCCGCCGTGATATTTAATGGCGCGGATTGTTGCAACGAGTACACAGGCAGATGGGCGAAGTCCAGACTTGCGACACTTAATGTCAATGAACTTTTCGGCGCCAAGATCTGCACCGAAGCCCGCTTCAGTTACAACATAATCGGCAAGCTTCATCGCTGAGGTCGTTGCAACAACTGAGTTACAGCCGTGTGCAATATTTGCAAAAGGGCCACCATGAATAAAGGCTGGAGTATTTTCCAACGTTTGAACTAAATTGGGTTGGAAGGCGTCCTTCAAAATAACCGTCATTGCACCTTCGGCCTTTAAATCACTTGCAAGAACTGGTTTTTTATCTTTTGTATAGCCGACAACAATTTTGCCGATTTTCTCTTTTAAATCCTCAATTGAAGTTGCGAGACAGAAAATAGCCATAATCTCTGAAGCCACAACAATGTCAAAGCCATCACTGCGTGGATATCCATTTCCAACTCCACCGAGGGATGCAACAATTTCTCGTAATGCGCGATCATTCATATCTACTACGCGCTTCCAAGCAATTCGGCGAATATCGATATTTAGTTCATTTCCGTGGTGGATGTGATTATCCAAAAGCGCTGCAAGCAAATTATTTGCCAGTGCGATTGCGTTGAAATCACCGGTGAAGTGAAGATTGATATCTTCCATTGGAACCACTTGGGCATATCCACCACCAGCAGCTCCACCCTTCATTCCAAAGACTGGTCCAAGGGATGGTTCGCGAAGCGCGATCATCGCATTCTTTCCGATATGACGAAGTGCGTCGCCAAGACCAACTGTTGTGGTTGTCTTACCTTCACCTGCTGGAGTTGGACTAATTGCCGTTACCAAAATTAGCTTCGAGTTTTCGCGCTTTGGAAGCGAAGTTAAATACTTAAGATTAACTTTTGCTTTGTATTTTCCATAGCTCTCAAGATTGTCTGCATCTATTCCAAGTGAGGCACCGATTTCGGTGACTGGCTTCATGGTTGCAGCTTGTGCAATTTCGATATCTGACATTTTCTTATCCCTTGGCTTGACGTATGGCGCTAGTTAGCGCAGGAATCACTTGGTGTAAATCACCAATGATTGCGTAATCTGCATAACCCAAAATAGGTGCCTCTGGGTCGGTATTAATAACCACGATTGTCTTACTGTTTTTCATTCCAGCGATATGTTGCATCGCACCAGAAATGCCAGCAGCGATATAAAGATCTGGAGCAACCTTTGTACCAGTTTGTCCAACTTGTTCAGCATGTGGGCGCCAACCTGAACTTGTGACCACACGAGAGCAACCAACTGTTCCACCCATAAGTGAAGCGAGCTCTTCGATCTGACCAAAACCTTCTGGTCCACCAACACCGCGTCCGCCAGAAACAATTACTTTGGCATCAACAAGAGTTACGCCACCTTTAGTTTCACCTGCATCACGGCTAAGAACTTTAACTGCATAATCTTGGGCTTGTAATGA
>CAINRW010000036.1 GCA_903852815.1 uncultured Actinomycetes bacterium
CACTTCCAGGATGATCAGTAAATGGTTTAGGCATAAAGGATGCGTGGAAACCTTGATCGAGTGCGACTTCTTTAATCACGTGGCGAAAAGTCATGATGTTATCGGCGGTGCTTAATGCGTCGGCATAACGTAAATCAATTTCTTGTTGTCCCGGTGCACCTTCATGATGTGAAAACTCAACTGAGATTCCCATTGCTTCTAGCAACGTAATTGCTTGCCGGCGAAAATCATGTCCGACTACTGCCGGTGTGTGATCGAAATACCCACCTTGGTCAACCGGGATTGGCGCTTTTCCTGCCTCGGGTTTTTCTTTAAATAAAAAGAATTCAATTTCTGGATGCGTGTAACACGTGTAACCCATTGCCGCAGCTTTTTCTAAAATTCGGCGCAGCACATTTCGAGGATCGGCAGGTGATGGAGTTCCATCGGGCATCACGATGTCACAAAACATACGAGCAGCACCTGGTGCTTCAGTACGCCAAGGCAAAATAGAAAATGTCGATGGATCAGGTTTTGCCAACATGTCTGATTCAGTGACACGTGCAAAACCTTCAATAGCTGAACCATCAAAACCAATTCCCTCAGCAAAAGCATTTTCTAACTCAGCTGGTGCGATTGCTACCGATTTGAGAAAGCCCAATACGTCGGTGAACCACAAGCGAACGAAGCGAATGTCGCGCTCTTCAAGAGTGCGAAGAACGAACTCTTCTTGCTTGCTGATTTCAGTGCTCATGTGCTGCATTCTTACAAATACAGGTTACGGCCGTGTTAACTAAATTGAGTAAAACTCAGCACTTTCAAGGGTTGAGCGCGCGGGAACATCTTTGGTGACGACCAAATTAGCGCTAACCCTTGATCCATCCCCCACTGTGACATTTCCAATGATGCGAGCACCAGCGCCAAGAACTACATTGTTTCCAATCGTTGGATGCCGCTTACCGTGTGTGAAACCACGTGAACCTAGCGTGACATCGTGATACAGCATCACGTCATCGCCAATGACAGTGGTCTCACCAATGACAACACCCATGCCGTGGTCAATAAAAAATCTCCGACCAATAGTTGCTCCAGGATGGATTTCAATACCGGTCGTAAAGCGAACGGCATTGGCATGTATACGAGCAAGTAACTTCAAATTTATTTTCCAAAGAAAATGTGAAATTCGATGTCCCCACACAGCATGCACACCGGGGTAAGCAAGAAGAACTTCTAAGCGATTGCGCGCAGCAGGATCATGAGTCAGCGCGTTATCAAGATCTTCTTTTATTCGACTAAAAATTGCCATATCTATTCAGCTAAATCCTGATACAGAACTGTTGAAAGATAACGCTCGCCTGATGAGGCAAGGATGACAACAATGTTCTTGCCAGCAAACTCAGGGCGCTTCGCGACTTCAGTTGCTGCCCATAACGTTGCACCTGATGAAATACCGGCCAAAATTCCTTCTTCAGCAGCTGCACGGCGAGCATATTTCATTGCATCATCGGCAGTCGCATCCAAAATTTCATCATAAACAGTGCGATCCAAAATATTTGGAATAAAGTTTGGCCCAATTCCTTGAAGTGGATGCGGTCCGGGTGCACCGCCATTTAAAATAGGTGATGCTGCTGGTTCAACACCAAAAACTTTGATTGCTGGGTTTTTCTCTTTTAAGAAACGACCAGTTCCAGTAATCGTTCCACCAGTTCCGATTCCAGAAACAAATGCATCGACTTTTCCATCTAAATCACGCCAGATTTCTGGACCAGTTGTTTTATAGTGAATTGCCGGCCCGGCTTCATTTTCAAATTGGCGAACTAATACTGCACCACTTTCACCAAGGGCTTCAGCGGCAGCAACTGCGCCCTTCATTCCCTCAGCTGCGGGCGTCAACACTAATTCAGCACCAAAAGCCAGGATTAACTTACGGCGCTCTTTTGATACTGATTCTGGCATGGTGAAAATTGATTTATATCCGCGGGCGGCAGCGACCATGGCAACACCGATTCCAGTATTTCCTGAGGTTGCTTCAACAACGGTTCCACCAGGTTTTAACGCGCCGCTAGCTTCTGCAGCATCAATCATCGCAATTGCCAAGCGATCCTTGATTGAAGATGTTGGATTATAAAACTCGAGTTTTGCAAATACGTTTCCCGCAGAGCCATCGTTGATTTTGTTGATGCGAACTAACGGTGTATTTCCAAAAGCTTCTGTAACTGTGTTAAATGTTGTCATGATTCTCCCTAAGTAAATTGATTAAAGTTTTAATTCTGCAGGCAAAACGAGCTAGAAAATCAGCAGCTGCAGGATGTAGAGAGGCAGAAATCAACTACGCGATTTCGCGTGAAGAGCCACGTGATAATTGATTTCATAAATGAATTCTACTTAAAAGCAAAAATTGTGCGAGTTGCCAATCATTTGCAATTAGCAAGTTTTTGCAGAAATTTAACTTTCATTCCAGCGTGATGTCATCGGCAGACGACGATCTTTACCAAAAGCTCGACCAGAAACTTTTGTTCCAGGTGGATATTGACGTCGCTTATATTCAGCTTTATCCACTAATGAAATAACTCGACGAATCAAACTCTCGTCAAAACCATCGCTCACAAGCGCGGCAAACCCATGATCTTCATCGACATATAAACGCAACACTTTATCCAGAAGTGGGTAGTCAGGAAGTGAATCTGAATCCTTTTGATCTGGGCGAAGTTCGGCGCTTGGCTCTTTAGTAATTGACCGCTCAGGAATTAGTGGAACTTCACCTGCGGCAATAGCCTGCGCATTTCGCCAAGTAGCCAACGCCCAAACATCGGTCTTATAAATATCTTTTATTGGCGCAAATCCACCGACCGCATCGCCATACAAAGTGGAATATCCCACAGCAAGCTCACTCTTATTTCCCGTAGCTAAAACGATATGGCCTTCTTGATTTGAAATCCCCATCAAAGTTGTCCCGCGCACACGTGCTTGCAGATTTTCTTCGGCTAGGCCTTCCAGTTGCAGATTGCTCATGTATGAGTCCACCATCGGCGCGATGCTTACAGTTCTAAAACCTATTCCAGTTGCAGTAGCCAATGCCACCGCATCTTCAACGGAGTGATCTGAGGAATATTTGCTGGGCATTGCAACGCCATTTACATTGGCTGCCCCCAAAGCATCGATTGCGATAGCGGCAACTAGGGCTGAATCGATTCCCCCAGATAGACCAACAAGAACGGATTTGAAGCGATTTTTCTGGATGTAATCCCTAAGACCAACGACAAGTGCCTGCCACATTTCTGCTTCATCACTTAAGCGTGGAGATATTAAATTCGCTGTTGGTTTAGTTGCTGGTGCGGGAACGGTAGAAATGATGACATCTGGTTGAGCGGACATCTCAGCGCAATCCACTTCCGTAATTAAAAGTTGATCCGAGAATTGAACGGCTCTTGAAATCACTGCCCCATTTTGATCAACAACAATTGTGTCGCCATCAAAAACTAAATCATCCTGGCCACCAGTCATGTTGACATAGGCAAGTGGTGCATTAATTTCTTGTGCGCGTTTTTGGACAAGTGCCAGACGCACATCATCTTTATTTCTTTCAAAAGGTGAACCATTAGGAACAACAACGAGCCCAGGTGTCCGGGCCGCGACGGTCTGCATCGAGTGCCAGATATCTTCACAAATTGCGATTGCTACATCTACGCCATGAATTCGTACGATTAAATCTGACTTACCCGGAGTGAAATTTCTAAATTCGTCAAAAACTCCATAGTTAGGGAGATGGCGTTTAACGTAGCGGGCTTTGATTATTCCCTCATGAATCACTGCGACGGCATTCTCTGGACCTTCGTCTAAATATCCAACTACTGCAACTATGTCACCAGAAATTTGTGAAGCTAATTTTTCAACTGCTGCAATACTTGCAATTTGAAACGATGGGCGAAGTGCTAAATCTTCAACTGGATATCCGGTCACAACCATTTCTGGAAAAACAATAATGTGCGCACCGTGTGCCTGTGCCTGCTTCACATAAGAAATTACCAGTGCAGAGTTACCCGAAAGATCGCCCACAGTTGGATTGATCTGTGCCAGTGCCACCGACAACTTCATTTTTCAAGTGTAACGGGGGTACCCTTGTCCATGTACCCGGGGACTGCACTAAGCAGCGTCGAGGAGAGGAAAATAATGGAAGCCCTTTATGGCGGTGCGCAGCATCGACGCATCACAATCCAAGAGTTAGCTGCGGCGAAAGTGCGCGGCGAAAAATGGCCAATGCTCACATCGTATGAACAGATGACGGCATCGATTTTTGATGAGGCAGGAATCCCAGTTCTCTTAGTTGGAGACAGTGCGGGAAACAATTTTCTGGGCGAAATTAACACGATTCCAGTAACCGTTGATGAGTTAATTCCATTGACCCGCGCCGTTGTTAGGGCCTCTAAGCGCGCCTTAGTAATTGCCGATCTCCCTTTTGGCTCTTACGAATCTTCGCCAGAACAAGCCCTTGCAACTTCCACACGGTTTTTCAAAGAGGCCGGGGCGATGGGGGTAAAAATTGAAGGCCCACACATTGCAACTGTTGAAAAATTAGTCGCTAGCGGAATTCCTGTGATGGGCCATGTTGGTTTAACTCCGCAGGCCGTCCATTTACTTGGAGGATATAAAGTACAAGGCCGAAATGATGGTGATGCGATAGTAGATGCAGCTTTGGCACTTGAAAAGGCCGGTGTTTTTGCCATTGTTTTAGAACTAGTACCTGCCGAATTAGCTGCAAGAATTACTTCTGCGCTGAAAATTCCAACAATTGGAATTGGTGCAGGCGTGCATTGCGATGCTCAAGTCTTAGTGTGGACAGACATGATGGGCATAACTAAGAATCCACCAAAATTGGCAAAGGCATACAGAAATATGCGTGCCGAAATGTTGGCAGCAACGGCTGAATTTGCCGATGATGTCGCCCAATCTAGATTTCCTGCGCCAGAACAGAGTTTCAACTAATCTGCCGCAATGGCCAAATACGCAATAGACCTCTCTCCCCTCACAAAATCGCGGGATTTTCGCAATTTATGGGCCGCGGGATTGATTTCATACTTTGGCTCGATGATCACGTATGTAGCTGTTCCATTTCAAATTAAAGAACTCACCAACTCATATGTGGCAGTTGCAATCAGCGGTCTTATAGAGATTGTGCCTTTGGTAATTTTTGGTCTCTATGGTGGGGTGTTAGCCGATTCGATTGATCGCAAAAAATTAATCTGGATTACTGAGGCACTCTCACTTCTCTTCACGGGGATGCTCTTAATAAATGCCTTGGTGGATTCACCCAGCATAATTTTGATTTATATAGTTTCTGGATTATTTGCTGCGACCAGTGGGTTGCGTCAACCAGCAATGCAGGCAGCGCTGCCAAGACTTGTTGCTGCTGAAGATATGACGGCAGCGGCGGCACTTATGAGTCTTCGCTGGCAAGTGGGTGTGATTATTGGACCAACACTTGGCGGAATTATTATTTCAACTTTTTCAGTTGCAGTTGGCTACGCCGCAGATATTGCAACATTTGTAATATCTTTAATTCTGCTTGCCATGATGACCAATATTCCACCTTCAAAAGAAGCCGAAAAGCCATCTCTGGCAGGCTTATTTGAGGGTATTAGATATGCATTTGCTCGGAAAGATTTATTAGGAACTTATCTTGTTGATCTAGCCGCAATGTTTTTTGCAATGCCCACAGCATTAATTCCCTTCTGGGCAGATCAACTGGGAACACCTTGGGCCCTGGGCTTGCTCTATGCCGCTGGCACGGTTGGTTCAATCGCAATTACTTTGACAAGTGGCTGGACAAATAATGTTCGCTTCTATGGCCGAGCAATTATGTGGGCAGCTATTGGTTGGGGGGTTGCCATCGCACTGGCCGGTGCGACAAATCATTTGTTCCTGGTGCTATTTTTCTTAGCTGCTGCCGGAGCTTCCGACATGATCAGTGCTCTATTTTGATCATCGATGTGGAACCAAACAATCCCAGATAATTTCCGCGGACGTCTTGCGGGAATCGAATTGCTTTCATATTCATTGGGACCACTAGCAGGACAAATGCGTGCAGCATCGATGGCTGCTGCATTTTCTCTGACGTTTTCGGTCACTGCGGGTGGAATTATCTGCGTCATTTCAGTGGCCCTACTGGCCAGTTTTTTACCAAAATTTAGAAATTTCGACATAAAAACCGATGAATTTGCCCTGAAAAAGGCCTCTGAAAGTGAAAATTTACGCGTAAACCCTCAATCAGAGGATGAGAAATAAAAATTTGGAGAAATTTTCATGCAATCACCAATTTCGTAAATAATTATTTCAAAATTATTTTTAATTAAATTTTCCGTGAATGCATAAAAAATATTTAAAAAGAATTTGCGACACGCACTAAATTAATTATCACAAAATGTTGGCATTTTTGCATAAATGATGTCACGCTTATCCACGAAAAGGTTTGGGTGACGGATCCGAACCATTCCGATAGGAGAAGTACGTGGCCGCAGCAAAGAAAGCAGCAAAGAAAGCAGCACCAAAGAAGCGCAAGAAGGCA
>CAINRW010000037.1 GCA_903852815.1 uncultured Actinomycetes bacterium
TGACTAGGAGAATCACCGCACTAGAAGCAATCACAATGACTTGTGTTTGAAAAGACTCCTGGTCGATATGAAAAAACTTGAGCACAGAATCTATGCGATCTCCAGGTTTATTGGACTGCAAACCTGATACTGAAAGTGCGCCTAATAAACCTACGGCTACGACACCAAGTAGATCCAAAACTCCCATACAAATTTGCAAAATTGTAATGGCAATAACTTTGCGTAGATCGCGGCCAGAAAGCACTCGGAGAGATCTAGCGAGCGAGCTCTTACTCCAGTGGGCTGGGAGATAATTCAATTTTCCAACACCTACCCTTAATCTTCGCTAGTTTTGTTACCTACCCTAGCAAACTCGGTGGGGTTTCCAGTTCTAAATCACTTGGCGCTACTCTTGTCACATGCGTATTTATGTAGCTGGAATCAAAGGTATGGCTGGCTCCGCAATCTCCCTTGAAGCCTCTAACCAGGGCCATGAAGTAATTGGCAAAACATCTAGTGAATTAGATTTAACTGATCGCCAAGCAGTATTCAAGGAACTAATAGACACCAAACCCGATTCGTTAGTGATTGCAGCGGCCAAAGTTGGCGGAATAGGAGCTAATTCATCTCTCCCTACCAATTTTCTATCTATCAATCTTCAGATTCAAACTAATCTTTTAGATGCGGCCCATGCTGCGAAAATCGAAAGGGTTTTATTCCTAGGTTCGTCTTGTATCTATCCCAAACTCGCTTCCCAACCAATTCCAGAAACGGCATTACTTACTGGTGCACTAGAGCCGACAAATGAATTTTACGCAATCGCAAAAATTGCTGGTCTTAAACTTGTAGAGGGTTATAGGCGTCAATTTGGGCATCACTGGATAACTGTGATGCCAACTAATTTATATGGCCCACGAGATAACTTTGATCTCGAGACGGCTCATGTGCTGCCAGCTCTCATTCACCGTCTTCACAAAGCCAAAATCAAAGGTGCAGAAAATGTAGAGATTTGGGGCGATGGAACCCCACTACGGGAATTTCTCCATGTTAATGATCTTGCTCAGGCTTGTCTTTTACTTTTGCAGAGTTACGATGAATCGATAGCCATCAATATTGGAAGTGGCCAGGAATTATCAATTAAAAATCTTGCCCACCTCGTAGCAAAAATAGTTGGTTTCTCAGGAGAATTAGTCTTTGACTTGGAACGTCCCAATGGCACGCCTCGGAAACTCTTGGATAGCACTCGAATTGAAGAGTTTGGATGGAAAGCGCAAATCAATATAGAAACTGGAATTGCAACAACCTATGATTGGTTTCTTGCAAACCACACAGAGGAGCCAAATCTATGAAGCGTGCCTTAATCACTGGAGTGACTGGACAGGATGGCTCCTATCTCGCTGAGCTTCTCCTTGGAAAAGGTTATGAAGTCCATGGGGTAATACGACGTAGTTCAACATTCAATACCGCACGGATAGAGCATCTATACAAAGACCCCCACGAAAAAGACAATTCTTTCCACCTTCATTATGGGGACATAACTGATGGTGTTGGAATTTCAAATCTAGTCCGTGACCTCGAGCCACATGAGATTTACAATTTGGCTGCTCAAAGTCACGTCAAGGTCTCGTTTGAGATGCCCGACTTCACCGCACAAGTTGATGCTGTTGGAACAATTCGTCTTCTTGAAGCGATTCGTGCCGCGAAGATTGATACAAAATTCTATCAAGCATCGACTTCAGAACTATACGGAAGCACTCCCCCACCTCAAACAGAGCTCTCACTTTTTGCACCACAAAGCCCTTATGCTGCAGCAAAACTCTATTCCTATTGGGTTGTACGAAATTACCGTGATGCATACGGACTTCACGCCACAAATGGAATTCTATTTAACCACGAATCTCCACGGAGAGGTGAAACTTTTGTGACTCGAAAGATAAGTTTGGCTGCAGCACGAATTAAACTTGGACTACAATCTAAACTCTATTTAGGTAACCTAGATGCAGTGCGTGACTGGGGTTATGCCCCAGAGTATGTAGAAAGCATGTGGAGAATGCTTCAACAGGAAATTCCGGATGACTACGTCATTGCTACGGGAGTTGGTGCGACAGTTCGAGATTTCTGTAAAGCATCTTTTTCAACTCTTGGCTTAGATTACAGAGATTATGTAGTTACGGAAGATCGATACAAGAGGCCAACTGAAGTTGATGCCTTGATTGGTGATTCTTCAAAAGCAGAGAGACTACTCGGTTGGAAGTCCAGGGTTCATTGGAAAGAACTTGCAGAAATAATGGTCAAAAGCGATTGGGAAAGAGTTTCTAATAAACAGACTTAAAAGCTCATCCCAACCTTGAATCAATTGCTGCACAACTGTTCTAATTTACTACAAGTGGTTCGAAAAATTCTCCTGACGCTATACTTGTCTCATGAATTATGCCCCGATAGCGATTTTTGCTTGTCGAAGACCCGATCACCTGAGAGACTTATTGAATTCCTTAAAAGAAAACCCAGAAGCAATCTTTTCCGACCTAAACATCTTCATAGGGGGGCCTAAATACGAAAAGGATTGGGACCTAGTTAAGGAAACAATTAGAGTAGCTGAACAAAGCAATGGATTCAAAAGTATTGTTGTGGAAACAAAGTTTGAAACCACGACTGGTAGTGGTCTTATTCATACGGGAGTAAATCAAATATTGAATACACACTCTTCAATAATTGTACTGGAAGATGACCTAATCGTCCGTAGAGATTTCCTACTGTATATGAATCAGGGGTTAAATCAATTTAAAGATGATGATCGAGTGAGTCAAATCTCCGGTTGGAATTATGGAACAATCTCAGAGGTGAATCAATCCTCAACATATTTCTTTCCTGTCCCAACGCCGTGGGGTTGGGCTACTTGGAGACGCGCTTGGAATTATTCATCAAACTTGGCTGAAGAATTTGAATGGTTAACCGCAAAGAGTAAGCGAATGCGCAATTTCAATTTCAATGAAAACTATGACTGTCTTGGAATGATAGAGGCAGTCATGAAGGAAAACTATGATGCCTGGGATGCCGTTTGGTACTTGCATCTCTTTAGAAATAACAAATTGGTACTCCACCCAAATAACTCATTGATAATTAATCGCGGATTTGATGGAAGTGGCTTAAATTTTAAACACAGCTTTCAATGGAGAGAGGACATCTTCGATGCAACTCAAAAGACTTTCACTCTTCCAGTTGAGATTGCAATCAGTCCAGAATTTGAAAAGTACTTGAAATATTTGAGGAAATGGATAAAAACCTCTGAGAGGCAAAGTGGTGCGCGTCTGCTCATGCACAAGATTGTAAGGATGATTAAGCAACATATTCGTTATTACCGACCAGGTTTCTATGCTGGAAACTAAGGAGACTTCGCTCTTGCGCATGGATAGATTTTGATTGTTTGGATGCATAGGGGTGGGCTCTTTGCTATTCGAGTTACGGTCTGTAATATTCCGAATTAGGCATGGATTGAGGGGGAAAATTGAAAAGAGCATTGGTCTTTGGGGCTGGCGGTTTCATTGGAAGCCACATGGTGAGACGACTGAAGAGTGAAGGGTTCTGGGTACGAGGCGTCGACTTAAAACTTCCTGAATACTCATCATCACCGGCGGACGAATTCTTAATTATGGATTTAAGAGATCAACTGAGCTGTACAAAGAGCCTTGCACTTGGGCAAACACGAGATTACTTTAATCAAGTCTACCAATTCGCTGCGGATATGGGAGGAGCTGGATACATTTTTACCGGGGATAACGATGCAAATGTCATGCATAACTCCGCAACAATTAATCTGAATGTACTTCAAGCGCAAGTTGACTTTAATTCTGCGAACTCCATCAACAAGACTAAATACTTCTACTCTAGTAGTGCATGTATCTATCCGGAACGCAACCAATTAGATGCGGACAATCCACACTGCGAAGAATCAAGTGCCTACCCCGCAGACCCCGATAGTGAATATGGTTGGGAAAAATTGTTTAGCGAAAGGCTTTACTTCGCCTATCACCGAAATTATGAAATACCAATTGCAGTTGCTCGCTTTCACAATATTTTCGGTCCTGAGGGAACTTGGGATGGTGGAAGAGAGAAATCTCCCGCTGCTATCTGTCGGAAAATTGGGAAGCTACCGACTTCGGGGGGCGAAATCGAAATATGGGGTGATGGAAAGCAATCAAGATCTTTCCTTTATATTGATGAATGCATCGAAGCAGTTAGGAGATTGATGGATTCGAATTTTAAGGGCCCAGTTAATATTGGATCTGAAGAAATGGTCACCATAAATCAATTGGTGGATATCGTAGGACAGATTGCAGGGAAAACCTTCTCGCGAAAATATTTGTTGGACGCACCTATGGGTGTAAGGGGACGGAATTCATCCAATGATCTTATTCGGAGAGAGTTAGGCTGGGATTACAACATGAGTCTCGCAGAAGGCTTATCAAGGACATATGCTTGGATACATTCTCAGATTCAACTAACAAAGTGATTCGAGATAAAATCTCTGTCCACCTCTCAGGCGGACTTGGGAATCAAATGTTTCAATATATGGCTGGCTATGCGCTTAGCAAGAAAACCGATAAAAAGCTTTTACTGAATCAAAATTGGTTTTCTAACCCTTGGTTACTGCATAAGAATCATTTAGCCTATCTATCCAAGAGAAAAATGGATTCTCTACAATTTGCAACAGTATTTGATACACCAAGAGATCGATTACCTACCCCCAGAGATGGGCGATTCGAAAGAAGTCTCGCCAAACTGACTGAAAGAAAACTAAGAAGTTTAGGCATAGCAAGCGAGGAGAGTTTTACCTCTGGTGAGTGGAGCGATCCGAATAGTATTCATAGGTTGGTGGGATATTTCATGTCTCCCAAATACTTTCTAGATTCAAATCCAACTGATGTGTTTAAGCATTTAGTAGTCCCACTTTCATCTTGGAGTTCAGACTTCTTGCCAAACTTGAATATTCGTCGCTCCATTGGAGTACACATACGCTTAGGTGACTATATTTTTCTGGGAGATAAGGTAATTCCTCAAGAAGACTACTTCTTATCAGGAATTGATTTTTTAAAAGCGGAAATGGGTCTAAACACCAAGGTTTTCTTTTTTACGGATGAGCCCCTTAAGGTAGAAGAGCTATTCCCAAAATTGATTAAATTAGGAGAAGTAGTTTCGCCTCCCTCATATACAACATCAGTGGAAAATCTCATTTTGCTATCTAAATGCGCTGGTTTCGTCTGCTCCAACTCAACTTTCTCATGGTGGGCGGCGGCGTTGAGCAATGCTCCGGCAGAATGGATTGTTCGCCCTAGTTACTTCTTTACTGATATGCCCGACATTGATACACAGGTAGATCTATGGCAGTCTCATTCATATAAAATTCATCCTATTCTTGGAGAAAAAGTAAAGTGACTTTACAATATAGCTGTAGGTTGTTATTTAAAGTAATCTCAACTTGTGACACCACTTATTGATTTCATGTTAACCGTTTATATTCCAACCTTTAATCGGGCTACACGGTTGTCTGAAAATTTAAAATTGGTTATAGATCAGATTGTCGTATATGAATTACAGTCAAAAGTTTCAATACTTGTTGGTGACAATGCTTCTGAAGATAATACTCAATCGATTTGCGCGGTGAACGCTGAAATTGCCAAAGCTAAACAAATTAAATTTAGTTACTTTAGAAATCCAAGAAACTTAGGATTTAACGGGAATATTCAAGCTGGCTACTTACAAGTAAATTCTGGATGGATAATGTTCCTTTCTGATGATGACGTGTTGTGTGCAGGGGCACTTAATCAAATTTGTATGGACCTCTCGAGTGTAAGTCCTGACACCGCCTTATATAACTTTGACCAAGCTCCTTTCGATCGCCAAAATCCACTGAACACGAAAACTCTCCGGTATAAAGGTAACCAAGATTTTTCTAAATTAGCTTCACTTTTTACCTGGCAAAAGTTAACAGGTGTGGTGCTTCGTTGCCGCCAACCGGGGGAATCAGATGAGTTTTTTCAGCATTTACTCTCACCGGCAAGGCATTATCCTCACATTGTTTTGTCTGTTCTCCGATACCACACTGGCAACGTATTGTATAAGTCTAGATTCTTTGTAGCAAAACCGGATCTGGATCACCTCGAACATATAAATTTCCCTTGGTACACGTCAGAGTCATTAATTATGGAGTTGACAAACTGTAGATCGATTCTTAACTTGAATAATTCCTCATTTAATGAGCAACTTTCAAATCTTCCAAGAGTGAATGTTATAGATTCGAGTGTCACTCACCTATTGTTGTACTATACAGGACATGCCAGAATTACAGCTTCTCTAAGAAGTATTCTCTGGAACAACCTATTTCGCTTTTTAACCTTTCAGAGAAGCTCGCAGGATGGATTTGCTCTAAAGTGTCATTCACTAAAATTCTATGTAAAATTGATGCTTCTAGTCTTTGTATTTCCAGCGAGCTTCATAATTCTTCCGATTTTCGGTAAAAAAAGGAAACTAATGCACGAGGGATTCTAATAGTTACTTTGATTGTTCTATTGCAAAGTGACAAAGTCCTAAGTCAAACTCCGTTTTAAAGCGACTTAGAAGTCACCTTCCTTATCTAGGAAAGGTTCAAGAACTAAATATGCACTCAAATTTATTTGCAAATCTCTCCAAAGAAAGTGGCTCATCTCTTGGTGTCGTATCGGCCGATTAAGGCGCGAATATTTATCTTTTCTATACGAATATTTATTCCATACCAAATCTAAAATCTGATTATCAGCAATTAAAAAGTAATCTCTGTACGCCTCAAGACTCTGCCGAAGTGAATTATTCGTTTTAATCCCTTTTGATTCTAAATACCACTTCGCTAAATATATTTCGCAGACACCATTAATTGATTCATTCTTTAAAGTTTTCGGTTCAGGAAACTGCAAGTCAGAAATCTTACGCATATCTTGATTGACATTCCAAAAATTAGATACCTTTTCAAACTCACCAAATGTGATCATGTCGGAAATTCCGTAAGGCCTAAGTAAAAATGTACCTTGGGAGGAACTAAGGATTCTCGTACTTCCATCATAACTTGGGTACATTTCCACGATAGACTCCAAGTATTGTAGAGATAATTTGGAAAACATACACTGGTCGGTGCGCGTCTTGAGAAGATATTTAGTTGGGTTTTTCGCCGCATGACGAATACCAGCCTGTGTTGATACAATCTGCAGATTAATGTTATTAATACCAACATACTCTGGTTTCTGACTCTGAATTATTGTAAATCTTGATTCAAACATGGGGTTTTCAAGAACTCCCGCAAACACATCTATATTCTCATGCTCCCAAGTTGAAAGTATTAGATTAGTACTTTTATAGGTGTTTAAATAATGAAGTACTGTTTTTTTTGTGAAATCAGATTTATGATCAATTGGTCCCTGCATCACAATTGTTGTTTTAGGATCATTGACAATTGAAGAACCTTTGACCTCAATACTGCTATTGAAATGTGATAATCCCATTAAATCGTGTATATGAGTTTCATAAGTATAAATTTCTTTTGAATTCAAGTTGATTGATTCAAATAAAATATCAACTTTTTTTCCTAAGCCAAGTCCATGTAGGAGCAATATCGCTACTTTTCGAGTAGCCTTGCGAAGTACCTCAATTAAGGTTAAACTCATAACGAGAAGAATACCTGTGGTTTGGTTACAGACTTTCTAGACATACCCGTGTATTCTGCGCACATGACACTAGATACAACGAAAAGTCGTATTTTTTGCCACCGAGGTCTCTGGAGTAGCACTGAAGATCAAAACACGCGACTTTCCTTTACCAGAGCCGTCGCGAGTGGATTTTCAGTGGAGACAGACCTTCACGCTTTTCAAGGCAGAATTACAATTAGCCATGATTTGCCTATGCAAGGGTCTGGCTTGACACTAGGAGAAGTTTTATCAATGGATTGCGCTTTTGCTTTGAATTTGAAATCAGACGGACTTTCGGGAGAGATTGAAACACACTTAGATCTTCTCCTCAAAAATGGATCGTTTGTTTTTGACGGGTCAATTCCAGAAATGTTAAGCTACCAACGAAAACGAATTCCACTAGCTCTCAGGTTAAGCGAATTTGAACGGAACTTGGCCTGGGATTGCGATACTCTTTGGCTCGATGGTTTTGAATCCGATTGGTGGCTTGAAAATCCACAATTTCTGTTAAATATGCGCGGCAAGACAATTGTGGTTGTATCGCCAGAGCTTCATGGTTGGGATCCCATTAATGTTTGGTGCTTTTTAGCCAAGAATTGGGAAAATGAGGACGTAAAGTTTGCCATATGCACCGATAAACCTAATGAGTTTTTAGAGCATTTATGAAAATTGATGCGGTCCTTTTTGATATGGATGGTGTTTTAATCGATGCACGTGATTGGCATTATCAGGCCCTAAATATGGCTCTCGAGCCTTTTGGATATACAATCTCGCCAGAAGATCATGAAACTAGATTTAATGGCCTATCAACCAAAAGTAAACTCAAAATTTTAAGTGATGAGTTTGGTTTGCCAAAAGATCTGGATGATTTGATTAGTGCGATTAAGCAAGATCGAACCCTTAGAATCGCAGCACAAAAATGCTTTCCGATTATTCCACATCAAATCTTACTTTCAAGGCTCAAAACATGCGACGTGAAAATTGGTGTCGTGACTAACAGTATTCGTTTAACCGCTGAAGCTATGTTGAGACATGCAGGTGTGTTCGATTTTCTTGACGTACTTGTCACAAACCAAGATGTCAAACATCACAAACCCAATCCTGAGGGATACCTCTTGGCGATGGAAAAACTTGAAGTCGAACCTGGCAATACAGTTGTTATTGAAGATGGTGATTACGGTATTCAGGCGGCTGAAGCGGCTGGGTGTAACGTCATTAAAGTCGATGGCCCAGAAAATGTCTCTATCGAAATTCTCTTAGATCTAATTCCTCAACTCTTGGAGGATAGGTGAACACCTATATTTCAGTAATCCTTGCAGGAGGTGAAAATTGTGAATTTGGTGTGAAAAATCTTTCGCAAACTAAATCGCAATTTAGTGTAAGTGCACATTCGACTTTACTACATGAAATCTACCAGCAGTATAAGTCTCCATTTAAAACAATTATAGCTTGCAAAAGTGAGGATATGAAATTCTTCGAGCTAGATGAAAACTTCAACTCCGCAACCTTCACTGAGATCAGAGGCAATACGGCTGGGGCGCTTGCTACTCTAGGTTTGACGGTTGATGAAATAAAGGATGATGTACCCATCTTGGTGGCACCTGGGGATGGATTGATTTTTGACACGGCAGAGCCCTTCATCAATGAAATGGTAACTAATCGTGTGACAGCAGGATTAATAGTGTTTCCCTCAAGTAACCCAGACTATTCTTATGTTAGATCTGTTGGAAATTTGGCTATTGAGATAGCAGAAAAGATGATTATTGGCAGATTGGCTACAACTGGCATATATTACTTCGAAAATAAGAAAGTACTTCTTGAATGTATTAAGTGGGTACTAGTAAACAATATGCATTTGAATGGTTCTTACTATTTATCTGTGGGAATTAATCAGTTGATAGCTCAAAGGAATCAAGTTAGACTTTTCGAAATTAATGAAACAGATTACTTTAGATTTGCAACTCCGGATGAAGCTTTATCTTCAAGAGAAAGGTTGAGAAAATGAAATCTTATCGACTCGAAGAATTTGTAAAAGGTTGGGTTGTGGGAAATTTTGAACCTAGTTTATTCATAAATGAAACAGTGGAAGTGGGTGTAAAAAATTTTCAAGCGGGTGAGTATGAGGCAAGCCATAAACAATTGATTGCCACCGAAATCACGATTGTCACCGACGGAGAGATTCTTTTAGGTGGCATCGCATTCTCGAAAGGCGAAATAGCTTTGATTCCGCCTGGGGAGTTCGCTGATTTTCTATCAATTACGGACTCAACTCTAGTTGTTTTGAAATTCCCAAGTATTCCAGATGATAAAATTGTTGAATAATGAATCCAATTCAGCTAATTATTCCAGCCGCTGGTGCTGGTTCACGATTTTCAAATATCGGAATTAAGACTCCAAAACCCCTGATTGATATTGCTGGACTCCCAATGATTTTGTGGGTTTTGGGCAACTTTCAATTGAAGAGCGGCGATAGAGTGTTAATTATTTGTCAAAAGGCTCATAAAATCCCTGCAACTCTTGCGAATTATTCACATCTGGTTAATGTCTCTATAGATTACTTGGAAATTGAAGGACTAACAGACGGACCAGCTTCAACAGTTTTGCTAGCAGAATTTTGGCTCGATGAGAGACTACCGGTTGTAATCGCGAACTCTGATCAATATGTCTCAGAAGGGGTCGATGTTTTTGTAGACGCGGTTCGAAGGGCCAATTGCAGTGGGACCATCCTCACGATGATTGCATCCGGAGCTAAATGGTCATACATAGAGAGGAGAAATGATGGGAGACTCATACGGGTTGTAGAAAAAATCGAAGTTTCAGACGAAGCAACTGTTGGAATTTACGGGTGGTCAAGCAGCAAAATCCTACTTGAGAGCATTAAAGACCTAATTCGAAGTGACGTTAGAGTCAACAATGAGTTCTATGTTGCGCCTACATATAATTACCTACTGGATAGCGCTTTATCGGTTGAAACTGTCTCGGTTGGGGCTCATGGAGAATCAGTGCATGGTCTCGGAACCCCTGAAGATTTGGACGATTTCTTGAATAAAAAGACGGTGAATGAATTTTTAAGTTTAGTTCGGAGCAACCTATTAAAAAAGTTTTCTTAATTCTATCTCTTTAACGCGTGTCAAAGAAAGCTCATACCAAGGCAATTATGTCAGCGTAAATTCTGGTGTTTATCTACCCAAACCTTAAGTCTTACTTTTGCGAGGGCTAAATGCATCCACACAAGGCTAATAGGTTTTAGCCAAGGGGATTTAGCAAAAAATTCATTTCTGATTGCAAGTTTTTCTTGATGCATTTTTACCAGTGAATTATCTGTTCTACCATTCGGTTCCATTTGCGCAAATACGTCAGAGCTCTTTGCAGCTCCAGATGTTTTGAGAATCTTTAAGCACATATCATAATCAGATGCTAGCCTAAACTTCGTATTAAAAAGGCCGTTTTCTAAAACCGAAGTCCTCCTGAAGATCATGGCTTGATGACATCCCCCTCGACGAGTGAATGCAAATCTCATAGGAGTCAGTAGGGATTGGTTTTGTTTATAAATGGCAGGTTTACCAATAACTTTATAGCCACCTACAATAAATCCGACTTGTGAATTGGAGAGCATCTCAACTCCGCGTCCAAGTGACTTTGAGTCCATGAAGATGTCTCCAGAATTCATAAACCATAGAAATGAAGACTTTGATTGGGTAATTCCTGCATTCATCGCTTCATAAATGCCCGAATCTTCTTGAACTAGAAAGGTGATTCGTGTGTCCGCTTGAGCAAATTCTTGAGCGCGCACCAGCGTAGAGTCTTTTGAAGCTCCAACAACTATTATTGACTTCCACTCCCTGAATACCTGTGACTTTAGACTTTCGATCGTTTTTAACAGCCCAACCGCATGGTCCTTTACAATCGTTATGACGGTAACACTCTCAAGATTACTTAACGATTCCTGCACATCTATCTGCATTACATTCCTTCGCCCGAAATTAGGTAGTTTGATTCCCGACTGGGCTTCCTGGGGAAAAACGACACCCAAATCAAAAGTCAAGTATATTGGGGATATGGGAAGATTAGAGGCCAGTAGCCCCCGTTTTCAGCTTTCTTCAAATTATTCAAGGCGTAATTTTGGGAAGCGGGTCACTTGGACATGAGAAGCAATGTTCCTCGCACCATGTTCGTTACAAATTCTCTGACGGGTGGCGGAGCAGAGAGAGCGACAAATATTTTGGTAAATGCGCTAATCGATTCAGGTGCGCCAGTGTCTCTCGTAACTGTAAATTACAGTGCTGCAGATCTAGTCATCCCCAGGTGTGAGGTTTTTGAACTCAATCGTCCTTGGCAAGGAGGGCCAAGAACTTTACTGACGGCCTATTATCGACTGCACGAAATTGTAAAGAAGTGGTCGCCCCAGGTAATCGTTTTTAATTGTGATGTACCAGAATTGCTCGGCTCATTACTTTTAGGAAAACAGATTAAAGTTGTTGTCGAACATGCCAGTCAGCCCTGGGGGACAAGAAGATATCTCGGGAAAGTGGTTCGTTTAATCCTGGCGCTTCAGAGAACACGATGGGTAGCTGTCTCTTCACATTTAAGTATTTGGCCCAATGATAGAGCGCCTGACATTTGGATAAACAATGCAATAATGCAAAAAAGATATCAGACTAAGGCTAATGCTGACGAGAAACAAAGAAGATCTGATCATAAGATATGCCGTTTGGTTTATGTTGGCAGATTGAGTAAAGAGAAACAACCTGAGTGGGTATTGGAAATAGCCAAGCAAACTGGATTGCCCGCAATTTTTTTCGGAGATGGTAGGCTCCGCAATTCCCTGTCAATAGAGAGTTCTAAAGTTGGGGTAGTAGCCCAATTTCCGGGCTTTGTAACAGATCCATGGGACTCAATCATGCCTGGAGATCTAGTAATTATCCCTTCAGTATTTGAAGGCGACGGCTTAGTATTAGTTGAGTCAATTGCCCACCAAGTGCCCCTTCTCGTAAATGCAATACCTGATCTTCTCCGTTTCAACTTGCCTGAGCTAAACTACTGCGATTCACCTTCACAGTTTATTCAGCGGATCACAAGATATTCCGAGAATATCCATGAATTGCGGGTGCCAGGTGAAGACACCCTAAAAATATTAGAGCAACGAATGCCCGAGAGGATTGCTGGTAAGTGGCAAAATTTTCTCGTCACTCTAAAATAACTTTTTATTAACAAATTGTAGGCTCTATAACTCATTAGTTTTTTGTCTCGAGATCCTGCCGATATCTCTAAAGAAATCAATAGAATTTATCACGCCTCATGATTTCCAATTGTGGCTTATGCTTTATGAGTGTAAACATATAGAGGGCAATAAGGGTTGTCCTACATAAATCTTCTTTTACTTGCTAACTTGTGTGAGCAAAAACTAAAAGGACAGTTTGAACTTCCCGCAATTACATATTCAAGTGACTAATCACTTCTAAAAGTTGTTTCCCACACGTCATCTCGGATAAATACCGTATTGATGGAGTCCTTATAAACAATAGTATAACTCGCTCCAACAATCTCTTTTCCTAGCCTTGCATCTACTTTCGATGTTGAGTTTAGATCTGGATGCGTATCCGCTAACTCAACTATAAGCATTTTGGGACGCCATAAACTTAACGAAAAGCCAGCAAAAACTTGACTTTCGAAGCCCTCCACATCAACAACTAGCACATCGAAGCCTTTTTCAATCCCGATTTCAACAAGAAACGTGTCAAGTTTTTTACTTTGTATTACAACTTCTTCATTTGTGACAAAAGGTGTTGCCCACTCTGTCAAGAGATACTCAGCTTGGAGATCAGGGTTAGCCGTTGTTAACATCCCAGCAAGGGCCAATTTCAAATTGATACCATCAAGATTTCCCATCGCATATTGATATGTAGTAACCCTTGGGTGGTTCCTATGATTTTCCTTGCACGCTAAAGCCGATTTAGGAATTGGTTCAACCATGAAACCTGTCCAACCACGCTCCGCGAGTCCCCAAGTATTGCTGCAACTAATTCCATCATTTGCGCCTATCTCAACAAATGTTCCGAATTCACGTTCACCCAAGAACTTGCTAAAGAGCATGCCAAGATTAGGTATCTGACAGGAGGATTGACTAGTGAAAAATTCACGGGAGAAGAACACTTCATTTTCTTTTTTTCTTAATGTGAA
>CAINRW010000038.1 GCA_903852815.1 uncultured Actinomycetes bacterium
CTCTAGTTATGGGAGAAACAGAGTTTCCCTTTCTCTGACAAGAGAATCAAATATTCCTTTAACTCCAACCTATTTTTCCATGGGCCCTTTTCGAGATGAACTTTCTGAAATTGAACATAAAGATATTGATTACGTGAACGAAGATAGAAATGTGGAAGGTATAGATAAGCCGGAACTCTATGATCAATTGTTGGAAAAATACTTAGTTGAGTTGCGAAGTAAGCTCAAGTTCCTTCCCAATTTTCGCAGTTTGGACTTCCAAAAATCTGAATACAGAGAGAACCCGTACTTAGTTTTCAATAAGAATGTATTAGCTTCTCGAGGGAGTGCTGCTGAAAGAAGATGGCTCCATTTGGCGCGAGAATCGATGAGAAAATCTACTCAGTGGGTTGTTATTGATGAACCCGAGGCCGGCTTACACAGGGCGGCAGAGGCAGAGTTATCCCGAACCCTTTCTTCGACCAGTTGGAATCGTGGAAGTGTTGTAGTTGTAGCTACGCATAGCCCTGAATTCTTGGATTTACCAAACGCACACGTTTTACATATTGATGATGGAAAAGTTAGAGAGCTATCGGACATCAATCGTGAGGACTTGATTTCTCTAGGTTTACGACCTGGAGATCTTTTGACTCAAATTAGAACCTTCTTACTGGTTGAGGGAGAGCACGAACGTATAATCTTTGAGAACATGTTTGGCGAAGAACTACGCAGGGCAGGTTGCAAAATAGTCGTCGCTCGAGGCGGTAGGAATATGAAGGATGTCTTCGAAAGCCAAATGATCTTCGATTTTAGCGATGCGACAGTCTTGTGTCTTCTCGATAATGTAGATTCGAAAGATATAAATTCTATTTGGACTGAATCCAAGAAGCTTGCAGAAAAAGGGAAACTAATAGAGGCAGGTCAATACATTAGGTCATCAATTCCAGAAAGTAAGAGCAGCGAGAATGTTTTTCTATCTCAGTTTCTAACTCTTGCTCTTGCGAATGGTCAATATGAAAGAGTTCAAGTTTGGGGTCTATCAAAACCTGACATTACTCAGTATTTTGAGCCAACGAACTTTGGGATCAAGAGCTCTTGGAAAGAGTTACACGAACTTCATTCAAGCTCTGACCCAAGTTTCAAGGAATGGGCAAGCAAGAAGTTTGGCGCGGATTTCACAATGCAAGCAGTAGATAGGGCATCAAAGGCGCTTGATTCAATACCGGACGAATTTGGGAATTTAATCATGCGTATATCTGAGCTTTCCTATCACTCTTAGAAGGGTAGTGGGGTATCTGTTCCGAGGCGCCAAATAGGCCTAACGGATTGTCCGACCTTTATGTCAAAATTGAGTCAGGAGGCTCGAGCCCCCTTATTAAATGTCATAAAAAGGGGCGGGCATGAAGCAACTTACGCCTCCTGAGATTCTTGCCAAATTGGATCCCGAGCAAAGAATTGCCGTCGAGGCCCCAATTGGGCCTGTGCGAATAATCGCTGGTGCCGGTACAGGTAAAACTCGTACTTTGATTCACAGAATTGCCTACTGGGATTCAATGGGAATAGCTCCATCCGACAAAACATTGTCTGTAACTCATTCGAATAAATCTGCTGCTGAACTTAGACACAGACTTAAAGAATTAGGTGTTCAAAAAATCCACGCACAAACCTTCCATGCTGCAGCGAAGAAGCAGTTGGAAGATTATTGGAACGAACTTTCAATATATTGGAAAGATAAGGGTTTTAGAAGTGAATTTCCGACAATCATCACGGAATCGTCGAAAGTTAGAGCAGAAAATCAATACTGGATAATCCGCGGGATAGTTCAGTCGGTTATCAAGCAAGCCGATTTATTATCAACGCAAAAAAGAGATTTTGATACCGAGTTGAATCAAGCCGTAAATGCCGAGTTAATACTCTTACGAGCGCGAATGATCTCAATTGATGAATATGAAAAAGACTTGTCAGGAAAAGAAAAAATTGGAATTCTGACTAGAGACGAATTCATTCGATTTTATAGGAGATATACAAAGAGTAAGAAATCAAATAACCAAGTAGATTTTGCAGACTTACTGGAGATGTGCATTCTCATGTTAAGAGAAAATCCACACATAGCCGCAAAAATTCATTCGAAGTATGAACACTTTTTAGTAGATGAGTTCCAAGATAATGACCCTGTACAGGACGAACTACTTTCCCAATGGCTGGGTTCACGAAAAAGCATCTGCGTAGTGGGGGATCCTCGACAGACTATTTACTCATTCAAAGGATCCGAACCTGCTCTACTAAATGACTTTGGTAAGAAATATACAGATTGCATAACTGTTGAACTTGTAAGAAATTATCGATCTTCACCCCAGATTGTAGCTTGGGCCAATCGACTCATGAAAGGCACTTCTGCATCAGGTGGAGCAAAATCAGACTTAGTAAGTATGGAACCTAAGGGACCACAACCAAAAGTCATCGATTGCGACTCAGAGACTTCAGAACAGAAAGAGATAGCAGAGAAGGTTAAGGCGCTAATTACAAACACCAAGATTCCGAATAACGAAGTCGCAGTTCTCGTCAGGATAAATTCAAATATTCCTGTATTCCGGCAAAGCTTAAAGAAGGTAGGCATTCAAACTAAGTCCCCCGGAGACACGTTTTGGGCAGACGTACTTCCAATCATGAAGGAATTGCAAAAGGAAATCCCAGGCTCCCAAGAGAATGGTCTTACGGCACTTTACGAGATTCTCCACGATCAGGGCTGGACTCTTGAATTTGAAGAGGGGGAGAAATTCGATTCTCAAAAGCAACAAAGATTAGATAACGCTGATGCACTAATTGCACTCGCTGAGTCTTTAACTCCTGAAGAAATAGAAACTCCGCTGAGCCTTGCGAAGTGCTTTGCAAAAATGCGCGACGAAGCCAAAGACGATCACGATAGCAACGCTGTAACGGTAACCTCGATTCACAAAGCTAAAGGAATGGAGTGGGATGCTGTTTTTCTCCCCAAATTCGTTGATGGATTAATTCCTATTTCTTTTGCAAAATCTCCCTCCGAGATAGATGAGGAAAGACGGCTTGCTTATGTCGCTATCACACGAGCCAGAAAATATTTGATGATTTCATGGGGAGCAAGTTACCTAACAGTTTTTGGCACCGTAAAAACTCAAGCTCGGAGTAGATTCATCAGTTTCATGGAAGAGCCAAAACCAACTGTTGATTTAACAAAGCCCAAGTCGAATTCGCAACCAAAGGGCGATGGACAATCCCCCACAAATAGACTAAATCCTGATGGCAGCAGCAGAATTAAATTGACAGAACCATTGGCGGTTGGCAACCGGGTTCACAACGCCAAGTACGGCTTAGGGACTGTCATAAGTATTGACGGCCCATCAGTAATTATCGATTTCGGTAGTTTGGGCAAGAAATCGTTTAAAAAAGCACATCCAGGCGTTGATCGCCTATGAGTAATAATTTGGTTGGTACTTAATAGTGTCTCGGAAAGTACCGCTTGAAAGACCGAGTGAGCTCGCGGCAAGAATTATTGTCGAGAAGATATATAGAACTTCACTTGAATTAAATGACTTTAATGGTGAAGCTGATTACATATTTACCACTGACGATGGCGCCTCCGTACTCGAAGTTACTTCATATTGGATGCGGGATTACTTTGAAGCGTCATTAAAAGAAAATCAAAATGATTTATTCTTCACTACCCCCTATTTGAACCAAAATTGGATGATTGCTTTTGATGGATATCCGACTCAGAAGCACGTTAAAGATCATCTTCTTATGCATATTCGGGAACTCGAACACCATCACATTTTTACTTTTGATTGGACTTTTAATGAATGGTGGATGAGAAATGTTCCAACTTTGGAAAAATCCCTTAACGCTTTAAAAGAATTCAAAGTAATAAGCGCAAGAGTTGTGAGTAGAGATATCTATCTAGACCTAGACCAAAGCGAACGATTGGTTTGGCTTATGCCGTCCATGTCATATTCGTATGGTGGTACAAATGGTGCGCTTGAAGTGATCGAGTTGATTGTAAAAGCAAACCGGAGAGATCAACAAAAACTAGGCGAAAACTCTGCCCCGAATAAGCATTACTGGATATGGATTAATGAACATACCCATCCATCAATTCTTGAAGCATTTAAGGGAGAATCCTTCAGACATTTGCCGGAAAGAAATCCACGTTTCCCCGAAGCAGTCACTCATTTTTGGATAGTTCAGCAAGACGCCAATACCGGATGGCATTTCAATCCCCAAAGCGGATGGAAAACTGTGGAGAATTGAGTTAACTATGGGAATTCCCAAAACTCTTGTATTTTTACAACAATTGAAATAGTTTTGAGCGTGTGAAGAGGGAATTTCCCATAACTTTCCCAAACACAACTCAACACTTAAAATAACTAAATAACACTTAAATAAGCGCTAATCAGCGCAGTTTCTGTTCATGAAGGGTAAAAAATGAACGCAATCAACCGCCTCCTAAGCGGTAGGTCGCAGGTTCAACTCCCGCCGGGGACACTTGTTTAACTTTCTTAATGCTTAAGTGTGAACTTTTGCA
>CAINRW010000039.1 GCA_903852815.1 uncultured Actinomycetes bacterium
TCTCAACAATAGAAGCACTTAGAGTTAAAGGAATTGATCAAAAAGGTGCAACTGTTGCTATTCAAGGCTTTGGAAAAGTGGGTTACTGGGCAGCAATCGCCCTTGAAAACCTAGGTCTTAAAGTCGTTGCAGTCAGTGATGTTAGCGGTGGTGTAACAGGCTTCTCATCTGTTGCAGAGTTATGGAAATACTTCCAAGCCAACGGCAACCTAAATATGCCTGGCATAGACAAAATCACACAGGAAGAACTACTTCACTTAGATGTTGATGTTCTCATCCCTGCAGCTTTAGCTGACTCTGTAACTGAGAAAACTGCAAGTGGAATTAAAGCCAAGATCATTGTTGAAGGTGCTAATGCACCAACAACTCCTGGCGGAGATCAAATTCTTAATGATAAGAAGATTCTGGTTGTGCCAGATATTTTGGCTAACTCAGGCGGTGTAATAGTTTCTTACTTTGAATGGGTCCAGGATAAGCAAAACTACTTCTGGAGCGCTGATGAGGTGAAGCAAAACCTTAATGACATCATGATGAAATCATTTAGAGAAGTTGAACATATGGCTAAGGATAAAAAGGTTTCTTGGCGAGAAGCAGCTCATATGATCGGTGTTGCACGTGTTGCTGAAGCCCACAGATTACGTGGTCTATACCCTTAATAAATCCAAAGATATCTGCACTCCAGCAACCATCTGTCTAATCGGCATGGTTGGAAGTGTTGGGAACTCTTTGCGTTGTTCATCCATTAACGGCACATGCATAAACCCACTTTTAATTGAAGAATCCTTTAAGTAATCCTGCAACACATAAAAAATATGATTACAGACAAATGTTCCAGCACTCAGTGAAATTGAAGCAGGGATTCCTGCTGCTTTCATTGATGCAACCATCTTCTCAATGGGAAGTGTTGAGAAATGGCCATCAGGGCCATCAGCCATAATTCTCTGCTCTAGAGGTTGATTGCCAGCATTATCTGCAATCCGAGCATTATCTAAGTTAATTGCATTGCGCTCAGGAGTTATCTCACTACGCCCAACTGCTAAACCTAAGCAGAGCACAGCACTAGGTTTATGAAGATCAATAAGCTCTTTGAGTTTGCTACTTGCTTCCCCAAAAACTACTGGCAGTATCGCAGTTACAAGATCATCGCCTTTAAGTGCTTTAACAATCTCAGCTGATGGGTTGAGCGCTGATTTATCAAAGGCCTCAAAGCCTGTTACAAGAATCTTGGACATGGCATAAGTATTACGTAAATAATCATAAGAAAACCCCTCATCTATTGCCCAAAAGGGTGGCAAGTGAGGACAATAACTTTATGCGCAAGATAAGCCTGTCAGTCTTGGTATTCACATTGCTTGTCTGCATCAATCCTTTAGGTAACGCAGCTGCGCCTAAAGCCGGAAATAGCTGTTCCAGGGTTGGAACTATTCAAAACTACAATGGTAAAAAATTCACTTGTATTAAATCGGGAAAGAAATTAATTTGGAACAAAGGAGTATTAGTCCCAACTCCAAAACCTTCAATAAGTCCGATTGAAACAAAATCAGATCTAGATGTCGATGGCTATCCAAAGAACATTCCAGCACCCGGACGAACTTGCCCTACTGAAGGTGACAAATCTTCCTACAACAATCAACCCCTCGTTTGTCTGAGTGGCTACTGGAAATCGGGGAGCAGCGCTGCAACAACCACGCCTAAACCATCTTTTTCACCAAGTCCGCTTCAGCCAAATAATCCTAGCGAGCTTAGTAGCACGAGCCCCGCGCCTGGAAGATTTTGCACAAGTGAAAACAGCCAGAGCGCTTTTGGAAATGAGTATCTGGTTTGCACAAAGGGGGTCTGGGCGCGCAAATTGGGATTTAGAATTGCAGTAACAAAAACTCCTACAGCGACCTACACCCCGAAGTATGGAAAAGTTACTGAAAAAGAAATCGAAAAATTCCTTCTTGCTAATTGGGCACAATGGACAAAGAAGAAAATAGCCAATACGCCTAAAATGACAATTATCCTGCAAGAGGGTTACTCAAAAGACTGGGCTGATGTAACAAAAGAAGTAATCACTTACACCAGCAATGTATTGGATGGGAACGGCCTGAAATTAGTTCAGGTTCCCTATTGGATCTTTGGTGAAACTGAAGAATTTCGGATTAAGACTTTCAATGAGTTTGCGAAAACTGCTAGCTGTAATCCGCCATACATGGCAAATAGTGAAGAAGCAATATATTGCGCTACAGCAGACATAGGTAGTGGTGGATTACGCATCTCTAAACCAGGTATGCCAGTAGCAAACAATTATAGATTGACACAAAAAGACACTCGTTTATTGACTTATTTTGTGGCTCACGACATGGCTATTTTCTATGTTGTGCAAACCCAACA
>CAINRW010000040.1 GCA_903852815.1 uncultured Actinomycetes bacterium
GTCTCTTACACCGCCGTTTCACCCTTACCTTTTATTTCTAAAAGGCGGTTTGCTTTCTGTTGCACTAATCCCGCGGATTGCTCCGGGTGGGCGTTACCCACCACTTTGCTCTGTGGAGTCCGGACTTTCCTCGGTGCCCTAGAAATAAATCTAGATGCAACGCGGTGATCCGGGCGACTCTTCTTATGGGCAATAGTAGTCGAACAATCAGGCTCTACGATTGGGCAATGACTAGCGCATCTCTGCCTCACGACCCACAGTGGATTCGCGCTCATACTTTATTTTCACAGCAAGACGAAGCTGCAGAGTTCGCGCTTCTTGGTGTGCCAGCAAATACAACTTCTATTTCACCTACTGGTGCTAATCAAACTCCCGATGCAGTGAGGGAAGCGTTAAAGAGATATTCAACTTATTCAACTTCAACAACAATTGATTTAGTTGGTGGCTCTTTTGTCGACCTAGGAAATGTGGATTCACCAGATGGGCTTGAAGGATTAACTCGAGTTCACCATGCAGTCCAAGGTTTATTAAGTAGACACACATTACTTGTTGCCCTCGGCGGAGATAATTCAATTACATATTCGGTAGCTTCTGGATTATGGCCCGACTTAACAAATGTTGGCTTGATTACTTTTGATGCACACCATGATTTGCGCGACGGAAAATCAAATGGATCTCCAGTTTGGAATTTGATTGAAGCTGGTTTGCCAGGAAAAAACATTGTTCAAATAGGTATTGCAGATTTTGCAAACAGTGCCCAATACAGTCAACGGGCCAAGGAAAACGGAATCACAGTAATTTCACGTGCCGAACTACGTACGCGCACTATGGCCGATGTCGTTGCACAAGCGTTAGATATCGCTGGCGCAAATAATCGAGAAATCTATGTTGATCTAGATGTTGACGTATGCGATCGAAGTGTTGTTCCTGCCTGCCCAGCCGCAATGCCAGGTGGAATCTCTGCCGATGAATTGCGGCAAGGTGCATTCTTAGTAGCTGCTGATTCGCGTGTGCGTGCAATCGATATTACCGAGATCGATTGCACGATTGACTCTGACGATCAGCGCACTGTCAGGTTAGCGGCGCTTTTGGTATTGGAAGCAGCTGCAGGTTTAGCAACTAGATAAGTTGGCCAAGAACCTCTCGTGCAGCATTTGTTACTGCTCCTGAATTTACTAAAACAGTTGCAGCCTCAAGTTCGGGAGATAGAAAACGATCAGGTCCTACTCCCCCAACAGTTTTTCTTAACTCTTTAACTACTCGATCAGTTGCTGGTGACGGGGCCAAACCTTCACGTAATTCAATTGCTCGAGCTGCAGTTACTAATTCGATTGCAAGAATGCGGGCTAAGTTTTCTACGACCTTACGAAGTTTTCTTGCTGCAGACCAACCCATAGAAACGTGATCTTCCTGCATTGCAGATGATGGAATCGAATCAACACTTGCAGGAACAGCAAGGCGTTTATTTTCACTTACCAAACCGGCTTGCGTGTATTGGGCAATCATTAAACCTGAATCAACGCCAGGATCATGTGCCAGAAATGGTGGAAGACCGGCAGATCGATGTTGATCTAACGCTCTATCTGTTCGACGCTCTGACATAGAACCTAAATCAGTTGCAGCGATGGCAAGAAAATCTAAAACGTAACCGACTGGTGCACCATGAAAATTTCCATTTGATTCAACGCGACCATCGGCAAGAACAACTGGGTTGTCGATAGAACTTGCAAGTTCGCGCTGGGCAATAGTTGACGCGTACGCAACGGTGTCACGGACTGCACCTGCCACCTGAGGAGCACAACGCAGTGAGTATGCATCTTGAACGCGTGAATCATTTTCACGGTGCGAAGCAACAATTCCCGAGTTAGCAAGAAGTGCATAAATATTTGCCGCGCTAATTGCTTGACCCACTTGTGGTCGAAGTGGTGCATGTAAGTCAGGAGCAAAAACTCGATCGGTGCCAAGTAATCCCTCAATGCTCATTGCAGTAGTTATATCTGCGACGGTGCACAAATGTTCTAAGTCAGCACACGCCATAATTAACATTCCGAGCATTCCATCGGTGCCATTAATTAATGCAAGACCTTCCTTAGCTTCTAATTCAATTGGCTTAATTCCAGCGGCATCTAACGCTTGCATCGTTGGCATTTCAATACCGTTGACGTCTTGCACTCTGCCTTCACCCATCAATGCAAGTGCACAGTGGGAAAGTGGCGCTAAATCTCCACTGCAACCAAGTGAACCGAACTCTGGAACTACCGGAGTGATTCCATGATTTAAAAAATCCACATAACTTTGTGCAAGAGCTACGCGAACTCCGGTTCGACCCGAAGCCATGGTGCGTAGTCGCAAGAACATCAACGCCCGAACAACTTCGCGTTCAATTGCAGGACCGATACCTGCGGCATGCGAACGGATTAAAGACTTCTGAAGTTGCGCGCGATCATCAACATCAATGTGGCGATTAGCTAATGCACCAAAACCTGTTGATACGCCATAGACAGGTACTCCACCTGCGGCATAGCCTTCAATAAATTTGCGTGATGCATTCATAGCTTCAATTGACTGTGGTGAAAGTTCTACTTTTGCATCATGGCGCGCAACGTCAATGACATCGGCAAAACTTACGCCCGATGTACCCAGTGAGATTGTTCTATTTGATTTGAAGGCCATCGCGCCACACCTGTTCTATTAAATTAACACCTGGACGATACGCCAAATGAATATATGAATCTGCATTAAGTATTGAAAAATCTGCTCTCGCGCCTTCAAATAAATGGCCAATGTCATCGCGTCGAAGCGCCTTAGCACCGCCCATGGTTGCCGACCATAATGCTTGTTCAGGTGAAAAATGCATTTCACGAACGGCAATCGCGATGATAAACGGCAGATTTGTGGTGTACGAACTACCTGGATTGCAATCGGAGGCAAGAGCTACGGTGATGCTTGCTTCTAGAAGTGGGCGTACATCTGGATAGGGCGAACGTGTTGAAAATTCTGCACCTGGCAAAAGTGTTGCAACGGTTTTAGATCGCGAAAGAGCTTCGATGTCTTTCTCGCTTAAATGAGAAACGTGATCGACCGATGCGGCATCCATTTCGACACCTATTTTTACACCAGCACCTTCTTGAAGTTGATTTGCATGAATGCGTGGAAGTAAACCTTTTGCAATTCCTGCTTTCAATATTGTTCGTGCATCGTCGGCACTAAAAGCGCCTTTATCGCAGAAAACATCGATCCATTTTGAAAAAGGAGCAACTGCCTCCAGCATCGGACCAGTTACTAAATCAACATAATCTTTTGGATTCTTCTTATATTCCACAGGCACAACGTGTGCACCAAGAAAAGTTGTTTCTTGCGTAAAGGAGCGAGCAATCTCAAGTGAACGTTGTTCGTCGTCAACACTTAGCCCGTATCCTGATTTACATTCAATAGTCGTTGTACCCGATGCATATGCCTCAATGAATAAAGCTTGGGCGTTACTTTGTAATTGTTCAGTTGTAGCGGCGCGTGTTTTTTCTACCGTGTGCGCAATTCCTCCAGCGCCATAACTCTCTCCAAGCATTCGTGCACGAAATTCTTGACTTCTGTCTCCAGCAAAAATCATATGCGTATGACTGTCTACAAAGCCTGGAATTACTGCGCGCCCCCGCGCATCAAAACGGTGTTTTATATGGTGCGTTGGAGCTTGCGAATTTAGTCCAGCCCAAGCAACTACGCCATCTTCAATCAGTAATGCTGCATCTTCAATAAGACCGAGTTTGGTGCCATCGTGCTGTGGATCATTTGTAACTAACTGGCCAATATTGAAAACAAGGGTGCTTGTCATTCAATATCCAACATAGGAACATGCACGTGGCGCTCTTTTGCAGTGTCAATCGCGTGATCGTAACCAGCATCGGCGTGACGAATAACGCCCATCCCTGGATCATTAGTAAGTACTCGCGCTAATTTTTGTGCAGCTAACTTGGTTCCATCTGCAACAGATACTTGTCCAGCATGCATAGATCTACCCATTCCAACGCCGCCACCATGGTGGAGTGAAACCCATGATGCACCTGAAGAAATATTTACCATGGCGTTAAGTAACGGCCAATCTGCAATCGCATCAGAGCCATCAAGCATCGCTTCGGTTTCACGATATGGAGATGCAACTGAGCCACAATCAAGGTGATCTCGACCAATAACGATTGGAGCAGATACTTCACCGCGTGCGACTAAATCATTAAAGGCAAGTCCGGCTTTATCGCGTTCGCCATAGCCCAACCAACAGATTCGTGCAGGCAATCCTTGAAAGGCAACTTTTTCCTGTGCCATTGTGATCCAGCGATGCAGACCTACATTTTCTGGAAATAAATCCAGAACGGCTTTATCGGTGCGATAAATATCTTTTGGATCTCCTGATAATGCAACCCAGCGAAATGGACCTTTACCTTCACAAAATAATGGACGAATATAAGCAGGAACAAAACCTGGAAAAGCAAAAGCTCGTGAGTAACCACCTTGACGTGCTTCATCACGAATCGAATTTCCATAATCAAAAACTTCTGCGCCCTTATCTAAAAATCCAACCATCGCTTCAACGTGTTTGGCCATTGATTCTTTAGAACGCTTTGTGAAATCTTCAGGGTTATCTTTTGCCATTTGAGCCGCTGCATGAACATCGACTCCTACAGGAACATATGAAAAGGGATCGTGAGCAGAAGTTTGATCGGTGACAATATCAATGGGAACATCCATTGAAAGAAGAAGTGGAAAAAGTTCTGCAGCGTTTCCGACTAGGCCAACCGATAATGGAATGCGGGCATTCTTAGCTTTTAGTACGCGTTCAATTGCATCATCGACACTGTCAGCAATTTCATCTAAGTAGCGAGTTTGAATTCTTTTTTCTAATCGTGTTTTATCAATATCTATAATTAGGCAAACACCACCGTTCATGGTCACGGCTAGTGGTTGAGCACCGCCCATTCCTCCGCAGCCACCTGTCAGCGTTAAAGTTCCCTGCAAAGTTCCATTAAATCTTTTTTGGGCTACCGCAGCAAAAGTTTCATACGTTCCCTGAAGAATTCCCTGTGTGCCGATATAAATCCATGAGCCCGCAGTCATTTGGCCATACATCGTTAGACCTAATTGTTCTAAGCGGCGAAACTCTGGCCAATTAGCCCAGTCACCAACAAGATTTGAGTTGGCGATCAATACCCGTGGAGCCCATTCATGAGTTTGAAAGACGCCCACAGGTTTTCCAGATTGCACAAGCAGCGTCTCATCATCGTGAAGGTTGGTAAGACTTTTAACAATTGCATCAAATGACGGCCAGTTACGTGCAGCTTTTCCGGTCCCACCATAAACAACTAAGTTTTCTGGGTGTTCAGCGACTGCTGGGTCGAGGTTGTTATGCAGCATGCGTATCGCTGCTTCTTGGCCCCAACCTTTTGCCGTAATTTTTGAACCTGTTGCAGCATGCAAAATGCGCGATGAACTAGACATGGGGACACACTATCGGGGTGGTCCATGAGGTGGAAGAGGTTAGGCCAGAAGGCTCTGGGCCCATTCGCGATATTGAGCCGAAAGTTCGCGCACCTCAGAAATCTGCTGAGCCTTTGCGCGTTCCCCATTTTTTGCCGCATAGAGATCGGCTATAGAAATCAAATGATCTGGTCGATGAATGATTTCGATTGAATCATCTGCAGAAATTTCACCCGCTTGAATAATTCGAAGATACGTTCCCGGTTTTCCTGCGGCCATAAACTCTTTAATTAAAGTAGGTCGATTCCAAAATCCAGCAAAAACTCGACAAGGAATCCGTGGTTGTGAAACTTCTAAAATAGTTGAACCTATTTTCCACCGCTCTCCCACGAGAGAATTATTAACGTCGATGCCTTCGGTAGTTAAGTTTTCGCCAAAACGTCCATTTGCAATCGTGGTTCCGAGTTCGCTCTCCCACCAGTCGGCATCTTCACGTGCATATGCATAGACGGCTTGATCAAAGCCACCATGATGTTTTCGATCGACTACAACATCGCCAACTACCTCATCATTTGCAAAGCGAACTGGTCCAACGGCGGCACGTTTATCAATTCCAGTTTTACCTTCACTGCCGGTCCATTCGCCTTCATGGACAATGCTGGTGATATTTACGGAAATAACTTTCATGCGCTAAGCCTAGCGGGCTTTACTTTTTTGGCTCCAGATTGACTGGTGTCCAAGCGGGTCCGAGTTCCTGAAACTCAGAATTGATATCGCTAGTTCGCTTGGAATTAAACCAAGCGTCAATATCCCAACGTTTCTTATTCTTCAGATCCGCAAAAGCCAAGTTGTATCCGCCATGGGGAATTAAATAATCGCCGGTCACATAAAAAATGTACCGCGAGCCATCTTGATATGGGTATGAATCAGAGGTATCCCAATCGATGGAATTAAAGAAGTAAGATTTTGATGCCGAGCCATCATAAAAACCTTGCATAATCGAATCATGTTTACTGTTTTGGACTCGTGTGTATAGAAATGACTTATCGTCAAGACCAATTGGATAGTAAGACGATTGCCCTGGACCGGCGTACATTATTTGCTCTACCCCATTACTGAGCAAATAAATATCACCTGCGCGTTCAAAGAGAATATCTTTTCCATTTTTTGCAAAGTAAGGCATTGATGATTCTGGTTTACCTTTGGTGAGATAGGTTTTATTTGAGCCATCGGCATTCATAGTTACCAAAACGCCATCTTCTTTATAGATAATAGTTTTTCCATCTGGTGAAAATTTTGGATCTTCATCGCGAGCGCCATTTGGGCCCGTCAAATTAATGGGCTCTTGCCAAACTTTCCCATTCCACTGCGAAGTGAAAATATCCCAATCATTTTCAGCCAACCCAGCTGCCGAACCCATAAAAGTAATGGTTTTTCCATCGGCGTTAAAATGTGCGTTTATAGGCGAGATCATCGATACCCAGTCAGAGTTAACCCGCCTTTGAACTCCGGAAGCTAAATCAATCGTCCACATCGTGGCATCCCAGGATTGATAATCGGTATATCGGTGATAGATCAGGGTTCCTTCTAGGCTCGAAGTATCGCGCTGGAGTGCGCTAATAAGAATGGTAGAAAGCGCTAAAACCATCACGCAAACCAGAGCTGCGACACGCTTGGTCATAATTTCCCCCTTTAACCCCTTGACCTGACTGAATTAATCTGTAAGGTAACCTAACACAAAGCGGTAGGTTTCCTAACACAACGGCGTGGGCTATTTGTGGACTTACCCA
>CAINRW010000041.1 GCA_903852815.1 uncultured Actinomycetes bacterium
GCTGGACCCAACTTACTGAGGCCGCAATCGCCCAGTCCGCACTTGGCCACGACGTTAACGGTCACGTGATTTTTAGCCGCCCAGTCAGCAGAGGCTGCTTTATACGCCGCTTCTTCGCCTGAGTTAACCCAAACCGTGATTGAACCAGCTGCTTGCGCCGGTGCAATTGAACCAAAAAAAGCCAACGAAACACCTAGGAGACCCACTCCCAAACGTTGTAACTTCATAAATCCCCCTAAGTTAATCGAATTCATCGACGCGCGTCGATAATGATGTAATGTACATACCTGTTCGATAAGAGTCAAGGGTTTACTGCATAGATTTCTAAATTAGTAGGGGGACTTGGAAATGACTACGCGAGCCGACATCGCCAAGTTAGCTGGAGTTTCAGAAAGCACAGTTTCATACTCGCTTTCGGGCAAGCGACCTATCAGCGAGAAAACTCGAAATCGCGTATTGGCTGCAGTTGAACAATTGGGCTACAAGTCAAACTACGCAGCTGCAGCTTTAGCAGGTGGGTTGCCTCGCATGGTGACCATGATGACTTCGAATCTATTCCTTGCTCCCCCATCACGAATCGACGGTGCTTTGGTCGATGGAATTGTGCACGGGGTGCGTGAACGCGGATTTCATAGTGTTATTTGGCCAATTGCCAATGGCGATGACTCGGATGTGAAAGTACTTTTGCAGTTGAATTTTTCAGGTGGAGTCATCTTGATGGGTGTTACCGATAACGATCAACGAGTTCACTTGCTCAATCGCGAAAAAGTGCCATTCATTGTCTTGGGCAGAACCGATGTGGGATTTAAATACAATTTTGTCGATAGAGACTTTGAGTCTGTTTACAAAATCGCTTTCTCCAAATTCAAAGAGCTAGGACACACTCAGATTGGAGTCCTTTCGGGCAACGACGCAATAGATCCTTTAATCAAAAAAATTGCGGCTGCCAATAAAATCAAGTTAGTGTCTCTGAAATCTAAAAATACGATTGATGGTGGATCTGCTTTAGCTAAAACTTTCAAGCAGAGTTACCCAGGAATTACTGCAATAGTCTCACTCTTAGATATAGCTATTGTTGGCTTCGTGAATTCTGCTAAATCGTGTGGTTTAGATGTACCGAGAGATGTATCAATAATTGGGGTCAACATGCTTGAAGAGCAAGCTACCTCGACGTCGCCACAAATTTCAACGGTTGCTTTTGATGCCTACGAAATGGCTAAATCGTGTGGCCGAAATATGGTCGAGGCAATTGAAGCCGGCAAGAATAGTAAGAAGAAAATTAGTGAATTATGGATTGGTGATTTTATGGATAGAGAAACTACGTCAAGAGTTGGTGAGGATTCGAAATAATGGCTAAAAAAATCAAATCGGTAGAGATTCCTCACCATGATGGCAGCGAATTATATGTAAGTAATATCGCACCGAAAATTGGTGATGTAGTAAAACTCAATGTTCGCATACCTAATAGCTACATTTTTGAAGAGGGTTTTGTTCGAGTGTATGAGGATGCCGAACCACGCACGTATAAATTAAACAAAGTTAAGAAACTTAAGAATGAATCGTGGTATCAGGTTTCAATCACTATTCACAATATTCACACTATTTATCGCTTTGTTTTCATTGGAAATGGCAAGTACGAATGGTTAAATGCATATGGTCTAACCGATCATGATGTGCACAGTAATAATGATTTTCAAATCGTTGCAATTCCAGATAATCCACAATGGATTCACTCATCAGTGTTCTATCAGATCTTCCCTGATCGCTTTGCTCGTTCAGGAAAGATTTCAATAACGCCAGACTGGGCATATCCTCGTGACTGGAATGAGTTACCCCGTGGTCGCAGTAAATTCACCGGTCAAGAACTCTACGGGGGCGATCTTCTCGGTGTAGAAGAACATTTAGACCATGTTTTAGAGCTTGGAGTCAATGGAATTTATTTCACTCCAATGTTTCCTTCTCGCTCAAATCATCGTTATGACGCAACGAGTTTCGACCATATCGACCCAGTTCTTGGTGGTGACAAAGCGTTTAAGTCCCTGATCAAAGTTGCAAAAAAGAAGAAGATTAGAATTCTTGGCGATTTAACATCCAATCACTGCGGAGTTGGCCATGATTGGTTAGCAAAAGCTAGGAAGAATCCAAAATCTAAAGAGCACACTTTCTTTTACTGGGATAAGAAAATTAAGTGGGGCTATGTCGGCTGGTTTGGTTTAGAGTCTTTGCCAAAATTGAATTACTCATCTAAAGCGCTACGACAAGTTATGTACGGCGCAAAAAATTCGATAGTAAAGCGATGGCTTTTACCTGAGTTTGGCATGGCGGGATGGCGCATCGATGTCGGCAATATGACTGGAGTTCAAGGTGCGGACAACTTTCATGCAGAAGTCAGTCAAGGTATCCGCAATGCCATGCAGGAAGTAAATTCCGACACGTGGCTAGTTGCCGAAAATGGGGATTTTAAAGCCAGCGATCTCAATGGTTTGGGCTGGCAAGGAGCCATGAACTATCAAGGCTTTATGCGACCATTTTGGAACTGGATCAACAAGAATCCCGAAATTACAGGTGGTTTCCAAGGTCTGCCTTTTGCTATGCCAAAAATAAATGGTGCACAACTGGTTGCTTCAATTCAAGAATTTAACGCATCCATCCCATGGCGTTCACTAACAGCGAGCATGTTGCTACTTGATTCACACGATACCGCGCGATTTAGAACTGTTGTCCTCGGTGACAAAAAAGCACATATCGCCGCAATGACAATGATGCTGACGTATCCAGGGGTTCCTTCAATATTTGCTGGTGATGAAATTGGACTTGAAGGTTCATGGGGTGAGGATTCACGACGCACAATTAACTGGGAAGACCGCTCGCAGTGGGATATTGAATTTATGGATGAAGTTAAGAAATTGGTGTCATTGAGAAAAAATCATGATGCACTCATCCATGGCGGTTTACGTTGGGTAAGTATCGAGGATGATTATTTTGTTTTTCTTAGAGAATCTAAGAAGGAATCCATTCTCGTCCTGATTTCTCGCACAGGGATAAACGCCACAATTGATATCAACTCTCTTGGGTACTCTGTGGCTAAAACTCTCTACGGACAAGAAGCCCGCGGTAAATCCATATCAATCAAATCGAAATTTGCTACACAAGGGGTTTGGTTACTCAAGAGCTAGCTGTTTGCGCTCTAGTTAGCTACTTTTCGAACGATACTAGATTTCAAATTCATCGGACCAAAGCCATCTACTTTGGCTTCGATGTCATGATCTCCTGGTCCATCGACAAGTCGGATTCCTCGAACTTTCGTTCCAACCTTTAATGTATTTGAACTGCCCTTTACTTTCATATCTTTAATTATTGTTACATCGTCACCATCAGTTAAAACTGTGCCAGAAGCATCTTTAATTACTCGACTCTGATCAACCTCAATATCTGAGGGATTCCATTCATGTGCGCATTCGGGACAGACAAGCAGTGAGCCCATTTCATATGAATATTCAGATTTACATTCAGGGCATGGAGGTAGTTCACTCATGTCGCCACTCTATCTTTCTGCCAGATAAAAGATGCTCTCTATGTCAGAATTCCCACCTGCTGATTTCGGCGCTGCGCTTGGTATCTTCATCATTGCTTGCGTAACTACGTTCTTACAACTTAAGCGCTAAGGACGAAGATCTAATTCGCACATTCAATATCCGCTTTTGAATTAAAAGAGGATATTGAATGTGATTCCAACGAGAATGATTCCGAGTGAAACAGTTGCAAAATATGCTGTGAGTAATTTCGGCTTCATAACTTTACGAAGAAGCATGGCTTCAGGAAAAGATAAAGCCGTCACACTCATTGCAAAAGCTAACAGGGTGCCCATTGGCATTCCTTTTTCTGAGAGCGCAGAGATGATTGGTACTACGGTCGCAATTCCTGAATAAAGCGGAACTCCAATTGCGGTCGCGGCAAGAACGCCTGCCACTGGTCCCCACGATGCGATCGTTTCAATTGTTGAAGTTGGAACCCACCCATGGATTAATGAGCCGACACCGACTCCAATTAATATATAAACAAAAGTAGTTTTAACCGTATCTCTTGCCTCTAGAAGAGCAGCGTCTGCACGCTTCTGTAAAGATGGTTTTACGATATTTCCTTGAGAGTCAATCAGATTCAGACTCTTCACTTGAGTTACCTCGGTCAAACTTGGCTTAGCAAACTTTCGAAGAGCAACTCCTGCACCAACAGCGATGGCAAATCCCATGGCTGCATATGCACCAGCAATGCTCCAGCCAA
>CAINRW010000042.1 GCA_903852815.1 uncultured Actinomycetes bacterium
ATAATTGCCGCAGTACTTGTTCGACCTTGGCGGGTTGCCCGAGCGGCCAATGGGAGGGGACTGTAAATCCCCCGGCTCTGCCTTCGAAGGTTCAAATCCTTCACCCGCCACCAGTAAGACCTCATGTGAATGAGCGTAAGTTCCATATGTAGTTGTATTCAAAACGAATTGTTTCACCTGCCACTGACAAAATCTAGTGCGCTTAAATTGCAGGCTTAGGCAATCGTTTCATACCAAATCAATACCAAAAATAAATGGAAAGCGACCCCCCCAGGGTTAAGCGCTTCCTAAAGTAGAACTCCTCCAGGGCTTAGCAACAGGTACTGATTTAGTCCCCAGGCAGTAGCCTAGAAATTCTTAAGGGTCCGCGAATCTAAATGCGCTACCTTCGGGTCTACCATTGCATGGTGGGCTTATTTAAGAATGAAACAAAGTCAGTTTTTAGTTTCTTGTTACCTGATGGAAGCAAGCCAGATTCCTCCACCAAAGATGCTCTAGCCCAAGCCGTAAAGTCTTTAACTATTGACTCCCAAGAAAAATCAGTTTTACACCCAGTGGATTCCACTTCCTGGATTAAGGCATCTACCGAATTGGAAGTTTCAGGATTTAGGCCTGATATAGATATTGATTCCACACCCATTGCATATGCCCAAGTCTCAATTCGTGGCGTCGATGAGGATAAAGACATTGTTACTGGTTTGGCAATCCTTACGAATTCTTTCTTAACCTTGCATTGGCGGCACAGGTCTGAATCAAGAGGAATGAAGTTTTTCCATGTCGACCTTCTCGGAGTCGATGTATCAAGCGCAGTTTCAACATATCTTCACTATGGAGTTTCACTGAGAAAGACCAATAATGAGTTTTTAAATATGGGAGATAGAACTATCGAAATCACTTTGTTATCTCACAAAGATGGACATGAAAATAGACGTGCGCTTACTTTTTGGATGACCCTGGCAAATCATCTGAGCCGCAAATTTCCAGGGCTCAAGTTCATCGAACTTGATTAGCGATAGCCAAAAAGGCTACCTAAATCAGAACATTTCAAAAATCGACATCTGAAAATAGACTGTCGAAAACCAGAGTTATTAAAATCCTGCGGTAGATTCGTTATATGAGAAAAGGTCACATAGCCACCCTTGGCCTATCTTTCCTGGTTAGTTTCTTCTATCAACCTTCTTGGGTATATGACAATTTTTGGTTTAAAGCCGATTTCTACGACAGCATTCCCTTCAAAGTTCCATACATAGTATTTCTATTAGTTTGTGCGATTGTTTGGACAGGCGTTGTAGAACTCTTCATCAGGTTCGTCAAGAAGTACTGCTAGTCGCCTTTAATTATTCTTAACCCCGCAATGTCTTCATCATCATAAACAAATCGGTTTTTAAACCTTTGCCATCCACAATCAGTGCATTCATGTGTGGGTGAGTTCTCGTCAGAGATGCAACCACCAACTACGTATTTTTGAGAGTCTGGTTCTTCCGATGGCATGCCGTAAAGAATCTTTCTAATGCCAGTGGAGGACGCACAGGTTGGACAAGTAATTTTCATAAAATCAAATTAGCAAAGAGGACTGACGAATCATTGGTTATGGATGAGAATGATTTGGTTGACCACAATGGAGTGGACGTTTCGACCTTGGGGTCAAATCAAGCCCAAGACCGATGTACTTATCGCCCAAGTACCCTTCGGCGGTTTGGATACGTCGCCAAGTTTCTATCTCACAAACCGAACCCAGCAAGACCGTCTCCGATGACCCGCCTAGGATTTTCTTGGTTCCTTTTACGAATCCGATGGTCTCAGGGCGCAAGTACGGCTGCAGCCCTAATTCATCGTGCCAGTACTTAAGGACTCGTTTTTCAGCAGCCAAGAATTTGGGCAGTGATTCATTTCCTTGCTCGTTTAAAGTAGAGAAACGAGCAACTTTCAAAACGTACCAAAGTGAATTCTCAGTCTTACTGGTATTTGGGTTGAAGTATTGAGACTTTTTAATCTGCTCGATTCTTCCAAACTGACCAATACCAATTTTTAGTGCATTTAGGCGGTTGGAATACATAAGGTAAACAAACCTAAGATGCTTTGGATAAATCCCAGGATGTTTGTAGTCATAGAAACTATCTGTTTCATGTTCCTTGCAAAGTCCACCATCAGGAGACCACCATGATTTGTATTCATTGCAACCCTCGAATGTGCAGTATCTGGATGGGTGGTGACGTTCACAAAAGTCATCTCTTGATTTGAGTTGCTCACATTCAGTATTAACGCACATTTCGGAAGGGTCGGGCTTTGGAGCATCCTCAATCACCCGATAGACAATTATTCGCTTCCCAGCCATATCTTTATGTTAAGTCCTAAACCACCTTCTGGAAATAGGCTTAATTAAGTTTCATCTCG
>CAINRW010000043.1 GCA_903852815.1 uncultured Actinomycetes bacterium
AACCGCCGCAACGATCCAGACCGCATGGAACTTAAGAAGTTCTGTCCTCGTTGCAAGTCTTCAACACTTCACCGCGAAACTCGCTAATGATCAATCCCGATTCGGTCGGGCGCACCTTCCATGGTGTGGATCAAGTAACGGTTACTCAATCTGAAATCGATGCTTTTGCTGCTGTCATTGGCGAAACAAATACAACTGTTGCTCCACCAACTTTTTCTATTCGAATTTCACTTTCACAATACGAATCGATTTTGACTCAACCAGAAATCGGCGTCAATTGGTCGCGCTTGGTTCATGGTGATCAAAAGTTTGAAATTAATCGACCAATAGTTGCTGGCGATGTTTTTACTTGTTCGGCAACAATTGAAACTTTACGTGTTGCTGCAGGAAACGAAATTATTTCAGTGCGTTCTGACTTACATAATGGAAACGAATTAGTCGTCACATCCTGGTCAACTTTGGTGGTGCGCGGATGATCGAAGTTGGAACTGTGCTTGATACAAAGGTCTTTGATATTGATCGCGAACTACTAAAGGCTTATGCCGATGCTAGCGGTGACCAAAATCCAATTCATCAAAATGAAGAGTTTGCATTATCTGTCGGTCTTCCAAACGTAATTGCACATGGAATGCTCACAATGGCACTAGCTGGTAAATACGTCAGCGATTGGGCTGGCGGAAGTCACAATGTGCGCGAATTTTCGGCGCGTTTTATCAAGCCAGTAATTGTTCCTGCTGGAGAAAAAACTGATTTAACCGTTGTAGCAACAGTGACTGAAGTAGATGGCAACACATACAAACTGGATATCACTGCAACTTCAGCAGGGGTAAAGGTTTTAGGAATGGCAAAAGCAGTAGTAGTTAAATGAGTATTCCAGATTCAGTAACTGCGTTGGCTCAGGCCCGAATGGATGCCAGAAGTGCAAAAGATTTTGCACTGGCAGATAAATATCGTGACGAACTCTTGCGCGCAGGTTATGAAATTGTTGATGTGGCAACCGGTTATGAACTTCGCCCAAAGAAGCCATATATAACTCTGCCTTTTGCGCGCGATATTCGCCCTATCGATCTAGAAAATGAAGTTACGGTAGGAATCATCGTCGATGGATTTACAGAGGATGCACTTGAAACCGTGAGAACGGTTAAGGCTCACAGTGATTGTGCAGTTGCGATTATCGCCATTGGAGATGCAGGCAATTTGTTTGAAGAAATGGATAAGCGTACTTATCTAATATGTGTAGCTCCTGGTGCAAGTTGGGCCGATTGCGCAAATGTTTTCTTAGAAAAAACTGCAAGTAATTTTGTAATCATCATGGATCCCTCAACTCGATTTACAGGCGATGCCATTTCGCCAGTTGTCGCAGAACTTAAAAAAGGTGAGTACGTAGCGGTTGGCTGGCGCGGGGGATTAGTAAATACTGACGATGAATGGCGAAGTGTTGACGACAAGGGTGTTGGCGAAGTTGACGTTTTGTTCTCGTACTTCATGGCCTTTAATCGTGAGGCAATGCTTGAAGTCGGTGGATTTAATCCGCGGGCAATTTACTATCGAAATGCCGATATTGAATTTTCGTTAAAGATTCGCCAAGCCGGCGGCAAGTTACTGCAGATGGATTTGCCCTTGATACAAGATCGCCATCATGGCTATCACGATGCAGATCCGCAATTTCGTGATGCTCAATCAAAGAAAACGTATGACCGAATTCTTGAGAAGTATCGCGGTAAAAGCGCAATTTTGTCGCCACGTCGGTAGCCTTCAACTATGACCGAGCTTTCTAAATACACCAGTTTTCACGTGGGTGGCCCGGCTAAGAAAATTGTAAATGTTTCAACGCAAGATGAAATCATCGCAGCCATTGAAGAAGCGGGTGATTCGCCAGTTTTAATTCTGGGTGGTGGAACGAATGTATTAATAGCTGATTCAGGTTTTGAGGGAACAGTAATTCGAATTTCAAATAATTCCGTTGAAACTGAAGTAGATGCCTGCAGTGGAGCAACTTTAACAATTGGTGCTGGAGAAAATTGGGACCAATTTGTTCTTACATGCATCGAGCGCGGTTTTGCTGGAATGGAAACGCTAAGCGGAATTCCGGGCACAGTAGGTGCAGCACCAATTCAAAATATCGGTGCGTATGGCCATGAAGTAAGTGAATTTATTACACGAGTACGTACGTATGATCGACAAGCAAAAGCAATCAAAACTTTCACACGAAGTGAATGTGAGTTCTCTTATCGGAGTTCACATTTCAAATCACATCCAGGTCGTTACGTAGTTTTAGAAGTTCAATTCCAGATTCGACGAGGTGAATTTAGCGATCCAATCGTTTACGCCGAACTGGCAAGAAAACTAGAAGTTGAAATGGGAGATAAAGCACCTATTGCGCAAGTTCGTGAAGCCGTACTTGAACTAAGGTCTGCTAAAGGAATGTTGTTAAAGCCTGATGATCATGACTCGTGGTCGGCAGGATCGTTTTTTACTAATCCGATAATTTCTCAACAAGCTGCCGATGCTTTGCCAAATGCTGCGCCGAAGTGGCCACTAATTGATGGTCGAGTTAAAGTATCTGCAGCTTGGTTAATTGAAAACTCTGGAATACATAAAGGCGACGAAGTTGGCGGCGCAAGAATTTCAAGCAAGCATGTTTTGGCATTAACTAACGCTGGAGATGCAACGGCTGCAGATATCGCTAACCTTGCAAAAAAAGCGCGCGATCAAGTTAAGGAGGCCTTTGGCATTACGTTAGAGGCCGAGGTTAATCTCATTGGAATAGAGATTTAGCCTTCAGTAATTAGCTTCTTAATTCGACCGATGCCTTCAACGATGTCTTCATCGCTGGTTGCATATGAAAAGCGCAGATAGCCCGAAGGACCAAACGCTTCTCCTGGCACTGCAGCAACTTCGACTTCTTCCAAAATAAGGGTTGCTAGCTCTGCCGAAGTCGTTGGAGTTTTTCCACGAATTGTTTTTCCAAGAACCCCTTTAACTGATGGGTAAACATAAAAAGCACCAGTTGGAGTAGGGCACACAAAACCTGGAATTTCATTGAGCAAATCAACAATTAACTTGCGGCGTCGGTTAAACGCTTCGCCCATTTTATGAACCGCATCAAGGTTTCCAGTCAAGGCGGCAATTGCTGCACGCTGTGAAACGTTAGAAACATTTGAAGTCATGTGCGACTGTAAATTTGTTGCAGCTTTAATTACATCCTTAGGGCCGATCATCCAACCCACTCGCCAACCTGTCATTGCATAAGTTTTCGCAACACCGTTCAAAATGATGCAGGTGTCAGCTAGACCAGGAATCAAGACCGGAAGACTTGGCGCAGTTGCACCGTCATAGAGCAAGTGTTCGTAAATCTCATCTGTGATTACCCAGATGTTGTTCTTAAGTGCCCACTCGCCAATTGCCTTTGCTTGTTCAGGTGAATAAACGGAGCCAGTCGGATTTGATGGTGAACAGAAAAGCAATACTTTTGTTTTAGGTGTTCGTGCAGCTTCAAGTTGTTCAACACTTACTAAATAGTTTTGCGTCTCGTCGGCAAAAACTTCGACGGTGACTCCACCCGCTAATTTGATGCACTCTGGATATGTTGTCCAAAAAGGTGATGGCAGTAAGACTTCATCGCCGGGATCAACAATCGTTGCAAAAGCCTGATACACCGCTTGCTTGCCACCATTAGTTACAAGAACTTTATCAGCTGTTATCTCATAAGCTGAATCGCGCTTAGTTTTTGCAACAATCGCTACACGCAAATCCGGAAGACCTGGTGTTGGTGTGTAACGATGATTTGCAACAACTTTTGTTGCAGTCGCTGCTGCCTCAACAATGTAATCAGGG
>CAINRW010000044.1 GCA_903852815.1 uncultured Actinomycetes bacterium
CATGGAGAAAAGTCAGAAAATCTCTTGTCATATTCACGCGGAGAAGTCACGGTTGTTCTCAATCTTGCAGATTCTGCAGCAGAATGTGAAATATCTGGTCGAGCTTTAATTGTCAGCGGTGGCGTCATTGACTCACATAATGAAAAAAAGGTGATTCCTGCACGTTCGTGTGCATGGTTTGTAGCTTAGATGGCAGACTACCGCCATGGAATCAACGGCAACGTGGGTCATCACAATTGCAGTGCTTGCAGGGATAATTTTATTTGATCTCGGCATTGCGATTATTCGTCGAAATAAACCTACATCCCTAGGTGAAGCAACATTTTGGACCGTTTTCTATATTGGTACCGCGCTTATTTTTGGTGCGCTTTTGCCACATTGGACAAGTGATTTAGGTCAGAAAGAGTTCTTTGCCGGTTGGTTAACTGAGTACGCGCTTTCAGTCGACAACATCTTTGTTTTCATCATCATTCTTGCATCACTGAAAGTTCAAAAAGAATTGCAACAACTTGTCTTACTTCTGGGCATCATGCTTACAATCGCCATCCGCGGACTTCTCATACCGCTCGGAGCGGCTCTCATCTCTCGATTTGCCAGCGTCTTCTTCCTCTTTGGTATCTTCCTTATTTATACAGCTTGGGAACTTGCCAAAGAAAAAGAAGATGATGAATGGAAAGAGGGAAAAGTCGTGGCGCTGCTCAGAAAGCGTGGCTTTAGTACTTTTGCGATCGCCCTAGTGGCCCTTGGATTAACAAATCTGGTTTTCTCACTTGATTCAATTCCTGCCATATTTGGTTTAACTAAAGATCCCTACATTGTCACAACTGCAAATGTTTTCGCCCTGATGGGGCTTCGCCAGCTCTATTTCTTACTCGAAGGATTACTGGCGCGCTTGGTCTATCTGTCGAAAGGTCTTTCCTTCATCCTTGGTTTTATTGGTATCAAGATGATTATGGAAGCCTTCCATGGAATCGGAATAGATGAAATTGCAGGCGTTCATATCCCTGAAGTAACGCTAGAGGTAAGTCTTGGTGTCATTGTTGCAAGTTTAGTTATTACAACTGTTGCGAGCTTAACTGCCACCAGAAAAGATGGAAGCGAAATAGTTTAAATAACTTTTTTGTCTTTAAGGGTTTCGCGACTGAAATCTTTACTCTTTTCATGAATTTTTCGAATTTGAAACTCGATGACTTTGATTGCGCTATCGAAAGCTGCGACATCATTAAATTCAGCACCTTCTGCGCGCAAGAGTGGACCTGAACCGTGTGAAGTAATAATTACACGGTGAGATTTCTTTCCTTGGCGTGGATTATTTTCATGGAGAACTTCAACTTCTATGCGCTCGATAATTACGCTAAAACGTTCGAGACTATTTAGTTTGCTTTCAACTATTTCTCTGAAATCTGCCGCTAATTCTGCATGACGTGTATGAATTTGAATCTTCATACTTACAAGGGTAGTACTACAACCACCGCTGTCGCTATAGATGCAAGAAGAAAAGATTTTCCGAGAATAGTTAGCGCAGTGACTCGGTCTGCAGCTTTACTGAGTGGATCACTAATTCGAGAGAGATCGCCAAGTTTTCCAAAGTTAAAAGTTCCAGCAAAACCAAAAGCCAAGCAGAATTTACTGCGCGCTTGGACGTAACCAACTGATGTAATCATTAGTGGAAAAAAGATTCCAAATCTAGAAATTCTAGGTGCGTTGGTTTTTACCATTGTATAAAGTGTGATTAAAGTAATTACTAAACCAATGATTGCAACAATTTTCCTTCGGCGAATTTCATTCTCGCCGATGTTGCAGGTGCCAGCAATGTATGAAGAATCAGGCATCTTCGAATTCATCTTCGTCGATCCATGTATCTGCTGCAGAATCTTCTTGGTGTTCTATCCAAGAAAGAAATGAGCCGACGGCACGAAATGCCAAAATTGCAACAGTAACTGCTGCGAAGGATCGTCGAATAACTTTGACCATGGGCTAAAAATACTCGCTAATGGCCAAAATGCGCGTTAAATCGCAGCTAAAGCCTTTGTGATGTCGGCCCAAATATCATCAACATGTTCGCAACCAACTGACAAGCGAATCAATTGTTCTGGGACAGATGGACTTTCAATTGGCCAGCGGCGGCGGCGTTCCCACAATGATTCAACTCCGCCAAGACTTGTGGCATGGGCAATCATTGTTGATGAGTCGCAGACTTTTTGTGTTTCTTCGGGAGTTCCATCGACTTCAAAGGAGAGGATTGCACCAAAACCCGGATAGCGAACGCGAGTAACTTTTGGATGCTCTTGCAAAAGTGCGACAAGGGCTTTCGCGCTCTCCTGTGATTTATTGAAACGCAAAGGGAAAGTACGCAAACCTCGTAGGGCTAACCATGCTTCAAAAGGACCAGGGATTGAGCCGTTGAAACTGCGGGAATCATGTAAACGTTTGTATAGCGCGGGATCATTTGTTGAAAGCGAGCCCATCAAAACATCGCTGTGCCCAGAGAGAAACTTAGTAACTGAGTGCATCACGATATCAGCGCCCATTGCCAATGGATTTTGGACAAGTGGTGTCGCAAAAGTATTGTCGACGGCGACTCCGATTCCGAGGCGCTTAGCTTCAGCAATTAATGTTGGAAGATCGGCAACATCTAAACATGGATTTGTTGGAGACTCCAACCAAACAAGTGCTGCGCCTTTCATTGCCGCGATTACTTCATCTGTATTCACTACGTCAACAAATCGAACTTCTAACCGACCTGATGCATGAAAAGAATTGAGCAGACTCATGACTCCGCTATAGCCTTGATTAGATGCAACTATCGGTGCACCAATAGGCAGAATCGAAAAGACTGCGCTAATCGCGGCCATGCCAGAAGAAAATGCAAGAGTTTCTCCACCTTCTAAAGCACTAATAGCTTCTTCGAGTGCACTCCATGTTTGATTTCCATAACGGCCATAACCAATTGGTCCACCTGAATGAAAAGTTGAAGTCAGAACGACTGATGGATTAAGTGCTGCATCAGGTTGAACTTGCGGGCGTCCGGCAGTTACAGCGGTGGTCTCTGGATGTGTGCTCATTGCCCAAGTCTATTTGCAAGCATCGAGCACTGCCATCGCAGCATTGTGGCCAGGAATTCCACTTACTCCCCCGCCACGTATGGCTCCTGCGCCGCAAATAAAAATGCGCGGGTCATCGGTTTCAACGCCCCAACCTGGCAGCTGATGGTCTTCGCGAAATGGAAAACTGAGATCTTTATGGAAGATATTTCCACGAGGTAGACCAATCTCGCCTTCAATATCTAGCGGAGATTTTACTTCTATTGCCACAATTACATTTTCGATAGGTTCAACTAAGTATTGATTAAGCGATGCCATGGCCGCTTTTAGCGCGGCTGATTTCATCGCCTCATTGTCGGAATCAAAGAGTTTTGCAGGGGTATGAAAACCGAAAATTGTGAGCGTTTGATATCCCTGGCCCTGAAGCTCTTGACTCAAAATCGTTGGATCACTCAATGTGTGGCAATACATTTCAACTGGAAGTTTTTCTGGCAACTCTCCACGTTTAACCATTTCTAGAGTATCTTCGAAATTTGAAAAACTCTCTTGCGCATGGAAAGTTCCAGCAAAGGCAAGTCGCGGATCAATGCCAGATTTTAATTGAGGAAGAGCTTTCAGAAGAATATTTATTTTCATCTGCGCACCTTCAAGAGATTGAGGTGCCTGGGTGCCGCGCAGTTTTGCCAAAGTTTGTGGTGCGGCATTGCTCAAGAGATATTGGGCGCGAACTTTACTTCCATCTGCAATATCTAAGGCAATCTCATTGTCATTGCTATGAACTTCAGTGACTCTGGAATTAACGCAAATAGTCACACCCGCAGCCCGTGCAACTCTTTCAAGTTCCTTAACTAAAGCACCCATTCCGCCTTTGGGGACTTTCCATTCACCTGTTCCATTGCCAATCAAATGATAGAGAAAACAGATATTTGCTTGCATATCAAATGCAGAAGCTAAAGTTCCAACTAAAGCATCGGTTAAAATTACACCGCGAATTATGTCGTTAGTGAATCTTTCTTGGATCACTTCACCAATTGGGCGTTCCATCAAGTAGTTCCACACCGTGGGCATATCAACCATGGCTTTTAATTCACTTCGTGATTTAAGTGGCTGCAACATTGACGGTGCAATTTTTTCGGCAAATTCTAAAAGTTCGTTATAAAAACTTTGCCAAGCTTTCCAATCATTGCCGGTTGGATCAATCTCGTTAAATGAATCAACAGTTGCTTGATCCCATTGACGGGCTACATATAACCCTTTGTCTGCTCCATCTTTGGAGTAAGGCGTATAACTAGAAACATTTCGTGAAATGCACTCAAAATTTAAACCTAGATCGCTCACGATTTGATCCGGCAAAAGCGAAACTAAATATGAATACCGCGAAAGCCGTGCATCGTATTCTGGGAAAGCGCGAACACTTGCAGTTGCCCCGCCAATTTCGGCATTAGCCTCAACAACAATGACGGATTTTCCAGCTTGAGCTAAATACGTGGCGGCGACTAAGCCATTGTGCCCACCACCGATAATTGCAACGTCATAGAGTTCTTTGGACATTACAAAGATTTAACAATTCGATCAATTGCTTCAGTCAAAATCGTGGGGCTGGTAGCAAAATTTAATCGCACATACTGCGGTGTTTGTGGACTGTATAAATGTCCGGGATTAAACGCAACTTTTCCACGCTCTAGCAAAACTTGTGCTGGATTTTCGCCCAGGTTTAATGCCGAGAGATCCAACCAAGCAACGTAACTACTGTGCGGCATGTGATATTTAATGGATGGGATCTTTGCACTTAATAAATCTTTAATCATCCGTCGATTGTGGTCTAACGCCTCAATAGCTGAATCAAGCCATGGGCCACCATCTTTAAAAGCTGCCGCCGATGCAAAAGCGCCAAGGATTGAAGATCTGAAATGAACTGCTGGTGGCATTAGTTTTAATTTTTCATTGATTGCCTCATTTTGCGAAACAATGAGCGCCGATTTAAGGCCAGCGATATTCCACCCCTTTGATGCAGAAGTAACGGTTACTCCCACTTCTCGGGCGGTGTCACTGAGACCAAGAAAAGGTATGAATTCATATGGCTTAAAAATAAGGGGTGAATGAATTTCATCGCTGATTACTAGAACTCCATATTTCTTGGCCATCTCTGCGATGCGCGTGAGTTCTTCGTGCGAATAAATTCGTCCTAGCGGATTATGTGGTGAACAGAGCAGGTGGACTTTAATTCCTGATGCATACGCTTTCTCAACTTCATCTAAATCTATTGTCCAAGGATTAATATCATCGTCATTCGAATCTGCGTAGACAAATGGAATATCAACTTTGTCTAAACGCACTTCATTAATCCAATTATAAAAATTGTGATAAACAGGTGAATTAATAAGAATTCGATCACCAGGTTGTGTGAATACTCGCAAAACCTCAACTACGCCTACGCCAACATCTGCAGCCACACGCACTTGAGTTTTATCAATCGTCCAGTTCCAGCGCGTTTGGCAAAAGGTTGCAAAACCATCAGTGAGTTCAGGTACTGACCCGATGTAACCAAGATCTGAGTGTGAAACCATATCTAAAAGGACATCTTTGATTGGTTGCGCGATTGGGAAATCCATCTCCATAACTGGAAGTGGCAAAACATCGGCTGGAAAACCACGCCATTTTTCTGAATGGTGAGTGAGTAATTCACTCAATGCTGGGGCAACAACTTTGTTATCAGACATGGCGGCAAGGTTACCCTGAGCGACTGATTTATTAAAAGAGGTTGAAATTAAGCCTCACTTGGAGAGATTCTGCGCGTTGAATTTCGCACAACTAATGTTGTTGGTAAAACAAGTGACGGTGGTTCGACGTTTGGTTTTCTTAAACGCTCCATGATTGACCAGGCTGCCATTTCACCCATCAACTGAACTGGTTGCTCGATAGTTGTTAACTCTGAAAACTCTGCCATTTCGTGGCCATCAAAACCAACAATGGAAATATCATCGGGAGCTTTTAGACCATGGCGGCGAAGAGCCTGCATTGCACCCATTGCCATTTCATCTGACTCGCAGAAAATTGCGGTAGGTCTATTTGGTCTAGCTAATAAATCATCCATAGCTCTAGCAGCGGTGTGCATCGTGAAATCTCCATGTACTTCACGTTGTGGCAACCACTCCAAACCATTTTCGGCAAGAACTTGCATAAAACCTTTACGGCGATCTTGAGGCACGCTGAAATTAAATGGATCATCTGGTCGACCCGACATTAAACCGATTTTTCTATGACCTTGATTTACTAAATGTTGAGTTGCAGAACGTGCTCCCGCAATATCGTCGATTTTAATTGATGCACATTTGGGATGGTCCATTCCAACAAGTGCGATAGGAATTCCAAGACTTAACATTGAATCAAACTCTTCAACTGTTGGTGGAAGACTGATAACGATCAAAGCATCAACCCGGCCCTTGAGCAGTTGATGTTGAAATAAACGCTCACGGCCTTTCATTTGGCTGAAGTTGTATAGGAGCAGATCTAATCCAGCTTCACGTAAAGCTTGTTCGGCGCCGCTAATAACTTGTGAGAAATACCAGCGCGAAATGTATGGAGCAACTACGCCAACGCTATTTGTGCGCCCCGTATGACTTGTACTTTTTGCAGGAGTAAGTGGATAGTTTAATTTTTCGGCCGCGGCGATTATTTTGGCGCGAGTTTGATCATTAACGTGGTGCATCCCGCGCAGCGCCCGTGACACAGTTGCAGTCGAGACCCCAGCCTCTTCGGCAACTTCTTTAATGCCTGCCATTTTTACCTCTCGCGTACCTGCAAAAAACTGCAAAAGCTCTGTAAGTGACTGAAAAATAGGGCATCAACCCTGCAATATGCAATACATGGGCGTATTTACGCGCTAAATTGGCGCACATGAGTAATCAAATTGAAACCCAAATCGATGTGTCCCTAACCGAGCGAAATCGCGTAACTGCTTTTTTCCGAATTATCTTGGTCGTCCCTGTGGCGATTTTCGTCGCATCTTTTGCCCCTGATCAATTAACTGCAAACAATGCTTCTTGGGCTACTGGGTTACTGGTTCTGCCCGTTCTGCTCTCTCTTGTTTTTCGTCAGGCTTACCCGTCATATCTTTTAGCTTTCAATGAAGCGCTTTTATCTTTGCAAACTCGCGTTGATGCATATGTTCTTGTCTTAACAGATGAATATCCATCGCTTGAAGAAAACGATGTCGTGAGTGTTACTTTTCCGGAAGTAGATCCAAAGGCACTCAACCGTTACTTACCACTTGTTAAGTGGTTCCTTGCAATTCCACTTTATTTTGTTGGGGCAATCTATTTTGTCTATGCATTCTTTTTAACAGTTTTTGCTTGGGCAAGTGTTGTTGTAACCGGTAATTATCCCGAATGGTGTGCCGAAGGTGTTGTCGGAACAATTGCTTATTGGAATCGCGTAATGGGTTATGCATTCCTATTCGTTACTGATGAATATCCTTCATTCTCACTGTAATTAATGGCAGTTCATTCAACCCAAAAGATGCGACGAATAGTCGCAGAAGTTGCAGAGTTAGATAAAAAGTTCGCTCCGCTCATTGAACGACGACCCCTGTGCACCATTGGTCGGAGCGAACCCAGTGAAACTCATTTTGAATCGTTAGTGAGTTCTGTAATTTCTCAGCAATTGGCAACTAAAGCTGCGGCAACTATTCATGCACGCCTTGTTGAACTCTGTAAAGGAAATATCAACGCGAAGAAAATAATGAAACTCGATGATGCGGCGTTGCGAGAAATTGGGGTTTCTGGGGCTAAATCACGCACCATTAAAGGGCTATCTAGTGCGGTTTTAGATAAATCTTTGCCCATAGATCGCATCGATGAGATTCATGATGACCAAGAGATTTACGACAAACTCACTTCCATTTGGGGAATTGGGCGCTGGACAGTTGAGATGTTCATGATGTTTCAATTGGGGCGACTAGATATCTGGCCTACCGGAGATTTAGCCGTACGTCGCGGGTGGGACATGGTGCATAAAAATAAGGAAGAGACCACGGCCAAAGTTTTAGATGTAAAAGGCGAAAAACTTCACCCGTACCGAAGTGTTGTTGCTTGGTATTGCTACCAAGCAGTGCATGAAAGTCGTGGCTTAGATTATTAAATATCTTCAAGAATAAGTGAGACTGAGTTGATGCACCAACGCTCATCAGTTGGAACGTCGTAACCCTCACCTTTAAAGACATGACCTAAATGAGAACCACAAGCGGCGCAGCGAACTTCTGTGCGAACACGTGGAAATAAAGATCTATCTTCAATTAATTCAACTGCGTCATCAGCAGTTGGTGCATAGAAAGATGGCCAACCACAGCCTGAATGAAATTTCGTTTCGCTTCTAAAGAGTTCTGCGGCGCATGCTTTGCATTTATAAACGCCAACTTTATCGCTGTCTGTATATTCACCAGTAAACGGGAGCTCGGTTGCGGCGTTTCGCAAAACTTCATACGAAAGTGGATCTAACTTACTTTTTAATTCTTCTTCATTGATTGCAACTGGATAATTTTTCTCACTCATGCTTGCACCTCAACTTTTGGATAAGCCACACCAGTACTTGAATGGCAGTCATAACCATTAGGATTTTTTTGTAAATATTTTTGGTGATATTCCTCGGCTAAGTAATACGGAACATTGTCAGCGCTAAGAATCTCGGTGCAAATTTCATCAAGTCCGGCTGGAGTTAAAACCCCTTGGTAGGCCAATTTTGAGTTCACGGCAGTTACATACTGTTCTGGAGTGGTTGTGTAGATTGCACTTCGGTACTGCGTGCCAATATCTCCACCTTGTTGGTTGAGAGAGGTTGGATCGTGCATCGTCCAGAACTCTTCTAGCAAACGCTGGTAACTAATCTTTGATTCATCAAAAACAACTTCCACCATTTCGGCATGGCCCGTTACTCCAGTACACACTTGCTCGTATGAAGGATTGGCTCTATTTCCGCCCATATAACCAACGGAAGTTTCAGTGACGCCCTCCATTTGCCAGAAACGGCGCTCGGCACCCCAAAAACAACCAGTTGCGAAATATGCGATAGAACTCATGGCGGTAATTCTTGCAGTATCACGCGATAACTGCACCCGCTGATAACCTACGCATGCTCCAGAGCCCCCGTAGCTCAGGGGATAGAGCACCGCCCTCCGGAGGCGGGTGCACAGGTTCGAATCCTGTCGGGGGCACAGCGCGACTTAAATCACGCATAATTCGCAAATCTTTTTCATTTCATCCTTGTTAATCAATGCAATAGCAGGGAGAATTACCCCCTTGCGCATGAACGTGTGCGTATTACATCGGTAAACATTGGCGCGATTTGGGTATGCCCGGATCTTTAATAAGGAGGCCCCGCATGGATTGGCGACATCAATCAGCGTGCCGAGACGAAGATCCAGAACTCTTTTTTCCAGTTGGAAACACTGGCCCTGCACTCACACAAATTGAGGAAGCAAAGAAAGTTTGCAACCGTTGCATTGTTAAGGAGCCATGTCTTGCTTGGGCCCTTGAGAGTGGACAAGATGCCGGAGTTTGGGGCGGATTATCTGAAGATGAGCGCCGTGCACTCAAGCGCCGTGCAGCTCGTAATCGTGCACGTTTGATGGAACAACAAAACAGTATTTAAAGTGGGAAGCGCAAATTAGCGCGCGTCCCTTGTTGTGTTGATTCCAATTTCAAAACTCCATTTAATTCATTTTCAGTTAACGTACGCACGATTTGTAAACCAAGATTTGATGACGTTGCCAAATCAAATCCATCAGGTAAACCAATACCATCATCAACGATGTTAATTACGCACTCGTTGCTGTAACGCTGAAGTTCTATTGAAAGCACTGAGCCTTGTTCGGCAAGACCATGTTCGAGGGCGTTGTGCATTAATTCAGTTACAACAAGTGAGAGCGGTGTAGCAACTCTTGACTCTAAGGAACCAAGTTCGCCCTTGCGCTCAATTTTTAACTGACCCATCCGTGGACTCAGCTCCAAGGCATGTGTGACCAACTGATTGAGAACTTCATCAAAGGCCACCGTATTTTCTGCACTACTTGAAAGCGTTTCATGCACTAAAGCAATTGATGCGATTCGACGAACGGCTTCATTGAGCGCAGAAGCTGCACCTGGATCTTCAATTCTTCGCGCTTGTAAACGCAGCAGCGCTGAAACTGTTTGCAAGTTATTTTTTACTCGATGGTGAATCTCTCGAATAGTTGCATCTTTAGTTACCAGTTCGCGTTCGCGACGTCGAAGCTCGGTTACGTTTTGAAGTAAGACAATAGCGCCAATTCGATCTTCGCCCTGGAGTAATGGCAGAACGAGTAATTCGATTATTGCCCCTTGATTATCTATTTCTACACGTCTTAAAACTTTGCCATTCAACCTTGTGCGAATACCTTCTTCATGTGGGTCATGAGAATTATTAGCAACGGCTTCAGCAACTTCGCCAAGAATGTTGCTTTCAATCTCGCTTTTCCATCCCATGCGACTAAATGCCGAACGGGCATTAGGACTTGCGAAAGAGATAACGCCATTAACATCTAAACGAATTAAGCCATCGCCTACACGTGGAACTGGTTCAAAAAGGGAGCCAACATTTTTATATGGAAATGTGCCTTCAGAAACCATGCGGTAGAGGCAATGTGCAATCTCCCGATAATTAAGTTCCAGTCTGCTGGGTGAGCGCATAAGTTCTGCATTTCGGTGACGCGAAATAACTGCAATAACTTGGTCATCAAAAACCACAGGAATGGTTTCCTGCTTAACTAAAATCTCTCCAAATTTTTCAGGGGCTGAATCTCGAATTATCTCTGCATTAGAAAGCGCGCTATCAATCTGGGCATTACTCCCCCACAAAATTTCATCGCCAATGATGTCGTTGGTGAAAATTGTCGCCGCTGTGGTTGGACGAATATGTGCCACTGCAACATGACCTGTTGGCCACATCTTCATGTCTTTGCGAATCGGGACCCATAAAACTAAATCGGCAAAAGAAAGATCTGAAAGTAGCTGCCAGTCAGCAACCAGTTCACGTAATTTATGTGCTTGATCAATCGAGATTGAACTGCGCCCATGAATGAGTGATTCAAACTGGGGCATTTATTTCCACTCCGCCAAATTTAAAGCGATTTCCTGGGTAGCAAACCAAATCAATTCGTCCTCACCCGGATAGAGGAGCAAAGCACACTGAACTTGTTCCCACTTTAATTCGCTATTGAGAGTGACAGTTTTTTCTTCAACTTGATTGACTTGGCCAGTTGTAAGTTCAATCGCCACAACAATTCCTGGGCTAGTACTTGAACTTTGCTGGGCTAATGCCACTTCAGCTGCCTCTAAAGAAAGCAGATACTCAATCTCTTCTTCATCTAAATCTTCATTGGCACCGGTATAAAAAGGAGTTGGTGCATAGATTGATTCGACACTCTTAACACCAGTCTGAATGAATTCATCGAGCGCGTCACGTGAAATTGGAAGATAGGCTCGCATGGCGCTAATAGTATTAGAAGTCAGCCAGCAATCTCTCCAGCGATTTTGGCAATAGATTTGCGCAAGCCAGAACGGGGATTAACTTCAATGAGAGTGGCTTTTTGATCAAGGGCCATGGTCGTAGCTCGTGGGTCGCGACCTAAAACTCTCACCGCTAGTGGGCGAAGTTTTGTTGTGATTTCCAGAAACTTGCTCTCCTCAACTTCTCCGCGCTTTCCTGGTGAGCGTTTATTGAGCAGGAAACTTAACTCTGCCCGAATTGAAGTCTTTTCTAAGAGTTGTGTGACTTGCTCAAGGCGATGAATCCCTAATAAATCTGGTCTAGCAATAACCATCAGTTCATCGCCTTGGTCACAGCTCCAGGTTGTCACTGTTGATGTCCAGCGCCTATCTGTTAAACGATTTGAAAGCCCAGAAATAGAGCCCAAATCAATAACTACAAAATCAAAATTATGTGTGGCGTTCTGCATTAATTCATCGATCGAAGCAGCTTGGGACTGTGAGATTTCGGCAATCGATAGATTCGGTGCAATTATTCGCCAACCAGATTCACCTACGACATTTCGAATAGAAATCAAAGTTGCAATTGATGGTGCCCGAAAATTCGCATCAATTATTAATGTGCTTTTCTCTAAAAGACTTAACTCCATGGCTAAGTTCAGTGCGATAGTCGTACAACCTGTGTCACTTCCTGCCGAGCCAAGTGCGATAACCCGGGCTCTACGGTTTTGCCTAATATCGGCACTGACCTGTCGAAGCATTGGGGTACGCAAAAAGCCACGCACGATGCTTACAAGTTCGGTGGCGGTGGTTGGTATCGGATGAAGTTCGGCAAATGCATCACTGGCTGTTGTCGTATTAGAAAAGCCGATTACTTGCTTCACTTTCTTAGAAAGTGCTGTAACTACTTCTCGTGAAATACCATCAAGATCAGGAGCATAAATAAGCAGCGCCGTGGAAGCCAACTCGACATTATTAGCTAGAAATAGTTCAAGATTTTCAAGATCTATCGCTCTAAAAACAACGCTCCAACCTTCGGCAAAGAGCGTGCTGGATATGAAACCTTCGCTGTGTGCATCTGCAACGGCCGTAATTACGACAGGCAATTCTTGGTTAAACATGTGAGCGAATCACCACTAATCGACCCTTAGTCGTTGCCGATAAAAGGCGAAGAACTTGAGTTTCTTCGACTGCAACTGTAATCGCGGCATCAGTGCCAAAGTTTTTACTTTTTGTATCAGCGCTTAAAACGCGCACTCCACCTAAAATAAATATTGGATCTGCAATTCCCTGTCCACTATCGCTATCTAGGACCCAGTAAATATCTACGGCTTCACCAACTTGAATTCCTTCGGCTAAATCAACGGCTCGAACACTTAAAGGAACCGCACTACTTGCAATAACCGAGACGGTAGCGCTGATACTTTCCTGATCAACGATTTGGCCAATCATTAAATTACGAATGACAACCTGACCAAGAGGGTTCAAACTCTTTTCGACATAAGTAGTTGAACTTGTATCAAGGTTCATGCTCACTAACTGCATTTCACCGATAGAGATTTGGTGACCTACGGGCAAGTTCAGCGTTGCTACCCAATACTCTCGCTTTGAATTTGAAAGTGCAGCTAAGGCAAAGGCAGAGATAAAAGATGCGGCAATGAGCGTAATTGCAAGAGGTAGTCGAGATCTATTGAGATATTTTTTAGGTTTCATAGGTGCACCTAAATGCAACCCTGATACCGCTAATTCAACTTATCCACACTCATCAATTGTGATGGGAAAAACTCAACTCTTTGGCTGAGTCTTTGCCGAGCCTCCCATAGAACCCTTAACACATGACAACACAACAGGTAAGTGAAGAGTTAACAATCCACAGTTTTCGAATCGATGATTATGCGCAAAATGTCGATGACGATTGGTTGCATCCTCAACTTGAAATATTTAGACCCATTCAAAAGCCAACAGTAAAATTTGTGAGCAAGCTATATCTAGTTCCCACACAATATGAAGGTGAATACGATCCTGCTTTTGCTCCCGAGCCAACTTCTGCTGCAGATTTGCCCGAGTTATTGCCATGGGTGAATCGCTTTGCACATAACCTCGTAGAAATCTGGGCCGGACGTAGATCGCCGAAACAGTTAGAGACTCAGTGTCACTTCACAATTTACTCAGAGCTAACGAGAAAATCAGGCAGCGAAAAGAGCGTGGGGCATATTCGACAGACTCACTTGCAAGAACCACTCGATGGAATTTGCGAAGCAACAGTCACGGTTCGATACGGTGAACGCCTTCGAGCAATCATCCTTCGATTTGAGGGATTAGATAATCGTTGGCTTTGTACCGCGCTTACTTTGCTTTAAGCACCGCCGTGACAGCGTTTAAATTTCTTGCCAGAGCCGCATGGGCAAGGAGCATTTCGAGAAACTTCGCCAGTTGTTTTTACACCAGATTCATCGGCAGCGGTGTATTGCAAACCAGTTGTTGGCAATGGTTTAGCTTCAAGACCGGCGCCACTAATTTCTTTGCCTGATGCTTCTACTGTAACTTCGATATTGAATAAGAAACCTGCGATTTCCTCTTTGATTGCATCCATCATCGCTGAGAAAAGCTCATAGCCCTCACGCTGATACTCAACGAGTGGATCACGTTGTGCCATGGCACGTAAACCAATACCTTCTTGCAGGTAGTCCATTTCATAAAGATGCTCACGCCATTTACGATCAAGAACGGATAGCAGAACTTTGCGCTCGAGTTCGCGCATAACATCTGGACCCAGATTTTCTTCGCGCTTTGCATAAGCCGCTTGGCAATCTTCAATAATCGCTGAAGTTAAGTAATCAACATCGAGACCCGCTCTGGAACCAGCTCGTTCAATTAATTCTTCAACTGTAAATGAAATTGGATAAATAGTCTTGAGTGCATTCCACAAAGTATCTAGATCCCAATCTTCGGAATATCCAGTAGATGTAGCTGCAGCGACGTAGGCCGTCAATGTGTCATCTACGAAAGTAGCGACTTGATCCTTGATATCAGCACCTTCTAGAACCATTCGACGTTCGCCATAAACAACTTGGCGTTGACGGTTCATGACATCGTCATATTTCAAAACATTTTTACGCATCTCAAAGTTTTGTGACTCAACTTGAGTTTGTGCTGAACGAATAGCATTGCTAACCATCTTTGATTCGATTGGCACATCTTCAGGGATTCCAGCAGCTAATAAGAAGCGCTCGACCATTCCTGAGTTAAAGCGACGCATTAACTCATCTTGTAATGAGAGATAGAAACGGGATTCACCAGGATCGCCTTGGCGACCTGCACGTCCACGCAACTGATTATCAATGCGTCGCGATTCATGGCGTTCGGTACCTAAAACATAGAGACCGCCAAGAGCAATAACTTCCTCATGACCTAAAGCAACTGCCGCTTTTTGTCGGGCAATTTCTTCAGGCCAAGCCTTTTCATAGGCTTCTGAGTTTTCAACTGGAGAAAGTCCGCGACGTTGTAATTCGTAATCGGCCATGAACTCTGGGTTTCCACCCAACATAATGTCAGTACCGCGACCAGCCATATTTGTAGCAACAGTTACTGCGCCTTTTACGCCCGCTCTGGCGATGATGGCAGCTTCACGTTCATGGTGTTTTGCATTAAGAACTTCGTGAGGAACACCAGATTTGCGAAGGAAAGCTGAAAGCTCTTCAGATTTTTCAACGCTGACTGTACCTACGAGAACAGGTTGGCCTTTGCGATGTTTTTCGACGATATCTAATGTCACTGCAGCAAATTTTCCAGCCTCAGATTTGTACACTAAATCTGGCTGATCAATACGGACCATTGAACGATTCGTTGGAATTGGAACAACACCCAATTTGTAAATCTGATGGAATTCAGATGCCTCGGTCATCGCCGTTCCAGTCATACCTGACAATTTCTCATAAAGGCGGAAATAGTTTTGCAAAGTGATTGTGGCAAGAGTCTGATTTTCATCTTTAATCTCAATGCGCTCTTTTGCTTCTAACGCCTGGTGTAAACCTTCGCTGTAACGGCGACCTGCCAACATTCGGCCAGTATGTTCGTCAACGATTAAGAGTTCGCCATTCATTACAACATAATCTTTATCGCGTTTAAAAAGTTCCTTGGCGCGAACTGCGTTATTTAGGTAACCAATCATTGGAGTATTTGCAGCTTCGTAGAGATTGCCAATCTGCAATAACTCTTCTACACGTGTTACACCTTCTTCAAGGATGCCGACAGTTTTCTTCTTCTCATCAATTTCGTAGTGCACATCTTTTTGCAGTTTTCCAACAAGATTTGCAAACTCTACGTACCACTTAGTTGCCTTATCGGCCGGACCGCTAATAATTAATGGCGTTCTTGCTTCATCAATTAAAATGGAGTCAACTTCATCGACAACTGCAAAGAAATGATCGCGCTGAACGCACTCTTCTAATGACCATGACATGTTGTCGCGCAAATAATCAAAACCGAATTCATTATTTGTTCCATATGTAATATCGGCGTGATAAGCCTCGCGACGCTCAGCTGGTGACATGTTGGCAAGAATTACACCAACTTTTAAACCAAGGAAGCGATGAATACGACCCATCCATTCGCTATCGCGTTCTGCTAAGTAATCATTCGTCGTAACAACATGCACGCCGCGACCAGCAAGGGCGTTGAGATAGGAAGGAAGAGTTGCTACTAAAGTCTTACCTTCACCTGTACGCATTTCAGCGATATTGCCCTTATGTAGCGCTGCACCACCCATAAGTTGAACGTCGTAATGACGCTGACCTAAAGTTCTTTTTGCCGCTTCACGAACAACAGCAAAAGCTTCGGGCATGATTGAATCTAAATCTTCGCCCTTGGAGATCCGTGCTTTGAATAGTTCAGTCTGGTTACGAAGCTCCACATCACTTAAGGCAGAGATACGAGGCTCGTGAGAATTAACGTGCTCAACAACTTTAGTAAGTTCGCGAAGTGCGCGGCCTTCACCGGCACGCAAAATCCTGTCAAAAAACGCTGGCATCGCTGCAACCTTTCAAGAGTTCACAAATCTCATCTGCTCTAGACCCCTATCGTAGAGGTTGAGTCACGCAAGCGGTAACTGAGCCCAGAACACGCAATCCGCCCGATTGCAGCGCCCTAGTCGCCTCCGAAACACTGGCCCCGGTGGTGACTACATCGTCTATAAGTAACAAATCACCTCGGGGAAACATTCCCGGTTTGAGTGCAAATGCACCATGCATATTGGATGCACGATCCTTAGCACTGAGGCCACTTTGATCACTTACCTTTCTCACGATAGTTAGCAAAGGTGAGACAGGTATCTGAGTTTGTTGAGAAATCTCTTTGCATATTTCGTACATGAAATCTCGACCACGTCTGCGTCGATTTCCTGAAGCCGATGGAATTGGCACAAGTCTGGCATTGCTAGATGTGAAATCACCTCGCTTTATAACATGCACGATTGCTTCAATAATCAAATGATCTGCTCCAGCTAAACCATTTTCTTTAGCTGCCAAAATTATTTTACTTGCAGTTGGTGAGTACAAAATCGCAGAATGAACTTTAATTTTATCTAAGTGAGTGAGGTAATAATGTGGATGCCATTCTCGACGACACAATGAACAGATAGATAAACCAATTGCATTGCAGCCATAACAGCGTATTGGAAAGAGAAGTTGTGTTAACTCATGAATAACTTTCATCCATGTGAATCTAGTTTGAACTAAAGCGCGGCAGAACTAGATGTGGAAACTAACCGTGATAATCGTCAGGTTGTAATTTAATTAACCGTGATTCAATTCCGAGAGCAGTATTTCTGGGAAGTGTGAGCACAAAGTGTGCACCTTTTCCGGGTCGACCCCATGCTTCAAGTTCACCGTTATGAAGTCGAGCATCTTCTAAAGCAATCGAGAGGCCGAGACCTGTTCCACCTCGCGTACGGGCACGTGAGGGATCGGCTCGCCAGAAGCGATCAAAAACTCTGCGAAGTGAGTTTTCATCCAAACCGACACCATGATCACGAACGCCAACGGCAACATCGCTCTCACTTGCAATAATTGTGACAGTTATCGGTTTTTCTTCGGCATGATCAATTGCATTTGAAAAAAGATTTCGCAGAATACGCTCCACACGTCGAATATCTGCCTTTATATAAATGTTTTCCGCAATTGAATAAATACGTAGTTCAGTCGAACGCTCTGTAGCGACCAGAGCTAAATCTTGAATACATTGATTAGCTAAAGCAACAATGTCGAAATCAACCGCTTCAATGACTGCTACCTCAGCATCAAATCGGCTAACTTCTAAGAGATCTTCAAGCAAGCGCTCGAAGCGATCGAGTTGGGCAACAAGTAACTCAGTACTGCGAGCAACAACTGGATCAAAATTTTCTCGAGAGGCATAGATAACTTCTGATGCCATTCGAAGTGTTGTTAGTGGAGTACGTAATTCATGCGACACATCTGAGACAAAGCGTTGTTGCACACGAGATAAGTTTTCAAGTCTTGCAATCTGTTTTTCCAAGGATTCAGCCATCGCATTGAAAGCTTGACCCAAAGTTGCGATTTCATCCCCAGTGACAACTTTCATTCGTTGCGTAAAATCTCCCGCCGTAAACTGCGTTGCAATGTGTGCGGCCTCGCGAACAGGTTTTACAACTTGTCGAACCACTAGCCAAACAATTAAAGCAATCAGTAAAACTAAAGCTGATCCAGTAAGAATAAGTAATCTTTGAATAAGGTTTAGGGTGGCTTCTTGGTTTGCTAGAGAGAAAACTAAATACATTTCATACTGACCAGCATTAGGAATACTCACTTTTTGGCCAAAAGCTAGACCTGGTATTTCCTGGCCACCTAAATACTTAATGCTCACGTACGACCATGAAAGATCGCTTTCTTTGCGGACGATTTTACGCAAAGCCTCCGGAATGGTTTTAGGTTCTACTAAATTTGAGGTTGTCTCATAATCTTGTTCACGGGTATTTCCTGGACTTCTAATGAAAATTACTTCTCGGGCATTCTCATTGGACGTCAGCGAAGTTGCTGAACTGATTACGTTATCTAGAACTTTGCGAACAACCTCATCTTTTTCGCCTTGAGCAAGTAAGAAACGATACTCGGCGCTGAAAATTGTCGAGCGTGCTTCAATGCGCGATGAATCGATATTAACTTTCTTAATACCGGTAGCTAACTGAGAATTGAGCGCTGAACCAGTTAAATAAATAACTATTAGGGAGAGTAAAACCGTTGAAACAATAACTTTTGGGGCTAGCGAGTTCCTGAATCTATTTACTATTCGGTTCATATTTATGAACCACCCATGACTCCTGCTTTATATCCAACGCCCCGAATAGTTACCACGATTTCTGGATTTTCTGGATCATGTTCAATCTTTGAGCGCAAACGTTGAACATGCACGTTAACTAATCGAGTATCGGTGGAGTGTCTGTATCCCCACACTTCACTCAGCAATGCATCGCGCGTAAACACGCGACCTGGTTCTTTAGCTAGCGCTACAAGGAGATCGAACTCCAGACGAGTGAGTGAGATTTGTTTACCAGCTCGCAAAATTTGATGTGCTTGCACATCGATAGCTAAATCACCGATTGTAAGCAGACCTGAAACATCGGCATTTGTTCGGCGCAATCTGGTGCGAATACGGGCGATTAATTCTGATGGGTGCTTGAAAGGTTTAACCATGTAATCATCTGCGCCAGCTTCAAGACCGCGCACAACATCGTGGCTATCACCTTTTGCGGTGAGCATGATGATTGGAACCATAGATTCTGCACGGATCAACTTGCAGACCTCGATGCCATCAAGGCCCGGCAACATAACATCAAGCAAAACTAAGTCGGGGGGATTATTTCTAAATACTTCTAAAACTTCATCGCCCCGACTGACTAAATCAACATCTATTCCAGCACCAGTTAAAACAATGCCGAGCATCTCGGCAAGGTCCTGGTCGTCATCGACGACCATAACCAGTGTCATTAGCTACCGTGCTCCCAAGAGTTCAAGTACATATCTTGCGCAGGTGTTAGTACGTCGATGTGACCACCCATGCTTTGAAGTTTCAAACTAGCAACTTCCTTGTCGATATAGGTAGGAACATTGTGAACACCTGGCTTTAGATTCTTAGCTTCCTTGACTAGATACTCAGCTGTGAGAGCTTGATCTGAAAATGACATATCCATCACTGATGCTGGGTGACCTTCAGCGGCACCTAAATTAACTAAGCGACCCTCTGCAAGAAGTAGAAGGCGACGTCCGTCGGCCATAACGTATTCATCAGTTTGGTGGCGCATCTTTGAATTCTTACTCTTTGCATTTTGCTCAAGCCAAGCAACGTCAATTTCAACATCGAAGTGTCCGGAGTTGGCCATGATTGCGCCATCCTTCATAACTGCGAAGTGTTCGTCGCGAAGAACATCACGATTACCTGTGACAGTGATAAATACATCTCCAACTTTCGCCGCATCAATCATTGGCATAACACGGAAACCTTGCATCATCGCATCTAATGCTTTTGTTGGATCGATTTCAGTAACGATTACATCTGCGCCCATGCCTTTTGCGCGCTCTGCAACACCTTTTCCACAGTAACCAAAACCTGCAACTACAAGGATACGGCCAGCTAGTAGGAAATTAGTTGAACGGAAAACTGCATCAAGAGTTGATTGACCAGTTCCATAGCGGTTATCAAACATGTGCTTTGTATCTGTGTCATTAACGGCAATCATAGGAAATTGAAGTGCGCCATCTTTTGCCATTTGATTGAGGCGAATAACGCCAGTTGTTGTTTCTTCACATCCACCAGCAATGTTTGGAATTAATTCTTTACGTGTTGTGTGAAGTGTGTTTACAAGATCGCATCCATCATCAAAGACTTGGTGTGGTTCGATATCAAGTGAGGCGTTGATGTGCTTGTAGTAACCATCACGATCAACTGCATTTCGAGCAAAAACAGAGATTCCATATTCGTGAACAAGTGCTGCTGCAGTGTCATCTTGTGTTGACAATGGATTTGAAGCACACAGCGCGATTTCAGCTCCGCCAGCTTTTAGTACGCGCATTAAATTAGCGGTCTCAGTTGTCACGTGCATACACGCTGAAATTCGAACTCCGGCAAAAGGTTGTGACTTTTCAAAACGCTCACGAATTTGAGCAAGCACTGGCATATTTCGTTCTGCCCATTCAATGCGCATCTTTCCTTGTGCGGCAAGTGACGCGTCGGCGATGTCGTGGCGTGGAAGAGTAGAAGTAACTGGTGCGTTCACAAAAAGCTCCTTTATTAATGCGGTCAGGAGCATAGGTTACTGCCCCACGCTCAAAAGCGAGTAATGAAGGCCTTAAGTTAGCCGCGAATAATGGTCAAGACTTGCTCGCGAAGCTTGTCCATACGGGCCTGTGTCTTTGCCTCTACGTTTAAGCGAAGGAGCGGCTCAGTATTGGATGGGCGAAGGTTGAACCACCACGTATCACCATTGACGGTGAGGCCATCTAAGTGATCTATGGCTACATTTTCTTCGGCCGCAAAGGTTTTTTCAACTAACTCCATTGCCGCGCCAGCATCTGTAACCGTTGAATTAATCTCACCACTAAGTACATAGCGTTGGAAAGGTTTCAGGATTTGCGACATAGATTTTGTTGATCCACCTAGGGCTGCGATTGCATGCAGGGCTGCAAGTGCACCTGAATCTGCCCTCCAGAATTCATCAAAATAAAAATGGCCTGAATGCTCTCCGCCAAAGATTGCCTTGCTATCAGCCATCATCTTTTTTATGTAGGAATGGCCTACTCGACTTCGCAAGCCAACTCCCCCATTTTCTTCAATTACTTCAAGGACTGCACGCGATGAAATCAAGTTATAAATCACGGTAGCACCTGGATGTTTTGCTAATTCGCGAGACGCAATGAGTGAAGTTAAGTCCGAGGGATTTACAGTGTTTCCTTTTTCATCGACTAAGAAACAACGGTCGGCATCTCCGTCAAAAGCTAAACCTAAATCTGCTGAATTTTTCACAACGCTTTTTTGTAAATCTTTTAAATTCTTGGCATCAATTGGGTTAGCTTCGTGATTTGGAAAAGTGCCATCAAGTTCGAAATACAGTGGAATCACTTCGCAGTTAAGTCGCTTGAAAATTGCTGGTGCAGTATGACCAGCCATGCCATTGCCAGCATCGATTACGATTTTTAATTGACGAATATCTGAAAGATCTACTAGGTGCAATAAGTGATCGACGTATTCTTCAAGCATGTCGCGATTGGTTTCTTTACCAAGTGAACGAATTTCTAGTGGAGAGCCTTGGCGAACAAAGTTTTCAATTGTGACTAGCCCCGACTCTTTGCCGATAGGTCTGGCACTACTAAGACAGAGTTTGATTCCATTGTATTCGGCAGGGTTATGGCTGGCTGTAAACATTGCTCCAGGTAATCCCAATTTTCCAGATGCAAAATAGAGCATGTCGGTAGATGCTAAACCGATTCGAATGACATCTAGCCCTTGCGATGTAATTCCTGCTGAGAAAGCTTCGGCAAGTTCCGGCGATGATGGCCGCATATCTTCACCAATTACGACCGTTGCGGGTTCACGTTCTAGTTGTAGAAATCGTGCAAATGCTAAGCCTGTCGCAAAAGTAAATTCAGGTGTTATCTCGGAATCAACGAGGCCGCGAATGTCATACGCTTTAAAAATATCGGCAATCTCTGAACTCATGGATTTCTTCCTTACGATGGAATTGCGCGAAGGTGGCCGCGTCGGCCAATTGTAGACTGAGACTTTTCAATCTTTGAGGCCTCATCGTCATCAATGCCTTTGAGGGCAACTTCACGTACGGCATCGGCAATAGCCATCAAATCATCGTCGGAAGGTCCGGGTTCCTGTCCAGTAACTTCATGGCGAATGACGTTCCAACCATTTGGAACTTTTAATCTTTCGCCATGTACGGCACATAAGTCATAAGCATGTGGCTCAGAAAAAGTCGCAAGTGGTCCAACGACTGCTGTTGATTCAGCATAAATATAAGTAAGTGTCATCGTCGCAATAGAACGGCAGCCGGCACGCGAACAGCCTCTACCTATCTGCAACCGTGGCTTCATGCATAGAAGATTAGTGCGTCTTGCGTGTATTCACTGGGATTTTCAAGGAATCAAAACACGTATGTTTGAACTTGGCTCCTCAACGCGGGCTAGATCGCTACCTGCTTGAAGTGGGATATAGCCATATCCATTGACTGAAGAAATAATCGCCCCGGCATAGGTGTTTTTTCCAGTTGAATCAATTGTCAGAATTCGTGAATTGGCCGGAGCTTTCCAAGTAACTATGTCTGTGCCTTTAATGTGTCGAGAATATTTTTTACCGTTATTCATAGTCACCGTTAGTTGAACTGAGATTGAATCTCCAGCAAAAACAACGACTGGAGTTAATCCGGCGATGGCCAGTGATATTGCGTCAAGCTTTGGTGCTCCAGTACTCCAGAGGAAATCACTATGTCCACCAACGGTAACACTTGTTGAAATTGCGGCAACGATCGGAGTTTGAGATTTAATGTGCACCGCTAAAACTTTGGCAGAAATCTCTGGAGAGAATTTAAACTCCGAAACTTTCCCTGCAGGAATCGACTGCGTATTTAATTCTACTGGGATGAATCTGCCGTTCGAAGTGAGGACTTCAGCAGTGAAATCCGAATCGAATGAACCTGGATTAAGAATCCGTAACGTATGAGCTGAAGAGTTCTTACCATTTTTCTGGATTTGATTTGGAATTGCAGGAATAGTTACATCTTTACTTGGCGCAGCGTATGGGTTGACCAAATCTCCACCTAAGGAACGTAAGCCTGCGCCTTTTTCATCGACCATAAAAGAATTAATGCGACCTGATCTTGGTGCAACTTTAACGACAAGTGCTTGATCTCCTGGTGCCAATGAATCAAGTGAAATCAAATTAAAACTTCGTGATTTAACAGTTATAGATTTCAGAGGCTGCTTGCCTTTTTCTGAATACACCTGAATATCAACAATGGCATCGCTCAGTCCACTGTTTGCAACTATGAGATGACCACGAGAAGTTACATTTGCACTTCCGCCAACAAACCATTGTGAAATCTGCGGTCCGGCGCAGAGTGCACCACCGGACCAGTTTCCAGGTCTACTTTCCCAAACGACTGGCGTGATTCCTTCGGCATTTACGACAATAGCCCCATTAGTTAAAGCAAATCGAGTCGTTCTAAAAGAAGTCATCTTGGTACTGCGATTAGTCAGGCCCTGATACTTAACTTGTGAATTAGCAACTGAAAGTTGAGAGGATAAACCTTCCAGGCTTGGAGGACAGACTAGAGCTGGAAAGGATTCTGAATAATTGCGACTCTTAGTTGTCACATTAAAAAGTGAGGCGGAAAGAAAGCAAATAGCCAAAACTGCAATGTAGCGAAGGGAGCGAATTTTTATCATGCTAACTCCTCTTCAGAAATCTCGCGACGCTTTCGACCTGCAGGCAAAGCCATAACTACAGCGACTGTGATGACAATCAACTGGAGGGAGAGCCAAGCTCGTCGAATTGTTCCATCGTGAATCAAAGAAATCTCGCCCGCTTCAGTAACAGTAAATTCTGGAAGTCCTTGTGCATTTCGTGCCTTTGGTAATCGATATCCATTTTCCAAAACTTGCCAAGATCGATCATAACTTTCGCTCAAAGTTAGCGTTCCAGGGCCCGGAACATTAATTCGGGCACCAACTTCAGCGGTAGGAAGAACGGTTCGCTCTCCGGTCGTAGATGTAAAAATTAAGCGGCCAACTTCGCCAGCAACGCGCCAAACAACTCCAGCCGAAGTAGCTGACGTTCGAGAAAATCCGCCAAGGCCATCAATTGTTTGAATTAATGTTGCGCTGTAGGGACTCTTAACAAAAACATATTTAATTCCATATGACGCCAGCGTCTTACTGCTTGATATTCCCGAGCCATCGATAAGAGCTTTAGTTGCATCCTCAATTTCAATTACTTGTCTCGGCACAATATCTGGATCACCCAAGAAGATTTCTGGACCTCGTGAAATGTAATATTGAACGGATTTGCGATCCCCATTTGTAAATTCGCGGAGTACAAGTGTTTTTTCATTTTCTTCAGCCGACAAAAACGCTGGCATTACAGATTGATGCCCACTTTGAACCGGCGAATCGGCACCTGCTGATATTGCCCAAGCCGTACTAATGACTCCATAAGATGCCGATAGCAACAGCAGCATCGCTGCCATGATGTGGCGATAATGAATATTGCTCGAGATTAAAACACTTCGTAAGCGATCTAGAATCACAACACCTGAAACGGTGGCACATAAAGTTGCAACAGCAATAAATGTTCCAGTCCAAACGGAAACTTGGTTACTGCTTCCATGTACTGAGATTTTAAAAGCTGTAAAAAAAACTGCGGCACTTAAAACTAAAATTCCGAACTGGCTGGCCTCTTTAGCTAAAGTCGAAGAAAAGAGTGCGACAAGCAAAATGAGAAGGATTGGACTAAAAGCCCACCAAGGAAGCGCGCCTAAACCGCCTGGATTGGCAGTTAGAACAAGTGGGGTAGAGCCACCTGCGATAGCTAAACCTGGTTCTGTCAAGAATTTTGAAGGACTTAGTAACGCCTCGAGTGAATAGGGCGTAACCATTAAGAAAGGCGCTAACAAAACCACTAATCGGCGATATAGACGCGCAAGAAAAACTTCCTTGTCATTATCTTCTTTAAGGATCCGATAATCCAGATAAATTGAACTTGCAACTAAACCGAATGAAATTACTGTTGTGACTAAAGTAAATGCGGAAAAAATAGCAAGAATTATTGCCAGACCATAAATACGGCGCCAAGCAATAGTTTCGATTTCGCGCCATTTACTCAGAACAAGCGGGATTCGTGGAGCAAGAATAAGAATAACGATGGTGGCTAACCGGCCAGAGTTAACTGCAGCCAAAGCAACTGGAGACATTGCATAAAGAAAACTTGCAGGAATTGTGATGAATTTATTTTCTGAATATTTCTGTAAAAGAGTATGCGATGACCACATCATCAATACAGGTGCTGCTAAGAAAAAGATGGTCGTGAATAGAGATATTTTTCCGCCAGTAACAAGGGAGAGCAAAGCAAGGATTGGAACCCATGGCGCTGTGGCATTTGGGCTTCCTAATCCAACTGAGTGCCACGATTCAAAATAACTTCTCCATAGATCACTTGCACCATTTGGCGAAGTAACGAGAGATCCGCCAAGCAAAGCCCCTATTCGATTATGTGAAGCTAATAAAGTAATTAGGCCAATAAGTAAATATCCGGCAGCCTCTGGCTTACGTAAAATGTTAAACCACTGGTTGCTTTTTGTTGGTACTAATAAATCTTCATCTTCAAGTGATTCAAGCACTGAAGTTGTTGGCGACTCGTGCACTGGAAAAATTTTTACCCTAATTGATTCGGTAAGCCGTGAAAGTGAGAGTCTTAATTGCGACCAACGCGGTGGAACGTAAACAGAAATAATTCGAGGAGACACTAAACGTGTCGCTTTTCTCTCTTTGCGCGCTTTAACTAGAACCGCCGGTTTAATAACTAGCGTTGCAACTGCAAGCAATTCATCGCTGGCATAACCCGGGAGTTTTACAAGTAAATATCCAATTGAACGCACTAGTGCTGAACTGAAAAGTTGAATTGTTAGCCAGGGCAGCATCCACCACGATGAATTTGCTAATAAAACATATGCAGCATTTCGTCGATCCAACAACAGCGGTCTATGTAAGAGCGCTCCAACAACATCAACGCTTCTGCGCTCATTAGTGGCAGCCTGTGCATGAAAAGCTACGGCATGCGTTGTAACAAGAACTGAATGTCCGGCTACTCGAACGCGCCAACCCAAATCTATGTCATCACGAAAAAGTGACAAATTTGAATCGAAGCCGCCAACTTCTTCAAAAATATCTTTTCGAATTAAAGCTCCAGCGGTGCTTACTGCGAGTACATCATGAATTCCATCGTGTTGACCTTGGTCGTACTCCAAAGCTTCCAGACCCGTCCAACGTGCGCCATTGCCTGCAATGCTGACACCAGCTTCTAATAAATGCGTGCGATCGTGCCAGCCAAGAAGTTTTGGTCCAACAATTGCAACTTGTGGTTTATTTTCTACAGCTTCAATTAACTTTTCTAATGCAGTTGATACGGGTGCACAGTCATCATGAATGAGCCAAATCCATTCGTTGCTATCTTCACCTTGAAAATTAATTTCCGAAACGGCCCGTGCTACTGCATCACCAAATCCACAGGTGCGCTGTTCTCGAATAACTTCTATGCGCGCAGATTCAAGTAAACGTGCAGAAGAATCTAGTGAACCAGTATCAACTGCAATGATTCGATCTATTGGTCGAGTTTGCGATGCAAGCGCAGCAACAACTGCAGGTAACCAACTTTCACCGTCGTGTGTTACAACGATTGCAGTTACATTAATTTTTTCTGTGTCAGTCACAATACAAATCCTCTACTCTCTTAAAGAGTGTGGATCACGAAATTTACGCAGAACGTCGCTTTAGACGGCGGCGCTCACGTTCTGAAAGTCCACCCCAAATACCAAAACGTTCATCATGTGCGAGCGCATATTCAAGACACTCTGATTGAACATCGCATGAAAGACAGACGCGTTTAGCTTCACGTGTACTGCCGCCCTTTTCAGGAAAGAAAGCTTCAGGATCGGTCTGTGCACAAAGGGCACGCTCTTGCCAGGAAAGTTCAACACTCTCGCCAGTTTCCAAAGTGATCTTTGGGCCGGCCAAAGGGCTCTTATTGGCTTCAGGTTTAATCGGCATGCTCGACTCTCCTTGAATAACTGTGGGTCTCTTCCCTTGTGGAAAAGAGTTGCTTAAGAGTGAATTACACGCGTGTAAGTCGGATAAGTCAAGTGCGGATAGCCCTATTGGGAACCTAAGAGGCGGGTACTACCTAGCCGATGGGAGAAATTTCATCATTTGTCACAAATGAGCGCGTAATTTGGGCGTTACTGGCGACCACAGCGCCCCGGGCAATAAAAGAGTCGACGATGCGTGCCCCCGCGCCAATGTGAGCCCCTGCCTCGATTATCGAAGCCGACACATGGGCTCCAGCTTCCACAATGGCCTCATGCGCGACGCAGCTGCCTTGATCAATTACGGCTGAGGCATCCACAACCGCGGCCTGCATGATCAAAGCCTGTGACGTATGGGTTTTTACATTTTCCGAAGTGAGTGCAGAAGTATCTGCCCTGGATTGAACAAGATCGACAGAGCCTTTGAGCAACGCATTCGGTGTACCGATATCCAACCAATAGGAGTTATCAAGAAAACCACATACTTTTCCGCCTTGTGCAACCAAATCGGGGAAAGTTTGTCGTTCAACACTCACAACGCTTTCGGCAGGAATAGATTCAACAACGCTGGCTTTGAAAACATAACATCCGGCATTAATCGTATTTGTGATTGGGTTTTCCATCTTTTCTAAAAATGCGCTGACACGACCTGTTTCATCAATGGGAACACAACCATAAGCACGAGCATCTTCTACTGCTGTTAAGTGCAAAGTGACATCTGCATTATTTGCTTCATGTTCGGCAATCTGTTGTTTCAAATTGTGTGAACTCAAAACATCTCCATTGAAAACAACAATTGATTCATTGCCGACTAATAATTTTGCGGCATTTCTAATTGCACCACCTGTACCAAGTGGTTCCTTTTCAACTGCATAAAGAAGTTTCATTCCCCATTGTGAGCCATCACCAAAATACGGAATAAAAACTTCAGATAAATAAGAAGTTGCAAGCACTACGGTAGTTATTCCAGCTTTCTTGGCCATTGCTAATTGGTGTTCCGTTACTGGCAAACCAGCAACTGTGAGCATGGGTTTAGGTGTGTGTTTAGTCAATGGCATAAGTCTGGTGCCAAAACCGCCAACTAAAAGAATTCCAACTGCCATGACTTATGCCTTCAATCTCTTGACTGCTTGAGCAATCTGCTCGTCCGTTGCAGTTAATGCAATCCGAATATTGTTTCGGCCCTTTTCTCCATAGAAACTTCCAGGCGTTGCCAGAATTCCCCGTTGCGCCAGCCAGTCCACGCTTTGCCAAGCATCTTCATTTCGTGTGCACCATATATACAAACCTGAGTTACTAAATTCAACGGTGAAGCCACATTGTTCTAGTGCAGGAATGAGCATCTCGCGCCGCGCGTTATATCGAGCACGTTGTTCAAGGACATGTTGATTATCTGAAAGCGCAACGGCCATTGCCTTTTGCACAGGCAGCGGCACCATCATTCCTGCATGCTTTCGCAGTTCTCGAATTTTCGAAATCAGCGCAGAATCGCCAACCATGAGTGCTGCTCGATAGCCAGCCATTGATGATCGTTTTGAAAGTGAATGAATTGCCAAAATATTTCGATTATCTCCGTTAGTCAATGCCATAACTGACGTAGAAGTTGCAGTGTGATCAAACTCTAGATAGCACTCATCTGATATGAGTACCGAATTATTTCTTCGCGCCCACTGAATGCACTCTAAAAGTTCATCTGCACTATGAACGCGACCCGTTGGATTAGAAGGAGAATTCACCCACGCCAAATCTGCTTGCGGCCATGTTCGTGCATCTATTTCTACTGGAATAGATTGTGCGTGGGCAATTAAAGCTCCAACGTGGTACGTCGGATATGCAATCTCTGGAATCAGTACTGATTTAGATTCAATAATTGTTGCTAACCAAGCAACTAGTTCTTTAGAGCCAATGAGTGGCAAAACATCAAAATCACCCGTTGCACCTAAACGAAGTTTTGCCCAGTTCGAAATGGCTTCACGCAGCTCGGGTGTTCCAGCAGTAACTGGATAACTTGGTGAATTGGAGGCGTCTTTTAAAGCCTCTTGAATGAACTGTGGAGTGGGATCAACTGGTGTACCTACCGAGAGATCAATTATTCCATCAGCGTGCGAGCGCGCTTTTTGGGCAAATGGGGCTAATGCATCCCAGGGGAAATCTGGGAGTGGTGCGCGCAAGAAAAACTACTCGCTCTTTGGAGGAAGCGCTTTTACAGTTTCGTGATCTGTATGAGTCGCTCCCATTTTGCTCGCTCCACCAGGAGAACCAATCTCTACGAAAAACTCAGTATTAATTTTGCCGAACTGTTTCCATTGAGGTGGCACATCATCTTCATAATAAATAGCTTCCACTGGGCAGACTGGTTCACACGCTCCGCAATCAACGCATTCGTCAGCCTGGATGTAGAGCATGCGATCGCCTTCATAGATGCAGTCCACAGGACATTCAGCAATGCATGATTTATCTTTTACATCCACACATGGTTCGGCGATCACATATGTCACGATTAGCCTCCGTAAGAATTATTTAAGTTGCGGGTCAGATTGTAATCGCATCCTCTCTCCGAAGGCGATATTTGCCGTGAAGGATTATCGTTAATCCATGCCCCAAGGTCTCGAAGCCAGATTTGCTGCCCTGATTGGCAAACGAGTAACCATCCGATTGCATGATCCGCAGGGTGGATTTCGCGACATCGTAGGCTTTCTTGAGTCCCCCGTCACACTCCGAAATCGCCATGGAGAACTTATTGAGTTCGCACATGAGCAGATTGCACTGTGGCGAGAAGTGGTTGAAAAAAAATGAGTTTGCGGCTCTATGACACGCTTAGCCGAACTCCACAAAATGTTAATACCGGCAATCAAAGTGTAAAGATTTATTGTTGTGGGCCGACAGTTTATCGAGATGCCCATGTTGGAAATCTTCGAACTTTTCTGCTCGCCGACCTAGTGCGACGAGTGCTTGAATTAACTGGCAATAAGGTCGAACTTGTTCAAAATATTACCGACGTTGGGCATATGTCTGAAGATTTTCAAGAACAAGACAAAATGTTGCTTCAAGCTAGCCAAGAAAAAACAGATCCCTTTTTGATTGCACGAAAATATGAAGAGAAATTTCACCGTGATTTGTCTCGTTTAAATGTCATACCTGCCGATATGTATCCGCGGGCAAGTGAATCAATCACCCTTATGCATGAGATTATTTCCAAACTCTTGGCCAGTAACAATGCATATGTCGGTACAGATAACTGCGTCTATTTTGATTCGCAATCCTTCGATAGTTACGGCGCAATAAGTGGCAATCGACTTGAATCTCTGAAACCAGGACACCGATATGAGTTTGTTGAGCAGGGAGCGAAAAAATTTCACGCAGATTGGGCGCTTTGGAAATCTGCAGGCAATCGCCAAGAGATGATTTGGGATTCACCTTGGGGACCGGGTTTTCCTGGGTGGCATATCGAATGTTCGGCAATGTCATTGCATTATTTAGGCGAGCGAATAGATGTTCATATCGGTGGAATCGATTTGCGTTTTCCTCATCATGAAAACGAGCGCGCCCAGAGCAATGTAATTGTTTCAAAGGAAAGCGTTGCGCTGTGGCTACACGGCGAGCATTTACTTTTTGAAGGCCGCAAAATGTCAAAAAGTTCTCACAATGTAGTTTTACTAGAAGATGTCATAGCTCGAGGCTTTGATCCCCTTGCGCTGCGACTTTGCTTTCTAGAAAATCGATACAGGTCACAGATGGATCTGACGTGGGCAGCAATAGAAGCCGCGAACACGACGCTTACACGCTGGCGGAACAAGATTGCACAATGGAATAAAAGCGAGATAACTAGCGACGAAGAGTTTCTAAGGATTATTGAGAATGATCTTGATACTCCGAAAGTAATTCAATATTTGCGTGCAATTGAAAAGGATGAAAGTAATTCGGATAGAGCAACAATTTTTCTCTATGCTGACAAGGTTCTTGGGCTTAATCTTGATAAACAAGAGGCAGAAAAAACTTTGAGTCAAAGCCAGAGCGACTTACTGCAACAAAGAGATCTCGCACGAAATGAAAAGCGTTGGAGTGATAGTGACGAACTTCGAAAGCAATTAGAGGCTTCAGGGTTAACTATTAGCGATACTTCTGATGGTCAAAAGTGGAGTTGGAATTAAGCTGGTAAAAGAACTGCAATTACGAGCGATAAGACGCCGAGATTCATAAGAGAAATACCAATACTGTTGCCAGAGATTAAATATTCATCATTTATTCCAGGGAAGCCAGCACGCAAAGTCACGGCAGTCCATGCAATGGCGGCAGTAATGCGAAAAGCCCTACCGCCCCACTTTCTTCCAATGCACCAAATTCCGGTCGCCGTTGCAACAAGCACAAAAAGCAAACCAAAGGGTGGCAACGATGCGTGCAAGAAAACCGAACCAACACCAAGTAGTGCGCCGATAATGAATGAATAAATAAATCGCATTAAAGCTTTATCCCGGAGGTCAAATCACTTTCACGTCCTTTGTCATCAAAAGGCGCTGATTTTTCGCCTTTAACTAAGGTGTAGTACTCATGACCCCACACTTGCAGACCTAAATTATTTGAAAGCGCAAAAAATGGCCCGTCCAGCGCAATCTGTGTTTCATGGGCTTTCATAGCGGCCATTTTTGCTTCCACGAAATCGTTACCATCAATTAATGTAGTAACCAATGAATCATCCTTGGCAAATGGAAGATCATCCACGCTCTCGGCACCAAAGAAATCAGAACCAAGCTCTTTCATTTTTTCTATGCCCTCTGCAAGAACTGATTTAGGCATCGTGTTCCAATAAATCTTTTGAATCTGCCACGTTGCAAGTTCACTTGCACGCATTGCTACTCGATGTGCCTGAATATGATCGGGGTGACCATATCCACCGATTTCATCATATGTAATCAAGATATGTGGCTTAACCTCTTCAATAATTGCAACAAGTTCACCAGCTGCGCTGTCCACATTGGCTTGCCAAAAGACATCACTTCGATTATTTGGCTCGGTATCCATCATGCCGCTGTCACGGTAGTGACCTAGGAAACGGAAGTCATTCACACCAAGGGCTTTCATGGCAATTGCTAATTCGATCTCACGATGCAATCCCAACTTATCTTCTTCACTACTAGCTAAATGAGATAAACCTGGCACCAAAACTTCGCCTTCTTCTCCGCGGGTGCAAGTCACCAAACAAACATGTGCACCAAGAGCTGCGTAGAGCGCCATAGTGGCACCGTTGTTAATTGTCTCGTCATCAGGATGCGCGTGCACCAAAAGAATTCGATATCCAGCGTATGAGTTTTTCATAATGACTCCCATGCAAGTATTCCTCCACGCAAATGGCGCGAATTGTTAAAACCAGCCGCCTGAATAATTTCAAGGCACTGCGCAGATCTCACTCCAGATCGACAGTGAAGAATAATCTCTTTATCGTGCGGAAGAAGTTGCAACGCGCTTAAATCTTCAAATTGATTCTTAGGAATAAGAATGGAGTTGGGAATCCGTGATTGTTCAAACTCGGAAGGCTCGCGTACGTCGATGAGTACAAACTCTTCACCGTTGACGAATTTATCCTGCAACCCTTGAGCTGAAATTTCTAGTGAGTTTCTGACTCCACAAAATTCTTCATAGTCCTCTAGCAACGCTGCTTGGGTTGATTGAGCGCTGCACATAACACACGCTAAATCTTTGCGAATATCTAGTTTTGAGAAACTACTCTCGAGAGCATCAAAAATTATCAATTTTCCGATTTGGATTTCACCAATTCCGGTAATCGCTTTAATAACTTCGTTGACCTGCAGGGAAGCAATCGTTGAACACAACGCACCAATTACTCCGGCTTCTGCGCAGTTTTGAACGGTTTCAGGTGCTGGTGGCTTTGGATGCAAACATCTGTAGCACGGGCCATGGGTATTCCAAAAAATTGCTGCCTGCCCATCAAATTGATTAACCGATCCCCATACATATGGCTTATTGAGAAGAACGGCAGCATCATTTATTAAATAGCGAGTTGCAAAATTATCTGTTGCATCGACAACGATGTCGTAGTCAGAAAATACTTCTATTGCATTGTGAATATCTAAACGAGAAGTTATTGCTTGAATTCTTATATGCGGGTTTAAATCAGTTAACTTCTCTTTGGCTACTTCCGCTTTATTTTTTCCAATATCTCTTGTTCCAAAAAGAATTTGCCGGTGTAAATTGCTCTCATCAACTACATCAAAATCCATTACTCCAATATTTCCAACACCGGCTGCAGCTAAATAAAGCAGCACTGGTGAACCTAGTCCTCCCGCACCAACGCATAAAACTCGTGCGGCATTCAAGCGTTCTTGGCCTTGCATAGAAAAATCGGCGATTACTGTCTGGCGGATATAGCGGAGCTTTTGCGCATCACTTAAAGCCAGTCCGGTTCCAATTAAAGGAGCGATTTTCATAGGCTGGTAATTCTGCCGTACTGACGCATCTGCGGCTACACCTATTAGCGAAATTGGCATGACAACCTCTACGATTACGCTAATGAGTAATCTTGATGCATCAAACAAGGCGCGCTTGCCACGTGATGAGCGACGAGCACTACTGCTCTCTGCGGCATTAGAAGTTTTCACGGCTGCTGGATATCACTCGGCGGCTATGGATGAAATTGCGGATCGCGCAAATGTAAGTAAGCCAGTTCTGTATCAACATTTTCCATCAAAACTTGAACTTTATCTTGCAGTACTTGATTTACACATTGACTCACTTGTATTTGAGATACAAAAAGCAATCGCTTCTACTCCAGATAATGCAAACCGTGTGCATGCAACGGTCGATGCTTACTTTGCATTTATTGAAAAGGAAGGTGAAGCTTTTCGTTTGCTTTTCGAGAGCGATATGAGCGTCGAACCCGCAGTTCGCGAACGTCTTAACCGAATGACTTATGACTGCGCTGCAGCGGCAAGTGCGGTAATTTCAATTGATACTGGTTTGCCTAAAGAGGCTTCAATGCTCCTAGGTGTTGGAATGATTGGTTATGCCCAAGTAACTGCACGACACTGGTTAGACCGTGATAGCGCACTTACTCGTGAACAAGCAGTTGAATTAGTAAACAACCTCATGTGGAGAGGTATTTCAGGTTTTCCGCGCAATTAACTCCGATAGGATTACATGTATGAGCTCCATTATTTTTAGAATTTCTTGCAATAAAATCTCTGGCGCCGCATAAAGTGTCAAAAACTTTCGCAGAACTTCCACTTCGCCCAGAGACAATTGAGGCACTTCATGCCCACGGCTTCATTGCACCTTTTGCAATTCAAGAGATGGTGTTACCCATTGCCCTCAGTGATGGCGATGTCATTGGTCAAGCTAAGACAGGTACTGGAAAGACTCTTGCATTTGGAGTTCCCGTTATTGAACGCGTCATTGCACCTAATGACAGCGAGTGGAGTTCATTTGAACACAAAGGAATGCCACAAGTATTAATTGTCGTTCCTACGCGCGAACTGTGTACTCAGGTCACCAGAGATATTGAAGAGCTTGCTAGCAATCGAGGAATTAGAACTTTAGCGGTTTATGGTGGCCGTGCATTTGAACCACAAATAGATGCACTTCTTGCTGGCGTTGAAATCGTGGTTGGTACACCAGGTCGACTTCTAGATTTGTCACGTCAAGGTCAGTTGAAATTAAAGCAAGTTTCTCGTTTGGTATTGGATGAAGCCGATGAGATGTTGGATCTAGGTTTTCTGCCTGATGTTGAAAAGATTTTAGCTAACACTCCCAACCGAGTTCAGACAATGCTTTTTTCAGCAACGATGCCTGGCGACATTATTGCTTTGGCACGTAGATTTATGAACCAGCCGATTCATATTCGCACTCAAGATAGTGAAGATGAAGGCGCTGTCGTTACTCGCATTAAGCAGCATGTTCTTCGCGCACATGCAATGGATAAAATTGAAATGCTCGCTCGCATTTTGCAAGCACAAGGTCGTGGACCAACAATGGTTTTCTGTCGCACAAAGCGCACATGCCAAAAAACTGCTGAAGAGTTATTAGAGCGCGGTTTTAAAGCTGCGCCTATCCATGGAGATTTAGGACAAAGCGCACGTGAAAAAGCTTTGGCCGATTTTAAGAATGGAAAATCAGATGTGTTGGTGGCAACTGATGTTGCCGCGCGTGGAATTGATATCGATGGAATAACTCACGTGATTAACTATCAGTGCCCAGAAGATGAAAAGACTTATGTTCACCGAATCGGTCGAACTGCCCGCGCTGGGGCTCATGGAATTGCCGTGACTTTTGTCGATTGGGATGAATTAGCGCGCTGGAAGATGATCAACCAAACTTTAGATTTAGGTTTAGCTGAACCTGAAGAAACCTACTCATCATCTGCTCACCTTTATGAAGTGATGGATATTCCTGCTGGATCAACTGGGCGAATTACAAAAGCTAAACCAGAAATCAAAAAAGAGAGCGTAAAGAAAGAAAGTGTAAAGAAAGTTGAAGCACCGAAAGTTAGAACTGAAAGAACTCGTACGCGGACTAAGAAGTTTAAAGAAAGCTAATTAGTAACAAATACTCGGATTGCATCAACAAGCATTTGAACTGCAATAGCTGCAAGCAACAAGCCAGCAATTCGAGCTACAAGCGTCACGCCTGATTCTTTTATTACTTTCATAATTGTTGTTGATGCCATAAGTGCTGCAGCAATTGCAATATGGACTGCTACAACCGCGCCAACCAAACCAAATGCCATTGCGGTGCCGTGAATCTGTTGTACGAAAATCATCGTTGCAACAATTGCTCCTGGGCCGGCAAGAAGCGGAGTACCTAGTGGAACTAGCGCAATATTTGCATCTCCACTTTCGCTCCTTCCGCTTCCTTTTCCACCGGTGAGTAAATCAAGTGAAATTAAAAGCAGAAGTAATGCACCGGCAGCCTGCATTGCCGCAATAGAGACATTGAGATAACTCAGAATTAATCTGCCAAACAGCGCAAAAATTGAAATAACGATGAGTGAAACACCTGCAGCTTTAAGCGCTAAAACTCTACGTTCTTTCGCTGATTTATCGGCTACCAAAGCTAAAAATATTGGGGTGGCCCCTGGTGGATCCATGATGACAAAAAGGGTGACAAAACTCTGAACTGCGAAAGTCATCGCACTAATTTTCATGCCCACACAACCCTTCTTTGATCTGCTTGTGATTCAAGACGTTCCCATTGCGCTGGATCTGTATGGAATTCGGCCAACGCGTTGAGTTTACCGTTACCGTGGTAGTCACTGGCACCAGTAATTACTAAGTCCAACTCTTTAGCAATAGTGCGCAACATATTTCGCTCATCTGGATTTTGATCTCTGTGATCAACTTCTATTCCATTTAATCCTGCAGCAACTAAACCTTCGAAATCTTGTGCAGTAAGAGTTTTCCCTCGGAGCGAGGCAAATGGATGTGCGATAACTGCAACCCCTCCTGCGCTTCGAATCATTGCAATTGTTTCTGCTGGAGTTGGCGCAGCGTGTGAAACATAAAATTCAGAGTCATTATTGAGCATTCCGTTAAAAGCTTCTTCTCGTGAATTAATTATTCCCTTAATTACTAAAGCATCAGCTAAGTGCGGCCGACCAAGAGTTGCACCTTCTGGCCGAGCATTTTCAACGTCTTCGATTGAAATATCGATTCCTGCCATCTGCATCTTCTCAATCATTTTTCGCATGCGCGGCATACGCCCGTCACGGGTTTCTTCCAACATTTCCTGCATACCTTTGTGGTTGCCATCAAAGAGAAGTCCAAGCATGTGCACGCTAATTCCATCGGTAGTTAAGCAAGATATTTCACTGCCAAGAGCTAATCCTAAATTTGCGCGCAAAGTTTGCGCCGCCTCTTGCCATCCAGATGTTGTGTCATGATCTGTCAAACCTAATATTGTTAAACCTTGCGCGATTGCTTTATTAACTAATTCGCGGGGGCTGTCAGTGCCATCACTTTTATTGGTGTGAGTATGCAAATCAATCATGAGGTTAACTCCGTTTGAGAATTTCTAGATCTAGTAACAACTAAAACACAACCAATCAAAATCAAAGCAATTCCAGGCAAGATTCCAAGTGGCGGCTTCTGCCCCATCCACCAAATCGCAAGTAATGAACTGACTGGAACTTCAAAAAAGATTATTAAGGAAACTATCGCTGGAGAAACTCGCTTGAGTGCAGCGTTAAACATCGAATGTCCAAGAATCTGGGCTCCGAAAACTAGTCCTAATAAAATCCACCATTCGCGCGCGGAAAAATGCAGTACGGGCATTCCCATGACAAGAGCCATTGGTAGCGCAGTAATCGCGCACACGAAATAACAGATCGATGTGTAAACGGTTGTTTCAATACTTCGTTGAGCTCTAGAGCCAGCCATCATGTAGAGCGCGGCAAGAGCTGCAGAAATAAGCGCGGCCAGATCTCCAAGAAAAGTTCGAAGTGAAATGTGTAAATCGATTCCAGAGATGAGAAGCACTCCAGAAAAACTTACGACCATTCCAAACCACGCTTTAGATGGAATATGTCCACCGCTGAGCTTTACAAACATTGCAGCAAAGATTGGTTGCAATGCAACCAGAGCAGTACCTGATGCAACACTTGTCCAGCGCATCGCAAGGAAAAAACCAACAAAGTGCAGGGCAAGAACTACACCTGCGACAATTGCCCATTTCACGCCATTGCGATGACGTGGATGTTTGATTGCAAATGGAAGTGTGAGGAGCGAGCCACCTAAGTTTCGCCAAAAAATTAACGTCGGAATTGGCATGGCACTCATGGCAATAAGTGGGCCAGAAGTTCCAATCCCTAAAATGCCAATACCTAAGCGGATGAGATCGGGTCGTGCAGGGATCGCGGTATGACTATCGCGAGTATGTACTGACTTCTCATTACTCATGAGAGAAAGGTACCCAAAACTTTAGGGAGTAATACCTAAACGCACTCCAACTAAAGATTTACTGCGTTTAATCAATTTTTCAGCGATCTCGAAAACTGCAATTGCGGCAGGTGATTGCGGTTCAGATTCAACAATTGGTACGCCTTCATCTCCGCCAGTACGAAGTGCTGGACTGAAAGCAATTTTTCCGAGCAATGCAACATCACTTCCCACCAGGGCTGATAAGCGTCTGGAAGTTTCTTCTCCGCCGCCTTCACCAAATAGTGAAATAGTTTGGCCACATGATGGGCATGGGAACTCTGACATATTTTCAATAACACCAATTACTCGTTGGTGAATTTGATGCGCAATTCGGCCGGCACGTTCTGCAACTTCGGCTGCAGCAACTTGTGGAGTAGTCACTACAAGAATTTCAGAATTTGGAATTAATTGACCAAGTGAAATTGCTAGATCGCCAGTTCCTGGTGGCAAATCGATTAGTAAAATATCTAAATCTCCCCAGTATGCATCTGAGAGCAACTGCTCAAGAACTCTATGCAATAACGGTCCACGATAAGCCACTGGATCAGAGCGCTCTGGCTTAAACATCTCCATCGAAACGGTTTTTACTCCGAAAGACTCAAGCGGAATAAAGAGTTGATCGATTGCAGTGGGGCGTTGCCCCATTAAGCCCATCAACCGTGGAATTGAGTGACCGTAAACATCGGCATCAAGAATTCCAACTCGCAAACCTTTTTTAGCAAAAGCAATGGCTAAATTCGCAGTGACTGAAGATTTTCCAACACCACCTTTTCCAGATGCAATTCCAATCACACGGGTTAGTGATTCAGGTTGCGCAAATGGAATCGTTTTTTCTCGGCCGTTGCGTACAACTTTCTTTACATTATCTCTTTGATCTTGCGACATCACGCCAAAACTAAGCGAAACGTTTTTTACACCTTCGATAGCAAATAAAGCTTTAGTTACATCATTGCGCAATCGATCTTGCATGGGACAGCCAGAAATGGTCAACAGGATCTTTACTGTGACATCACCTTTTTCTTCACTTAAATCTTCAACCATTCCAAGATCGGTAATTGAACGGTGTAATTCAGGATCTTGAACGGTGGTGAGTGCCTCAGCTAGTTGATCTATAAGGCTCATATTATTTCTGGGTCAATCTTTGCAGTTGGGCGAGGTGCCTTTGGTGCTGGAGTTTCATCTAAAAGATCACCTAACTGTTTTTTCACAAAAGTTTTAGGATGTAAATCCTGTGGCTGCAAATTTTCAAAGCCTGGACCGAGATTTTCTCGAAGTTCTGCCGTTGCTGAAGTTGCAAGGGCTCGAATTTTCTTAATCCATTGGGCAGCTTCAACGGCAGCTTTTGGTAAGCGCTCAGGACCAAGTAAAATCATTCCAAGAATTGCTAAGCCGAAGATTTCACCGGCGCCAATATCAAAGAACATGCGTCAAAGCCTACCTGCAATGGCCCAATTAGTTTTTCGCTGCAATCAGGGTCAATGTGGCCGTGAACTCTTTCTTGTTGCGCGAGTAAGTAAGGGAAACTTTGTCCCCTACATTTTTGGAGCGCACCGCGACAATGAGTTCGTCAGGGGTTTTTATGGCTTGGCCTTCAAAATTAACAATCACATCACCTGCACGCAAACCAGCTTTAGCTGCTGGGCCACCGCTCAGAATTGCTGCCTTGGAGTTTGCGATTTGTGCACCAATCCCGGTGTAATTCATATCCAAAGAAACACCAAGAATTGGATACGTTGCTTTACCAGTTTTGATCAACTGATCGGCAGTCTTTCTTGCCTGATTAATCGGAATCGCAAAACCAAGTCCTATGGAGCCGGTTTGTGAGGAAGTACCGAGAGATGCAATAGCAGAGTTAACGCCAATAACAGCTCCCGTTGCATCAACTAACGGCCCTCCAGAGTTTCCTGGATTGATAGCTGCATCGGTCTGTAGCGCATTGATAAATGAGTTATCCAGACCAGATTCACCTGCCGTTACCGGACGATTCTTTGCACTAATAATTCCAGAAGTTACAGTTCCAGATAATCCAAGTGGAGAACCAATTGCAATGACCGCATCGCCAACGGCAATTTTATCGCTATCTCCAAATTCAAGTGCAGGAAGATTTACTGCATTAATTTTAATTATCGCAAGATCATATGCAGACTCGCGACCCACAATTGTTCCGTCGTAAGTTTCACCGTTATTTAAAGTCACTTGTAAAATTCCGCCATTAGTTGCGAAATCGGCAATCACGTGATTATTTGTCAAAATAAAACCACTGCTATCAATGACAAATCCGGAGCCCGTACCACCACCATTATCGGAGCGAGTTTCAATTGAAACTACGGATGGAAGTACGCGTCGTGCAATACCTGCGACAGAGTCAGGTGCACGTTCAATAGTGCTTGATGAATCAACGATATTTGCAGTGTGAAAAATGTTCCCGCCAGTTGCACTTACTCCAAGAAAACCACCAATACAACTTGCAAACAAAGCAACAAGTACAACATTGCTTCTAGAAGTTTTTGCTGGTGCCGGTGTTTCCCACCAAGGGCGAATTACATCAATCTGCTTTTTACGAGGAAAAATCATGTGCCTATCTTGCTACAACTTAGTTGCAACTAACAATCCATCTCCCGCTGGAATCAAAGTACTCACCCAATGTTCTGTGTCATTTTTGATGATTTTCCCAGCATCGCGAAGCGCAACTGTTTTAGGGTCGCGCTGAGCAGGATCATTCACTTTAGCTCCACCAAAGAAATTATCAATAACTAGAGTTCCACCACTGCGTAAAATTCGATGGGCTTCACCGATTATGTAGGCAAGGTCTTGCGGATCATGGCGGACAACTACTAAGTCATATGCTCGATCTGTTAATTTAGAAATCACTTCAAGAACAGAGTTAGTAATTAAGCGATAACGATTTTGGGCAATCTCAGCATCGATAAACGCACCTTTTGCGATGTGAGTATGTTCCATTTCATCATCAATAGAAGTCAAAGTTCCACTGCTTAACATTCCATCAAGCAGCCACAAACTTCCAACACCTGAACCAGTACCAACTTCTACAACTGATTGCGCCGATAAAGTAAAAGCTAAGTGGCGCAAATATGCACCAACTCCTGGAGTTACATCGAGGGCACCAATTTCGATTCCCCGTAAACGTGCTTGAGTTTTGAAATGATCTTCTTGAATAAAGTTTTCGGCAAATTCATGTGGAGTGCTTTTCATTTAATACTCATAATCCACTCAGTGAGTAGGCGGACTCCAAAACCAGTTCCACCTTTTGGATTTTCTCCAGAATCAGAATCACTTCGCGCAGTTCCAGCTATATCTAAATGCACCCAACGGCGATCACCTGCAAAATGTTCTAAGAAGAGGGCAGCAGTTACAGAGCCAGCACCGTATTTCACTTTTTTAGCTATATGGCTCAAATCTGCAATCTCACTCTCGAGGCAGTCTTTGTAATCATCAATAAGGGGCATACGCCAAACACGATCACCAGAGATATTTCCTGCGGTTTCAATTTCGCGAGCTAACTGATCATCACGTGTGTACATCGCGGCATATTGCTTGCCTAAACCTAAAGTGGCCGAACTAGTAAGGGTTGCTATGTCTACCAAATAATCAGGTTCGAAATTCAAATCGGCAAAAGCTAATCCATCAGCTAAAACTAATCGGCCCTCGGCATCTGTATCTGAGACTTCTACAGTTGTACCGCCGTAATGCGTGATTACATCACTTGGGCGCTGCGCAGTTCCAGATATTGCGTTTTCAGCGCACATCAACAGCGCGCTCACGCGAATATTTGGTTGCAACTCTTCAAGGGCAGTTAAGGTGGCAAGAATTGCTGCTGCACCAGACATGTCGCTCTTCATTGGAATCATCAAGTCATAAGGTCGCTTTAAATTGATTCCGCCCGTATCAAAGGTGATTCCTTTTCCGACAAGAACAACGTGCGCAGGTGTTTTGCGGGCAGAAGCAATGCGATTAGGTCTGTACTCGACTTGAATAAATCGTGGCCCAGGTTTTGGCGATGAATTTCCAACCGCGCGCAGGCCGCCAAACTCTTTAAGTTCTCGGCCAGCAAGTGTCTTAACTTTTAATCGCGTGCCTTTAGCGAACTCTTGAGCCTTAGTAGCCATCCACGCAGGAGTCTTAATATTAGAAGGCGTATGGACCAAATCACGAGCGCGCGTAACCGCTTTCGCAATAGTGATAGCAGCATTGATTGTCTCCTTATCTTCGATTGCAATTAAGAAAGTTGGAACTCCAGCCGATTCCCCACTTTTGAGATTCCATGTATATGCGCCAAGGGTAAGTGCTATTGCGTGAGCTTTAACATCTTCTTTATTAATTGCACATGCACTATAAACAGTAGTTTTCTTGCCACGTACTTTTCTGGCAATCGTGGTTCCAGCAACTCTCATGGCAACAGTTGATGCATCACCGGCACCAACTAAATAAATACGATCGCAGTGTGCACCTTTAGCACTGACTGGAATTTCAAATAGTTCACCAGTTTTGCCAGTTGGTTTGAAAAAACTTAATTCATCGACAAGGTTGATTCCAAAAAACTCTTCAATATCTGCCACTAAATTCTTGGGTGCGTTGAAGGAAAATAAGCCATCGGAGTTCTTATTAAAGGCGAGCGCAATTGCATCTGCAGAAATTGCAGGTGAAATGTGAACCTTTGCAGATTTAAGTATCCAGGACATGCGTTTAAGGCTATCGCCCGTTATTGATTTACTTCTTAACTAATGCAACCGCGGCATGAAGTGCGGCGCTGAGGTTATTAGCTTCTTCAGAGTTGAGTTCGACAACAAGACGTCCGCCACCTTCCAGAGGAATGCGCATGACTAGCGAGCGCGCCTCTTTTGTGACCTCCATTGGGCCATCACCAGTGCGGGGTTTCATTGCTGCCATGTGGTGACTCCTTTGAAGAGAGAAATAAGGGAAGTTTCAAGAGGAGAAGTATCTCGCATCAAAGCATTATGTGTGAAATCCGATAGTTGGGGCTATAACCCCAAAATTGCGCTCAATCTCGATTTTCCGCTCAGAATAACCGCCTCTACGGAGCGCTGTGGCACCTGAAGGAGCGCAGCAATTTGGGCAGGCGTCATTGACTTGAGATAGTGCAGAGTCAAAATGATCCGCTCCTCTTCAGGCAGCGAGGCGAGAACCTGGGCCAACGTGCTCTTCTCGCTCATAGTCCTAAGGTTACTGCGTAGCCAAACAACCCTGGCCCTTTAGGCAAAGAGGCGGGCAAATCGCGCCAGAGAAATCCGAACGCCAATGAAAAGGGCAGGTTTTACGAGCAGAAAAACCAGCCGCGGTGCCAAAACCTCTTCTGACCAATCAAATCTGGTGCGGCTTACCGAAAGTTCACTGAGCTCAAATCGTCCAGTTCCTTTAATGACTTTGCCTGTATGCACGACATCGCACAGATAAGGCGGCTGCCAATCAGTAACGACCATTGTGTCCAAAATTCCTATGGGACCCATTCCGGTGAAAGCACTTATCGCAGTTCCAACTCCATCTGTAATTTCTGAAGTGACCCAGACTTTAGTTTGCAGCATCCACTCACTTTGTTTTTCCCAGTGCGCAATGCTTTTCCAAACATCTGCAATTGGGGCATTTACTGTCAAGGAAATTTCTATGTGATTACTTACGGTTTTGAACATGCGGCTAGAGCATCCTCTACATTAGTTGTCCATGAGATTAATTCACGCATTCCTGGTTTAATAAAATTTTCTTGCTCTAAATGATTTACTAATTCATGAAGTGGGTTATAAATCCCAAAAGGATCAAGAATCACAACCGGCTTATTATGAAACTTCAAATAGCGCCCCACCCAAATTTCAAAAAACTCTTCAAGCGTTCCTGCGCCGCCTGGCAAAGTAATAAACGCATCAGCCATATCGGTTATTAAGGCTTTGCGCTCGCCCATAGTTTCGACAATATGAAGTTCGTCATTGTCGTGGTCTGCAAATTCAATATCTACGAGTGCCTGTGGAATCACTCCAATGGTCCGCCCACCGACAGTTCGTGCTCCTTGTGAAACTGCGCCCATCATTGAAATATGTCCGCCGCCAGTAACAAGTTCCCACGAGTTGCCAGCGATGGCACTACCGAGATCACGAGCGAGCTCTACATATTTCGAGTCAATTGTTGGTGAAGAGGAACAAAATACTGCAATGCGCATAAGTCAAAGGATAGGGGGTTAGGCTTAGTTCATGACGACCATCGCATCTGGCCACGGAATTTCAACACTTAGCGCAGGTAAAACGCTCGACGTTTGGTTTCCTGCGCCGGCATTGAAATCTTTACCAACTGAAGTTCCGCAAGAACTTCTAGCATTGGTTGGCAGCGATGCGGTTCGTGGAATTACACGCGAGATTGTCAGCATTGAAATCGACATACATGCAGCACCTACAACTACCGAAGATGCCTACCTTCGCCTTCACTTACTGTCACATAGATTAATCAAGCCACATGGACTTTCACTTGATGGGCTCTTTGGATTACTCAATAACGTTGTGTGGACCTCTGTAGGACCTTGCGCAGTTGATGGATTTGAATTAACGCGTGCGCGACTTAAAGCTGCATATCCACATTTCACCGTTTTTTCAGTCGATAAATTTCCACGAATGGTTGATTATGTAATTCCAAGTGGAGTTCGTATCGCTGATGCCGATCGGGTGCGTCTTGGCGCATACGTTTCAGCAGGCACAACGGTCATGCATGAAGGTTTCATTAACTTTAACGCTGGAACTCTTGGAACCTCTATGGTCGAAGGTCGCATTTCTGCGGGCGTCGTTGTCGGTGATGGTTCAGATATTGGCGGCGGTGCATCAATCATGGGAACACTTAGTGGTGGTGGTAAAGAAGTTATCTCTATTGGAGAAAAAACTTTGCTCGGCGCAAACTCTGGTTGTGGAATTTCTTTAGGCAACAACTGTGTTATCGAAGCAGGTGCCTATATAACTTCTGCCTCAAAAGTTCGACTTCCTGACGGCGAAGTTGTCAAAGCTATTCAACTCTCTGGTGGTCACAACTTACTCTTTCGTCGAAACTCACTCGATGGTGGACTTGAAGTTATTAACCGTACTGGCACCTGGGGTGGACTTAACTCAATTCTGCACGCCAATTAAATCAAACCAGGCAGATGGAATTTTAGTTTTACTGCGAAACTTTTCGCCACTTAAAATTGCTTGAGCCCCTGACGATGAAGTAGCACGAATTTCAGAGACTGTCCCACTTTCATTTCTTCCTAAAATTTCTAGTGAAATAACATCGGGTAGTACAAATGCACTTGCAATAACTTGCGCGGAAATTTCACGATCCCAAGCGACATAATTGGGATTTAATGCGACATCTAAAGAACCTGGATCATCAACAATTTGAGTGTACTCACGTTCACTTCCCCAAGCGTTAAGTGCACTTTCTGTTTTTCCACCTGATGACGAAAAGAAATAAGCAGTTATTGGAATTCCAGCTTGAGTGATTGTTAGGCCAGTCGTATTTGTAACGGTACTTTTCCAAACTTGGCCATATTTTTTCTCTAACTCTTTTGAGTAACCAATAAAAACTTGATCATTAAACTTTCCATACAAATCACAATCACATGCTTTGCGAATAATTCCTGCTTTACTCAGTGCATATGAGCGCGAAGCAATGGCTTGGGCTTCCAAAGCGGCAATAGGCCAATAGGAAGGCATCTCGCTCACACCCCATAAATATTCATCAGCCAACCGAACTGAATTTGTAATTTCGAAATAGTAGTTTGCCCCAGATTTAACTACTTTCAGTTGCATCTGACCATATCGATATTTATTTGTAACACCAGATTGTGAAAGGGTTACTACTGAATCTACCCCTGCTAAGTAACGCGTACCGCTCCATCTAATAGTGAAAATCTTTCCACTCTTAAACTCAGTTACTGAGTTACCAACAACAATCTTAGGAAGTGCGTTAGATCCCGCCATTGTGAATCTTAAATAACCTTTGTTGTCGATTGTAGATAGAGGGCTGATGCCACTTTTGTCCGAAATATCTCCATCAAAGAGTTCTATGACACCTTCTGCAGTTGCTGTAGAAAATCTGGCGACTCGTAACATATGACCAACATTGACGCGTAAAATCTGCGAATCATCTAAGGCATCAATAGAAATATCTTTAAAATAATATTGCAGAATTTCGTCAGAAGTTGCCCCAGCTAATGCCATTGACTTAGCACCCATTTGGCTAAGCCCAACTCCATGACCATAGCCAGAACCATGGAAAGCAAAGGTGGTTGGTGTATCGAGAGCAAAAGTTGCCAACGGCGCTAGAGCAAAACTAAAAATTAATGCCAGGGTGAAACTAAGTCTCCTCATTACTGATCTTCAAAATTATCCAGTAAAGATTTAGGCGATGTGAGAAAACCTAAACCCCATGACATATGCATGGTCAATAAAATTATGGGCAAACGAATTGCCTCAAGAATTGAGTGCGCAATTAATCCGGATGCGATAACGATAAAGAAAATATAAATCAAAGCTGGGGTAAAAAATATTGGCGAAACAATGGAACCAAGAACCAGGGAGATGATAGTTCCTACAACTGTAAATGGTGGAACTAGATATCTCACATTAATTGTTCCTGGGTGAGAACGCGCTACTACACGGCGCCATCTTCCATATTCAAAATATTGTTTTGCAAGTGCACGAAGAGTTGGTCTTGGTCGATAACTCACAATTAATCTGGGATCGAAATAAACTACTCCCCCAGCTTTTCTAAGGCGATGGTTAAGCTCCCAATCTTGTGCACGCGTGAATTTCTCGTCAAAGCCACCAATCGCAAGTAATGCTTCTCTTCTAAAACTTCCTAAATAGACCGTGTCACTTTCGCCAGCTTGTCCGCCCACATGAAATTTAGCGGCACCAACTCCGAGTGGGCTGCGCATAGCTCGTGCAACCGAACTTTCAAATAAATTGCGACCTTCGGCCGCCATTACTCCGCCAACATTAACTGCGCCCGTTTGCAATAAAATTTCAAATGCCATTGACAAATAATTCGCAGGGATTTGAGTATGGCCATCGACTCGAACTATGACTCCATATTTGCTTGCCGATAGCGCAATATTTAAACCCGCGGCAGTTCGTCCAGTTGGATTATCAACAACCACGATCTGTGGATTTTTTTTAGCCATCGCATGTGCTACTTCCAAGGTTGAATCCTTGGATGGACCCACGGCGACGACTATTTCGGTGACGCCGTCAAAGTCCTGCTTCAGGATTGCACCGAGGGCATCCTCCAAATAAGCGGCCTCGTTGAGAACGGGCAAAATCACCGAAATCTCTCGCTTCGGTGAGCCATATAACGCATGTGCTGATGTCTTCATAACCCCACCACCGTATCGTCCAAGTAGTCTCTCCCTGTGAAAACGACGCGTTCCATTCGAATTATTACATCACTATCTTTGGCCGTTGTCGCCATTTCCGCTTTTTCATGGCTGGGTTTAAGCCAAGTTAGTGGCGCGCTCAATCGTGTAGATGTTTTTGGTTCACTTGGAAAACGTCCAGATAAGCCATCGAGTGCACTTAATTATTTACTTGTTGGTTCAGATACTCGCGAAGGCTTAACGCGCGAACAGGAAAAAATATTAAAGGTCGGCTCAACGGCTACTGCCGCTGGGGCACGTTCAGACACGATGTTATTAGTTCATATAAGTAAGGCGCGCGATAAAGCCACGATTATTTCTATTCCGCGTGATTCCCTTGTGACAATTCCAGCTCACCCATCCATTTATAACAAAAAAATTATTACCCCTGCGGCTAAGGGAAAAATTAACGCTGCATTTGCTTGGGGTGGCGCACCACTCTTAATTCAAACAATCGAAGAATCTACAAACATCAAGATTGATCATTATATTGAAATTGGCTTTGCCGGTTTTGCCAACATGGTTGATGCATTAGGTGGAATTCAAGTCTGTTCAAAACGCGATATAAATGATCCAAACAGTCACCTTGTAATGTCGGCTGGTATTCATACTCTCGATGGAATTGAATCTTTGAAATATGTACGAACAAGAGATTTTGATGGCATGGGCGACCTTGGACGAATGCAACGTCAGCAACAATTTATGAGTGCCGTGCTCCGTAAAGTTACGAGCACTGGTGTACTTCTCAATCCGATTAAATTAGTTAATTTCTTTAATGCAGCAATCGCAACAGTAAAGACTGATTCACAGTTAAACGAGCAGGATTTAATTACTTTAGCTAAACAGCTGAAGAATTTGACTCCCAGCAAAGTTCGCACATTAACAATTCCGCTGGGAAATTCAAATGGTTTTTATCCGGGTCTAGGATCTGTTGTTATGTGGGATTCAGTTCTAGCGCCAGAGCTTTTCAATCGGATCATTCAAGATTTACCTTTAATTGATGTGGTAACCCCAACACCTTCGGCCTCATCAACAACAACTGTGGCGGCATCTGCATCACCTTCACCATCCACAATCGATAAGTTCAAGACTCGTACTGCCGCTGAGAATCCTTGTGGGGCGTTGAAGTAAAGTTATGGCCATGAATTTACAGCTTTCAGTAATCGGTTGTGGTTACCTCGGAGTTACCCATGCTGCGTGCATGTCATCGCTTGGATTTAATGTCGTCGGCGTTGAGACAGATGCACGTAAAGTTGCTATGTTACAAAAAGGTGAGCTTCCGTTTTATGAACCAGGTCTTGATACTTTGCTTGCCCAGGAAATCGCATCAGGTCGATTAACTTTTACAACAGATGTATCTGCAATCAAAGATGCTGATCTTCATTTTATTTGTGTGGGAACTCCGCAAAGATCAGATAGCTTTGCCGCAGATTTAACATATGTTGATTCGGCCATCGAAGCAATCGCCCCGCACTTGAAACCAGGTGCCCTTGTTGCTGGTAAGTCGACGGTTCCAGTTGGTACCGCCCAGCGCCTGCGAGAGCGATTAGCAGTTACTGCACCTCAAGCCGAGCTAGCGTGGAATCCAGAGTTTTTGCGTGAAGGTTTTGCCGTTGAAGATACTTTGCGCCCCAATCGCTTAGTAGTGGGTGTGACTAGTGATCGCGCAGAAGAAATTCTCAAGCAAGCATATGAACCGGTAATTGCTCTAGGTACACCTTGGATTCGCGCAGATTTGCCTACGGCAGAGTTAGTAAAAGTTGCGGCAAATTCATTTTTAGCAACAAAGATTTCTTTCATCAATGCTATGGCTGAAATCTGCGAAGCAGCAGATGGCGACGTGACTGTTTTGGCTCAAGCAATTGGGTATGACCCACGCATCGGAAATAAATTCTTGCAAGCCGGAATTGGTTTTGGCGGAGGTTGTCTTCCAAAAGATATTCGTGCATTCATGGCACGGGCCGAAGAGCTGGGTGCTAAACAAGCGTTGGAATTTCTACGAGAAGTTGATGCAATTAATTTACGTGCTCGACTTCGAGTAATTGAAGTTGTGCGATCTGAATTAGGCAGAGACTTAACTGCAAGAAAAATTGCCATCTTAGGTACAACTTTTAAACCCGATAGCGATGATGTGCGTGACTCTCCAGCTTTGGACATTGCAGTTCAATTACATCGTGCAGGTGCTCAAGTACTGGTTCATGATCCAAAAGGCATCAAGCCTGCAAAGGCGCGCTTTCCTGAACTTAACTTCGAAGAAGATGTTTACACAACTCTCAAAGATGCTGAATTGACTTTGCATTTAACGGAATGGAAAGAATACCGAGCCCTTGATCCAGTTGAAATCGCTTCGATAGTAAAAGATAAAATAATGATTGATGGGCGAAATTTACTTAATCGTGAACTTTGGCGCGCAGCTGGTTGGAAATTTAGAGCGCTAGGACGCAGCGATTAATACTTCCACCGAAATTGATGCCCTGCTTGGGATGAAAAACTGGGCCATCGTGGGCCTTGGAAATAATCCAGAACGTGCCGCCTTTGGAGTCGCTAAATTATTGCAAGAAAAAGGCCACACAATTACGCCGGTATATCCACGTGCTGAAACTGTCCATGGAGAAGTTGGCTACAAGAGCCTTTCGGAAATTCCATTTAGAGTTGACGTTGTCGACTGTTTTATTAATTCGCAATTAGTCGGCAAGGTAGTTGATGAAGCCATTGAAATTGGTGCCAAGGCGATTTGGATGCAATTAGATGTTATTGATCAATCTGCAGCGGACCGTGCAGCGGCAGCAGGATTAATTGTTGTGATGGATCGATGTCCTGCAATTGAATATCGAAATAGGGTTTAAAAACCAGTTTTTTGATTTCGACGTGAAGCTAAATTTGCGGCTTTTTCTTTTGCCTCTGAATTTATCTGCGCCAATGCCTGCGAAACTTTTTCGCGAACTGCCGTATCGCTCACACCTAAAATTCTTGCAGCTAATAGGGCTGCGTTCTTGGCATTACCAATTCCTACGGTAGCTACTGGGACTCCAGATGGCATTTGAACGATTGAGAGAAGCGAATCCATTCCATCAAGGTTTTTTAGTGCTACTGGAACACCAATTACTGGAAGTGGTGTGAGCGCGGCAACCATGCCTGGTAAATGTGCAGCACCACCTGCGCCAGCGATAATTACTTTGTAACCCTTTGATTGTGCGTTTTGCGCAAACTCCATCATCTCTACGGGCATTCGATGTGCCGAAACAACATCGACTGAAAATGAAATCTGCAGCTGCTCAAGAAGCTTGGCCGCTTCTTCCATGATTGGCCAATCTGAATCTGACCCCATGATGATTGCTACATCACTCATCGATTTCTCCGCTCAAATAGTCAAGGGCGTGCGTGACTTCTTGGGTTAATTCTATGAGGTTATCTCCCAATAAATTTACGTGACCAATTTTGCGGCCAGGTCGAACTTCTTTTCGATAGTGGTGAAATTTAAGTCCGGGAGTGCGCGCCATTAAGTGTAGATATGGGCGGTACATATCGGTTTTTTCTCCGCCTAAAATATTTCCCATCACGGCGTACTCAGCAGTCATGGCTGGATCCCCCAGTGGAAGATCAAGCACTGCGCGTAAGTGTTGCTCAAATTGATTGGTGATCGAACCCTCGATTGTCCAATGTCCCGAGTTGTGCGGACGCATTGCTAATTCATTGATGAATAACTCATCGCCTTTAACAAATAATTCAACTGCCATAACTCCAACGACACTAATTTCTGCAGCAACATCAAGTGCAAGTTTCTGCGCTCTTTCGCTCATAGCCTGCGAAAGCTGTGGTGCAGGAGAAATAGTCATCGTACAAATGCCATCGCTTTGAATGGTTTGAGTGGGTGCCCAAGTTGTAGCTTGTCCGTGAGGTGAACGTGCAACCATCACTGCAATTTCATAATCGAAATCAATCAGCTCTTCAATTAATACTTTTCCATTTTCTTTGATAAGCAAAGAAAGCTCGGTTTCATTTTCGACTTTCCAAACTCCACGTCCGTCATAACCACCAGAGATTGCTTTGGCAATTACTGGGTACTCGGTTACTTCGGAGGCAATAGTTACCACTTTATTTTTCGGCGCTGGAAATTTACTTAACCGTTCGCGCATTGCGGCTTTATCTTGAGAGAAAACAAAACTGGTAGAACTTGGTCTAACAACTACACCTTCAGATTCTAAAACCTTGATAATGCTCAAGGGAATTAGTTCATGCTCGAAAGTGAGTACATCACATTCACTTGCAAAACTTCGAACCGTTTCAAGATCACGATAATCACCGACAATGTGATTGGTGATTTGGGCCGCGCTCTCATCTGAATCATTAGCTAGAAGCAAGAGATTTACGCCTAAAGCGGCGGCCGGTGCAATGCTCATTCGTGCTAGTTGACCAGCACCGATTACTCCAACAGTTGGAAAGTTCTTGCTCACAGGCTTATCGTAGATGAACTACGTCGCCGGCCTGTACGTGCGTTCCTGAGTCTAAAACTAGTTCACCGCGAGCTGAAATATCTACCGCGACCGCCTTTTCAACGCGATTATCAGGAAAATGAACTTCAACTTCACTGCCTAGAGTTGAACTTAAGTTTTTATAAACGGTAACTATCGCATCACTGCCGTTGTCCCAGTCCACAAAATAATCTTCAAACTGACGTAGAACTTTGCATAATAAATCATTTCGATCAAAACCTATTGCTCCTTGCAATGCCAATGATGTTGCCGTTGGCACTGGAAGCTGCGCTTCATTCATGCCAGTGTTTATGCCAATCCCAAGCACTATGCCATCACCAACAATTTCTGCAATTAGACCAGATACTTTTTTCTCATTAATTAAAATGTCATTGGGCCATTTAACTTGTGCCTTGTAATCAGCTAAAGCCGATGCGACAGTCGCGCCGGCAATTAAGGCGATCCAGCCCCAATCTTCTCTATTTCTTTTTGGTTGAACAAAGAAAGAAAAAAGCAAAGCCGTAGCTTTCGGTGCCTCAAAACTTCTCGACATTCGTCCACGACCTGCACTTTGAAACTCTGCAGTAATTACATCGCCGGCCGCAGCCTTGCCCTCGCGTACGAGTTGGGCAAGGTCGCTCTGCGTTGATGCGGTGACGTCAACCACGCTTACTCGCCAGTACTGCGTGAGCAATTCATTGATCTTTGCGTTATCAAGTGCCGCGCTTAGCATTTCATTGCCCATGACATGTACCGTAGGGGTATGAGCCGTGATCTGCATACAACTGCCGGAAAAATTGAAGATTTAAGTTCACGAATTGAGGAAGCGGTCCATGCCGGTTCTGCTCGTGCGGTAGAAAAACAACATGCCAAGGGCAAAAATACTGCCCGCGAACGAATCGAGATGTTGGTAGATCCAGATTCCTTTACTGAAATCGATGAGTTTGCCCGTCATCGCTCAACTCAGTTTGGTATGGAAAATAATCGCCCTTACGGAGACGGAGTTGTGATTGGTACAGCAACCGTTGATGGTCGCCCAATCGCCCTTTATTCACAAGATTTCACAATCATGGGTGGATCTCTCGGTGAAGTTCACGCAGAGAAAATTGTAAAGATTGCAGAATTTGCGCTCAAGAGTGGAATTCCACTTATCGGAATTAATGATTCAGGTGGTGCGCGAATTCAAGAAGGCGTTGCTTCACTTGCTGGTTACGGAAAGATTTTTAGACTCAATACACGCTCATCGGGTGTGATTCCACAAATTTCCTTAATCCTGGGTCCTTGTGCGGGAGGCTCAGCTTATTCACCAGCGCTTACAGATTTCACCGTCATGGTCAACGAAACTTCGCATATGTTTATTACTGGTCCAGATGTCATTAAGACTGTAACTGGTGAAGAAGTTGGAATGGAAGAGTTAGGTGGTGCAAGAACTCATAACACTCGCACTGGTAACTCACATTACTTGGCCGAAAATGAAGCCGATGCAATTGATTATGTAAAAGCACTTCTTTCATATTTACCTTCAAATAATATGGATGGAGTTCCACACTTACCACCAACTGAAACTTTAGAGTTAAAAGCATCCGACACTTCTTTGGACACTTTAATTCCAGATAGTCCAAATCAGCCATATGACATGAAGGTTTTAATTCAAGCGCTCGTCGATGAAGGTGAATTCTTAGAGGTACATGCACTCTATGCACCAAATATTGTTGTTGGCTTTGCCCGCATCGAAGGTGAATCGATTGGAATAATCGCTAACCAGCCAAATCAATTAGCTGGAACTCTTGATATTAACTCCAGTGAAAAAGCTGCACGTTTCTTACGCTTTTGTGATGCCTTTAATATTCCAATTTTGACACTCGTTGATGTCCCAGGATTTCTTCCAGGAACTGAACAAGAGTGGGATGGAATTATTCGACGTGGAGCAAAATTACTGTATGCCTATGCCGAGGCATCGGTTCCACTTGTCACCTTGATTACGCGCAAAGCGTACGGTGGCGCTTTTATTGTTATGGGATCTAAGTATCTCGGTAGTGATATTAATTTTGCGTGGCCAAGTGCTGAAATTGCAGTCATGGGTGCACAAGGTGCAGTCAATATTCTTTATCGTAAAGAACTTGCTGAATCTAAAGATCCAGTGGCTAAACGCGCGCAACTTGTTAATGACTACAACGAATCTCTAGCAAATCCTTACTTGGCTGCAGAGCGCGGAACGATTGATACTGTCATAGAACCGAATCAATCTCGCGCATACATCACTAAGGCTTTCAGAACGCTTCGAACTAAGCGTGACACCTTGCCTGCTCGCAAGCATGGAAATATTCCGCTGTAATGAAGTTTTCAATAATTAATGGGAACCCAACACCCGAAGAGTTAGCCGCGATTCATGCCGCAATGGCGCAACATAAACGTGAAGAGCTCACGCCAGTTATTCGTCGAAGTGTTTACGGTTTGCCACAATTACGACAGGGCCTGCCGCATCAAATAACTTTTGGCGCACGGAAGAATTCTTAGCCAATGCCACGTATCGTATTAGCTTCAGCTTCGACCTCACGTCGACGCCTTCTTGAATCTGCTGGTTTAAAACCAACGATTATGGTCAGTCATGTTGATGAAGAAACTGATTTTTTCAATTCAATGTCGCCTTCCGACATGGTGATTGCATTAGCAATCACTAAAGCGCACACAATTCGTGAGCAAATAGATTTTCCAGCAATAATTATTGGTTGTGATTCAACTTTTGAATTTCAAGGCCAATCATTAGGTAAGCCTGGAACTCCAGCAGTTGCAATCGAGCGCGCTTCGCGAGTTCGCGGCAAATCCGGCCTACTCCATACAGGCCATTGCATTATTGATACTGAAAAAGGCAAAGAGATTTCGAGCATCGTTACAACTAAAGTAACTTTCGATGACATGAGCGATGCTGAAATTGCAGATTACGTAGCAAGCGGTGAACCGCTTCATGTAGCTGGTGGCTTCACTCTCGATGGCTTTAGTTCGCCCTTTATTCCACTCATTGAAGGTGACTACACAAATGTTGTAGGAATTTCTATGCCTTTCGTTAGACAAGCTTTTAAACAACTTGGATATTCTTGGCCAGAGGTAAAGGTGATGCAATGAAACGCGTTTTAATCGCAAATCGAGGTGAAATTGCCGTCCGTGTGATCCGTGCATGCAAGGATCATGGTTTAGAGAGCGTTGCTGTTTACTCTGATGAGGATCGCACCGCGATTCACGCACAGATTGCCGATGCTGCTTTTTCACTGAAAGGCACAACTGCCACACAGACGTATTTGAATATTGAAAAGCTAATCGCAGTTGCAAAAGAGTCAGGCGCAGATGCAGTTCACCCTGGTTATGGATTTCTTTCAGAGAATGCCAATTTTGCACAGGCTGTTATTGATGCAGGATTGATTTGGATTGGACCGCCACCGGCAGCTATTCGAGCACTTGGCGATAAAGTCTCAGCGCGCAAAATTGCCGCCAAAGCTGGCGCACCACTAGTTGCTGGTACAAAAGATCCGGTTGCAGGTCACGAAGAAGTTATTGAATTTGCGAAAGAGCATGGGTTACCGGTTGCAATTAAGGCCGCACATGGTGGCGGTGGTCGCGGACTTAAAGTTGCGCGCACGATGGAGGAGATTCCAGAGTTATTTGCATCGGCAGTGCGTGAGGCAATTAGTGGTTTCGGTAGAGGCGAATGTTTTGTTGAGCGATATTTAGATAAACCTCGACACGTTGAAACCCAAGTACTCGTTGATCACAGTGGACATGCAGTAGTAGTTAGTACTCGCGATTGTTCACTTCAACGTCGCCATCAAAAACTTGTTGAAGAAGCGCCCGCACCATTTTTAACGCAAGAACAAAATCAAGAGTTGTATCGCTCCAGTAAAGCCATCATGAAAGAGGCGGGTTACGTTGGCGCAGGAACGTGCGAATTTTTAGTCGGTGCAGATGGAACCATTTCATTCTTAGAAGTAAATACTCGACTTCAAGTTGAGCACCCAGTGAGTGAAGAAGTTACCGGGATTGATTTAGTTCGTGAACAGTTCCGAATTGCGATGGGTGAATCACTTGGTTTTGATGATCCAGTTATTCGTGGACACTCTTTTGAATTTCGTATTAACGGCGAAGATCCTGGTCGCTCATTTCTTCCAGCACCAGGCCGTATCACTGAGTGGGTCATTCCGACTGGCCCAGGTGTGCGCATCGATGCCGGTTTTAAGAATGGTGACACCATTGGTGGAAACTTCGATTCACTTCTTGCAAAATTAATTGTCACTGGAGCAACGCGTGAACAGGCCCTTGAACGTGCACGTCGGGCTTTAGCTGAATTTACGGTTGAAGGTTTAGCTACTGCGATTCCATTTCACCGTGCAATCGTGGAAGATCGCGCTTTTACGCAAGACTTTACGGTTTACACAAGTTATATCGAAAATGAATTTACAAATGAGATTCCTGCATACCAAGCTAGCGCTTTGCCAATAGAGACGCATATGGCCCCTGAACACTTGGTCACTGAAGTCAATGGAAAACGCTTTGAAATTTTGGTCCATGCGCCAAAGCCTGTAGTTAAACGCCACCGAGCCAAACAATCCATGGCTGGCGGTGCTGGCGGTGCATCTCTGGCAAGTCCGATGCAAGGAACCGTTGTAAAGATTGCACTTTCCGAAGGTGACCATGTTGAAGTTGGAGATTTAGTTATCGTTCTTGAGGCGATGAAAATGGAACAACCTTTAATGGCACATAAAGCAGGCATCATCAGTAATCTCACTGCAGTAATCGGCGCTACCGTTTCAAGTGGCACCGTACTTTGTGACATTATTGATGCATGACAAATAGCGAACTCCTTTACACCGACCCACTCGCAGCTGCTGAGATTGCAGCTGCTGAGATTGCAGATCGCACTGGAGTTGAACTTCATGATGTTGCATTAGTAATGGGTTCTGGCTGGGTTGGCGCGGTCGACGCGCTAGGTGAGGCGATATTTGAATGTAATGCTGAAGAATTCACAGGGTTCTTGCCACCCACCGTTGAAGGCCATTCCGGAAAAGTTCGTTCCTATGAACTTGATAGTGATGGAAAGAAATTGCGCGCTTTAGTTTTTCTTGGCCGCACGCATTTATATGAAGGAAAAGGTGTCGAACCAGTAGTGCACAGTGTTCGCACAGCAGTTAAAGCTGGTTGCAAAATTATAATTTTGACAAACGCATGTGGTGGAATTAATAGAGATTACACAGTTGGTCAACCTGTTCTCATTCGTGACCATATTTCACTTACTGCGGTTTCACCTTTATCTGGTGCCACTTTCGTTGATTTAACCGATCTATACAGTAAACGCATCCGTGAGATTGTGAAAAAGGAAGACTCGACTTTATCTGAAGGTGTTTATGTCCATTGGCGTGGTCCCACGTATGAAACACCTGCGGAGATAATTATGATGCGCACGATGGGAGCAGATTTAGTTGGAATGTCTACGGTTCCAGAGGCAATCGCGGCGCATGCACTAGGTGCTGAAGTCCTCGGTATCTCGCTGGTAACTAATGCTGCCGCTGGAGTAACGGGTGAAAAACTCAATCATGAAGAAGTAATCGCTGCCGGTAAGGCCGCTGCAAGTCGAATGGGCGCACTTCTCAAAGGGGTTATTCCGAAGTTATTCTAGGAACATGGATCTTAAGCAAGAAGTAGAACTATGGATTGCAGATGATCCAGATGAGAAAACGGCCCAGCAGTTACAAGAATGGCTGAACACAAATAACGAAGCGCAATTGCGCGCATCTTTCTCTGGATTTTTACAGTTTGGCACTGCTGGACTTCGTGGACCTATTCGACCCGGCCCATCTGGAATGAATCGCGCGGTCGTAGGTCGCGCGGCTGCAGGTATTGCGGCTTACATGCGCGAGCGAAATCTTTCCAGTGTGGTTATCGGGCGCGATGCGCGTCATGGCTCTGAAGATTTCACTTTCGAAACGGCTGAAATTATGTCTGGCGCGGGGATGAAAGTTTTCGTCTTACCCCGACCACTTCCAACACCTGTTCTTGCTTTTGCCACAAATGAATTGAAATGTGATGTTGGAATTATGGTCACCGCAAGTCATAACCCACCTCAAGATAATGGTTACAAGGTGTATTTAGGTGGTACCGTAGATGGAATCCATTACAGAGGTTCGCAAATAGTTTCTCCCACCGATGAAGCTATTGCTGAAAAAATTGCATCCATAAATTCATTAAAATCACAACCGCGAGGAAAAGTTTGGACAATCGTGGGCGAAGAAGTTGTTCACAAATACGTAGGGATTACAGCATCACTTGCGCATAGACCTGGAAATTTAAAGATTGTTTATACGGCAATGCATGGTGTGGGAACCGAAACATTGCAACATGTTTTTTATAAAGCCGGTTTTCCTCAACCAATTCTCGTCGATGCGCAATCCAAACCAGATCCAGATTTTCCAACTGTAGCTTTTCCAAATCCTGAAGAGCCCGGTGCCATAGATCTTGCACTTGAAACTGCCAGGAATTTTGATGCTGATCTGGTTATCGCAAATGATCCAGATGCAGATCGATGCGCCGCAGCGGTTAAGGATCCAATTCTTGGCTGGAGAATGTTGCGCGGAGATGAACTCGGCGTTGTGTTGGGTGAAACAATTGCACGAGAAACAACGTCAGGAATTCTGGCTAACTCAATAGTTTCATCTTCGATTCTTAAGAAAATTGCGGGACATTACGACCATGAATTTAAGGAAACGCTCACAGGATTTAAATGGTTAGCAAAGATTGAGGGTCTAACTTTTGGTTATGAAGAAGCTCTTGGTTACGCCGTGGATGCGATAACAGTAAATGATAAAGATGGAATCTCGGCAGCAATTAAACTTGCACAAATAGCCACGGATTTAGCTAACCAGAATAAAACAATTTTGGATTTACTTGACGAAGTCTGGCAACGTCATGGTTTTCATGCAACTGAACAGATATCTATTCGTCTACAGAATCTCTCCCAAGTTGGTCAGATTATGGGAAATCTGCGAAGTAATTCGCCCGAAGAAATTGCTGGGCGAAAAGTTGAATCGATTGATGATTTAAATCAACCAAAAGATGGCCTTCCACCAACTGATGGTTTGCGACTCTGGTTAGCCGGCGGAATTCGAATCATAATTCGTCCTAGCGGCACTGAAGCAAAGATGAAGTGTTACATTGAGGTCATTGAAAAGGATTCTCAACTTGCTCAAGTAGTTCTGGATCAACTGCGAGCCCCATTGAAGGAATTACTACAGTGAAATTTTTCGGTTTAGTTGATGGCAGTGATTCATCTCTAAGAAAATTCCTGGCCTCACTTCCAGCGGTAGATCAAGTTGGTGCAGATTCAAGAGCGGCCATGCTTGCTACACGAAGTATCAAAGCATCATCAAAGCGTTGGGCAATCGATACGGCGATTCGTATGGTTGATTTAACAACTCTTGAAGGTGCCGATACCCGCGGAAAAGTTGAAGCTCTCTGCACAAAAGCCGTCCGTCCTGATCCCACAAATCCTGATGTGCCAAGTGTGGGAGCAGTGTGTGTCTATAACGACATGGTTGGAATTGCCAGAACTCATTTGGATTTAATTGGCGGTCAACATGTTGGAGTTGCCGCGGTATCAACTGCCTTCCCTTCAGGCCGGGCCTCAATGAGCGTTAAAATTCAAGATACACAAGATGCAATCGATGCCGGTGCCTCTGAAATCGATATGGTGATTGACCGTGGTGCATTTCTTTCTGGAAACTACATCGATGTATTCAATGAGATTGTTGCAATCCGAGAAATTTGTGGCGACAAAGCCCACTTAAAAGTTATTTTTGAAACTGGAGAACTTGTCACCTATGACAACGTTCGTAAAGCATCATTTCTAGCAATGGCCGCCGGGGCCCACTTCATTAAAACATCCACTGGAAAAGTTGCACCGGCCGCAACTGCACCTGTTGTCTTAGTAATGCTAGAAGCAGTACGTGATTTCTACGCGATGACACAGGTTCGAATAGGTGTTAAACCCGCTGGAGGAATTCGTACTACTAAAGATGCCATCAAGCAATTGGTGCTAGTCAATGAAACTGCTGGGCCCGACTGGCTTACACCTTCACTTTTCCGAATCGGTGCAAGCGCGCTACTCAATGATTTATTAATGCAACGCATGAAAATGGATGATGGCTACTACGCTAGCCCTCAGTATGTAACGATCGATTAATGGAGGATAAAGTGAGTTTTGAATATGCGCCAGCTCCAGAATCACGCACGGTCGTTTCAATAAAAGCCAAATATGGACATTTCATTGGCGGAAAGTTTGTCGCTGGCAATAAACACTTCCCAACCATAAATCCAGCAACTGAAGAAGTTCTCTCTCAGATTGCTCTTGCAGGAAAAGCTGAAGTTGATGCGGCAGTTAAGGCAGCGCGCAAGGCTTATACGACCACGTGGTCGAAAATGAGTGGACGCGAACGTGGAAAGTATTTATTCCGAATCGCGCGCATAATGCAGGAACGCTCTCGTGAATTCGCCGTTCTTGAAACCCTTGATAATGGAAAACCTATTCGCGAATCACGTGATACAGATATTCCACTAGCTGCTGCGCACTTTTTCTATCATGCCGGTTGGGCAGATAAATTGGAATACGCAGGTCTTGGCACCGTCACTAAAGCACATGGTGTTGCCGGACAGATAATTCCATGGAACTTTCCACTTCTTATGTTGGCTTGGAAAGTTGCACCCGCCCTTGCCGCAGGTAACACCGTAGTTTTAAAGCCGGCAGAATCGACTTCACTGACAGCATTACTTTTTGCCGAGGTGTGTCAGCAAGCCGAACTTCCTGCTGGAGTTGTCAATATTGTTACTGGTGATGGTTCTACTGGTGCACTTATTGTCAATCATCCAGGAATCGACAAGATTGCTTTCACTGGATCAACTGAAGTTGGAAAATTAATTGCGCGCGCAGTTGCTCCAACTTCAAAGAGTGTAACTCTAGAGCTCGGTGGAAAAGCTGCAAATATTGTTTTTGAAGATGCAGCAATCGATGAAGCCGTCGAGGGAATCGTTAATGGAATCTTTTTCAATCAAGGTCATGTTTGTTGTGCGGGGTCACGACTGTTATTGCAAGAAAATATTGCCGAAGAAGTTCTAGAGAAACTTAAAGTCAGAATGGCAAAAATTCGTGTTGGCGATCCGATGGATAAGAACACAGATTTAGGTGCGATTAATAGTAAAGAACAACTAAATAAAATAACTGAACTTACTGCCACTGGTGATTCAGAAGGAGCGCAGCGTTGGAGTGCCCCTTGCGAACTGCCTGGAAAGGGTTTTTGGTTTGCTCCCACTATCTTTATTGGGGTTACCCAAACACATCGCATTGCTCGCGAAGAGATTTTTGGTCCAGTTTTATCGGTCTTAACTTTTAGAACCCCACAAGAAGCTATCGATAAAGCGAATAACACACCTTTCGGCTTATCTGCAGGAATCTGGAGTGATAAAGGTTCGAAAATCTTATGGGCATCATCCCAACTTCGTGCCGGAGTTATTTGGGCAAATACCTTTAATAAATTTGATCCAACATCACCGTTTGGCGGATATAAAGAATCTGGCTGGGGCCGTGAAGGTGGCCGTCATGGTCTCAGTGCATATTTGAAGGGAGCATCACATGAGTAATCGAATTGATGTGAAAAAAACTTACAAGCTTTATATCAATGGAGTTTTTCCACGTACTGAATCGGGCCGCACGTACGAAGTCAAAAATGCAAAAGGTGATTTCATTGCTAACCCATGTCTTGCATCGCGTAAAGATTTAAAGGATGCAGTCGTTGCCGCCCGCGCCGCCCAGCCAGGTTGGAATAAAGCAACGGCCTACAACAAGGGTCAGATTCTTTATCGAATTGCTGAGATGCTTGAAGGCCGAAGCGCTCAATTTGTTGATGAGATTTGCGCCGTTACTGGAGTCACTAAAACTGCAGCGGTAAAGGAAGTTAATGAATCAGTGGATCGTCTTGTTTGGTATGCCGGTTGGTCTGACAAAATTTCCTCCCTCACTGGTGCGCTCAATCCAGTGGCAGGTCCGTATTACAACTTTACGATTCCTGAAAGTATGGGGGTCATTGCTGCCATTGCACCAGAATCTCCATCATTGCTTGGATTGATTGATGCGATTTCTCCGATAATTGTCGGTGGCAATACTGTGGTGGTTCTGGCAAGTAACAAAGCCCCACTTTCTGCCATGAGTTTTGCTGAAGTACTTGCTACAAGTGATGTTCCGGCAGGTGTTATCAATATTTTGACTGGCAAGAAAGAAGAGATTGCGCCTTGGATGGCATCTCATATGGATATCGATGGTTTTGATATTTCAGGATTAAATAAAAAAATGCACACCGACATCAAAGTTGCTGGAGCCGAAAACCTTAAACGGATTTACTCCTTTAAAGCCGCTGAACCAGGACGTATTTTAGCTTTCCTTGAGAATAAAACCGTTTGGCACCCAATCGGAATTTAACGGCTTATTCAACCCATTGTGAATCAATAGTTTTAAACCACAGTTGCTCAACTGCAGCGACATCTAAATCTAGAGTCACGCGCACTGACGCCGAATCAACGAGATCAAGTGGCTCAAGCGCTTTAAGAAATGGTGCTCGGCGATCACAAATAGTTTGACCACGTGCAGGTCCATGTGAAGTATCAACAACTACATCGAAAATCTCTGTGGTAAATAATTCGGGATGAATTGCACTAGCTACTGCCCCGTAATCACCCAACGTGATTGGCGATACATGCAAACGTTCTATAAATGCATCGATCAAAGTTCCAGCAAATTGCGCAGCAGGATCTGAGGAGGCTTTAAGTTTTGCAGCATCGGAACTTGTTGCACCAGGGCGCATAAAGACATCGAGACCATACATAGTTATTGGGACACCGCTTTGGAAAACAATGGCTGCCGCTTCTGGATCGTGCCACACGTTAAATTCTGCAGCTGCTGTCGCATTTCCTGCCGAGGCTGAACCTCCCATCAAAACAATTCGATGCAACTTCTTAGCCGTCTCTGGAAATGCACGAAGAAACAAAGCAATATTTGTTAATGGTGCGATTGGCACCAAAGTTACTGGGTCATCAGAGTTTTCGATTAAATCTCGCAACAGCTCAACGGCCGTGCGCGAATCTACGGTTCGAGACGAAGGTGCGATACCGAGATCGCCCATACCATCTGCTCCATGTACATATTCGGCGTATTCAGATTTTCCAAGCAGTGGGCGCACTGCGCCTCGGGCAACTGGAATATCACCAGCACCGGCTGCATCTAAGACTTTAAAAGTATTGGCGATAACTTGATCAACATTCGTATTTCCATCAACACATGTAATTCCGAGTAAATTGATTTCTGGATGGCGCGCTGCGAATAAAACCGCAAAGGCATCATCTACACCAGTATCAACATCGAGAATGATTGAAGTTTTTTTCATAAGCGATAGCCTATCTCTATGAGTAAAGCGGTCATAGCAGTAGTCGGAAGTGCAATGATTGATTTAACTGCATATGCAAGCCTTATTCCAGCACCCGGTCAAACTCTCGAAGGTGATTTATTTACAACTGGTTTCGGTGGAAAAGGGGCAAATCAAGGGGTTATTGGGGCGTTATGTGGCGCCCAGGTTCACTTCATTGGAAAACTGGGTAACGATCTTTTCGGAGATTCAATTTACGAGAATTTTAAACAATTAGGGATTGATACAAAATTTGTTGATCGCTCAGATACTCCTAATGGAGTTGCTCATATCTGGGTTGATGGTGATGGTGAAAATCGCATCATAATTATTCCTGGCGCTAACCATGAAATAGATATCAATCGTGCAGTCGAGGGCATTAAAACTATCCCCGAACTATCGGTCGTCGTTGCACAGTGTGAAATCAAGCAAGAAGTCACCGTGGCAGCATTTAAGGCAGCAAAGGAGCACGGATGTTTAACAATTTTAAATCCCGCACCGTTTCAAGAGTTAAGTACGCAACTTCTAGCGTTAACCGATTGGCTAATCCCCAATGAAAGCGAGTTCTTCTCGATTTGCGGACAAGATCCTTCCTCGGATCCGGCGCTAATAAATTTTCGTCCAGGAAAGAACTCAATTGTCACTCTTGGTGCGCACGGTGCAGTTCTCATCGATACAAATGGAGCGATAACTAGATGCGCCGCTCCAACCGTAAAAGTTGTAGATACGACAGGGGCTGGAGATGCATTTGTGGGAACTTTTGCTTACGCACTTGCAAGTGGTAAGACAGCACTAGAAGCTATGAAGCTCGGAATTTCAGTTGCGTCTCTTAGTGTGACAAGGAAAGGTGCGCAGTCGTCATATCCGACTCAAACGGAGATCGCCACGCTTTCATAACCTCGCAGCACAAACGTAGGACGGCGAACTGGTTGGCCGGCTAACTCCATAGTTGGATATTTTTTCCACAGCGCAGGCAAGGAAACACCCATTTCTAAACGGGCAAGTGGCGCGCCTAAACAGAAATGGATTCCTGCACCGAAACCAATATGTGGATTTGGATCGCGGGTTAAATCCATTTCATTTGGTTGGGCAAAAATATTTTCATCTCGATTGGCCGCTCCAATCAGCGCTGCGATTTTCTGCCCAGCCTCAATTTTTACTCCTCCCACGTACGTATCAACGGTGGCGGTTCGTTCAAATAAGTGAAGTGGTGCATCAAAGCGCATGAACTCTTCTAAGGCAGTTGCCGTAATTTCCTCAGGTTTTTGCTTCAATAATTCGCGCTGATCTGGGCGCTTAAGGGCTGCAACCATTCCATTACCAAAAGCATTCACACTCGCCTCGTGACCGGCGTTAAGCAGTAAGACACACGTTGCCACGAGTTCGTGCGAATTGAGTTTCTCACCATTCTCTTCAACCATCGCTAAATCTGTAATCAAATCACTGCCGGGATTTGTCTTTCGGAAAACTGCTAAATCACGAACATAAGCAGCAAACTCTCCTGCCGCTTTTTTGGCCTCTAATTGATACTGCTGGCTTGGATTTACTTCATACATTTTTACAATTGCTTGAGACCATGGGCGAAGTAAGTGCTCTTCTGAATCTGGAAAACCTAAGAGGTCGGCAATAATTTTCACTGGTAAAGGTTCGGCATAATCTGCGATTAAATCAAAATTCTCACCCGATTGTACTTTTTCATCAATTGAATCCAGGAGCTGATTTGTGATTCGCTCGATTGCCGGGCGCATTCCTTCAATCTTGTTACGGTTAAATGCTTTAGCAACTAGCGCGCGCAATCGAGTGTGCTTTGGTGGTTCACTATCCAGAATTGAATCTGAATGCAGCCAGTTAAAAGTTTCCCATTCAAATTCGGGAGTTCGCTCTTTAAAAATTCTTCCTAAGGATTTGTTGCGAAATACATCATTGGCATCACCATGACAGGCAGCTAAAAACATCTGTAACTCTTCGTGCCAAATTGGCTTCCCAAATTTTCTTAGTTCTGCAAGATCTTGATATGGATCTTCAACAAAAGCTGGGTCAGTGAAATCAATCATTATTCAGCTGAGATTTTCCCATAACCCGGTTTGATTATCTTCTCAATGATTTCTAACCGCGCTGGATAGGGAATAAACGCTGATTTCATTGCATTAATTGTGACTCTTTGAAGTTCAGTAAAGTCCCAACCAAAAGCTTTTACCGCCTCTTCCATTTCAAAACTCATTGACGTTTGACTCATTAAACGGTTATCGGTGTTGATTGTTACTCTAAAACGCAATCGAGCAAGTGCCCCGATTGGATGTTCTGCATAACTCTTGGCTGCGCCGGTCTGTAAATTTGAGGTCGGACATAGCTCTAATGGAATTCTACGATCGCGAACATATGAAGCTAATTGACCAAGTACTGGTTCGGGTCCTGAAAAATCTATGTCATCAATAATACGAACTCCGTGACCAAGACGTTCAGCTCCACAGAGTTGTATCGCCTCCCAAATTGAAGGAAGTCCGTAAGCTTCTCCGGCATGGATAGTGAAGTGTGCATCCTCTTTGCGAAGATATTCAAAAACCTCGCGCTGATCACTCGGCGGAAAACCATCTTCAGGTCCAGCAATATCAAAACCAACGACGCCCTGATGGCGATATTTCACAACTAGTTCGGCGACTTCTTGCGAGAGTTTATTTTGGCGCATTCCACACAGAAGTGAATAAACAGCGATTTCAAAACCTTCACTTTTCGCTTGCGCCATTCCCTGCTTGTACCCTTCAAGCGTTGCCTCAACAACATCGCTCATGGTTAAACCTTTTTCAGTAAATAACTCAGGCGCCCCGCGAACTTCGGCATACACAACGCCATCTCGAGCAAGGTCTACTGCGCATTCGCGTGCTACGCGAATAATGTCTTCGCGTCGCTGCATGACTGCGATGGTGTGAGAAAAAGTTTCAAGATAACGCACTAAAGATCCTGAATCGCATGATTCGCGAAACCAAAGAGCTAACTCATTCGCATCCTGTGTTGGAAGGGCTGTGTAACCAATTTCCTGCGCAATATCGATGATGGTTTGTGGGCGAAGTCCGCCATCTAAATGATCATGCAACAAAACCTTTGGGACACGTTTAATTTGGTCAGCGGTGGGTGTTTTTGTCAGAGACAATTTAGGGCTCTCAATCAGTAATTCGTTCAACAACTAGCGGCAATCTATCTATTTTCCCGCCCATTGGTAAATCGCCAATCGTGACCGAGTTAAGTAAAGACTCTTCGGCACGGGCAAAAGCTTCTGGAGTATCGGTATGCAACGTATATAACGGTGCTCCATCGGTTACAACATCGCCCGGTTTGGCGTGAATTTCAATTCCTGCACCAGCTTGAACATTTTCGCCTTGTCGCGAGCGGCCTGCACCTAGCCGCCAAGCGGCAATGCCGACCTTCATCGCATCCATTGAAAGAACTGTGCCGCTCTGTGTTGCAGTAACGACATGCTTTTCTTTAGCTACAGGGAGTGTGGCATCAGGATCTCCGCCTTGTGCGCTAATCATCGCTCGCCATACATCCATTGCTTTTCCATTTGCCAAAGCTTTAGCTGGATCAACATTGTGAATTCCAACGAGTTCTAGCATTTCTCGGGCTAGTAACACCGTTAACTCAACAATATCTGCAGGTCCACCGCCAGCCAGAACTTCAATGGATTCACGGACTTCTAAAGCGTTTCCCGCAGTTAAACCGAGTGGGATATCCATTGCAGTAACAAGTGCAAGAGTTTTAACACCGGCACGTTTTCCAAGCCCAACCATGACATGAGCTAACTCTTTCGCTTTTTCTGGATCACTCATAAATGCACCTGCACCAGTTTTTACATCCAAAACAAGGGCGCTGGTTCCTTCAGCAATTTTCTTGCTCATAATTGATGATGCAATGAGTGGGATAGCTTCAACAGTTGCAGTTACGTCACGTAATGCATAAAGCTTTTTATCAGCAGGAGCTAAACCGGCACCTGCTGCACAAATTACTGCGCCACAATCTTGCAATACTTTTAACATCTCCTCATTTGAAAGCGATGCGCGCCAACCTGGAATTGATTCCAACTTATCTAGAGTGCCGCCAGTATGTCCAAGACCTCGTCCTGAAAGTTGAGGGACCGCAGCGCCACATGCGGCGACTAAGGGAGCAAGTGGCAAAGTTATTTTGTCGCCGACGCCACCAGTTGAATGTTTATCCACTGTTGGGCGAGAGAGTGCCGACCAATTCATTCGTTCGCCACTATTGATCATGGCATCGGTCCAGCGCGAAATTTCTCGTGACTCCATGCCATTTAATAAAATTGCCATAAGTAATGCCGACATTTGTTCATCGGCGACAGCTCCGCGTGTATAGGCTTCAATAACCCAATCTATTTGTTGATCGGTAAGCGAATGGTGATCTCGCTTTGCCGCAATCACTTCTGCAGCAGAAAACGCCTCGGTTTGGCTCACTTAACGCTCATTGCGATCGAGATCATCTGGACCAAAAGCCCAGGGCAACATGTGCGCCATTGTTTGCGGCCCATCATCAGTCATTAACAAGGCATGTGAACCACCATGCTCAAATAAGAGTTGGCGACAGCGACCACACGGTGCCAAGAAATTTCCTTGACCGTCAACGCAAGTAATTGCTATTAAGCGGCCGCCACCTGTGGCAATGAGATTTGAAACTAAACCACATTCTGCACATAAGCCTAAACCGTAACTGGCATTTTCAACATTGCAACCGGAAACGATTCGACCATCACTAACTAAAGCTGCGACTCCGACTGGAAATTTTGAATATGGTGCATAGGCATTTTTCATCGCAGCGATTGCTGCATTGTGAAGCACATTCCAATCGATCTCGCTCATCGCAATCCACCACGGCGATATGGAATTCCATCTGCCGCAGGCATTCTAAGTCGCTGCGATGCCAGTGACATGATGAGTAGAGTCGCAATGTATGGTGTCATGGTTACAAGTTGTCCTGGTAATTCTTTTACTGCGAGGAAATACCAGAGAGAAAGTGCGGCAAATACCATAGTAAGTGCAGCTTTCTTAAAGTTTTTCTTGCGCAAATCACGAACCACTAAGACCGAAAGAACAAAGACAATTAAAAGAATAAGCGCATGAACTGAGGCTGAATCACGAAGTTGTAATGCATCGGCAAAGCCGAATAATCCAGCACCTAGTAAAATTCCACCAGGGCGGTAGTTTCCAAAGAGCAGTGCAGCTAAACCAATGTAACCTCGACCAGCTACTTGATTTTCTTGGTAGTGGTTAGCCGCGACAAGTGCCAAGAAACCTCCTCCAAGGCCTGCTAAGGCACCAGAGATTAATACACCTGCATATTTCATTAAGTAAACATTAACGCCAAGTGATTCAGCGGCAATCGGTGCTTCGCCAGCACTTCGAAGGCGCAAACCAAAAGAAGTTTTCCATAAAATGAATAAGGAGAGTGGAATCAAAATCACGGCAACGACTGTTACGTATGAAAGATCCCCAGTAATTCCCCGCAAAATTGCCGCGGCATCGGAGATGAAGAACCAATGCTTTTCAGCGACGTAATTTAAGAAATCTGGACTCTTCCAGCCAAAGTACTTACCGCCAGATAAAACCGGCAACCCATTCGTACTTATGGATTGCGCATCAGGTGATTGAGATGGGCCAAGCCAAGAACCAGATTTATACAAAATAGTTGATAGATATCGAACAAGGCCGGCGGCAATAATATTGATTGCGACGCCAGAAACCACATGGTCAACACCAAAAGTAATTGTGGCAATTGCATGTAATAGTGCACCGAGACCACCAAAAATAACTGCCGCAACTAAACCAAGCCAAGGCCCGTGTTTATAACCAATCATTCCACCGGCCCAAGCACCCATAATCATCATGCCTTCTAGGCCGATATTTACAACTCCCGCTCGCTCAGAGAAAAGTCCACCGAGTCCTGCGAGAAAAATTGGCACTGAAAGTAGAAGTGCAGCAGATGCAGTACCAACACTCGTTAAATCTGACGCTCCAGTAATTTGGCGAATAACCGCTAAAACGAAAACGAGCATCGTTGCATAACGCAAAGTTTTCAAAGTTTTTACTTTCATGCTTCCACCGCCTTAGCAAGCTCTTTACTTTGCAGAGTTATCTTGTAACGGCGAACAACTTCGTAGGCGATAACAGAGGAGAGCAGAATCGATCCTTGCATAATCACATAAGTTTCTGGCGCGATATCAATTAACTCTAATGAACGCGAACTCACTTCAAGGAAACCAAAGAGCAATGCACTTATTCCCATACCAACAGGGTTATTTCTTCCGAGCAAAGCAACTGCAATGGCCGAAAAACCAATGCCTGTTCTAAAACCCATATTAAATTGGTGAGTGTCACCGAGTACGGCAGGCAAACCAGCAAGGCCAGCGACTGCGCCAGAAACAGCTAAGGCCACAAAAGTCATTCGCTTAGAGTTAACTCCACTTACTCGTGCAGCAATGGGATTAGAGCCAGATGCGCGGAGTTCGAAACCAAAGCGCGTGCGATTGATAACAAACCAAAAAATGCCACCCAAGACGATTGCAAAAATTAACATTCCGTAAACGCCACCGCCAGGTTGATTTTCTACACCTAACTTATTTAATAACGGCATTAAATCAGGAATTTGCGCAGATGCTGGCAGCATTTTTGTTGACATATTATTCGAGTCAGTTGTCCGATCAACAAAATAAGTTGCAAGCAAATATGAAGACAAGCCGCCGGCCAAACTGTTAAGCATGATGGTGGAGATAACTTCGCTCACACCGCGCTTAACTTTCAAATAACCAGCGATAGCTGCCCATAGACCGCCAACTGTCATTGAAATTATCATGATTGCGATTACATGAATCACTGGCGGCAGCACAAACATTGCACCTAAATAAGCGCCGAACATTGCACCTAAGCGCAGTTGGCCTTCAACACCGATATTAAAAAGTCCGGCGCGAAAAGTAATTGCGATTGCAATTGCGGCAATGTAATAAGGTGTTGCAGTATTTAACATCTGCATTAAAGAAGCTGAAGTTGTACCAAACTCCCACATTGTTGTGTAAGCATCCTTCGGTGATTTATGTGAAGCAAGAACTGCAACGCTAGAAATTACAATAGAGACCACAGCTGCAGCGACTGGGGCAGCAATTGCAAGAATTACATTTGAGAGTTTGAATTTTTTCATTCTGCACCTGTCATCGCTGAACCTAATTGTTCAGGCGTCGTCTTTGTGGAATCAGTAATTTCAAGGGTAATAGTTCCGCGAAGCATTACGAGCAGACGATCTGACATTCCAATTAACTCTTCTAGGTCCGCCGAAATTAGAAGAATCGCCATTCCTTTTTCACGCGCCCTACGCAGTTCTTCCCAAATCGCTCCTTGTGCACCCACATCAACGCCGCGCGTTGGGTGCGAAGCAACTAGAAGTGATGGCGCTTTACTCATTTCACGACCAACAATAAATTTCTGTTGGTTTCCACCTGAAAGCGCTGCAGCCAAAGTTGTAGGTCCTGGAGCTCGAACATCAAACTCGGCCATGATGGCGCGGGTATCGGCAATTGTTGTTTTCTTATCTAAAACAAATCCGCGCATTACTGGTTTACCTCTTTGGTGCCCCAAAATTCTATTTTCCCACAGTGGTGATTCCATCATCATTGCTTGACGTTGTCGATCTTCAGGAATAAGACCAATTCCTAAATCGCGGCGATGCGCAACATTTAATTCATTGATATTTGTTCCAGAAAATTCGATGTCGCCCGTGTAGTCACGCAAACCCATGATGGCTTCAACTAATTCGGCCTGCCCATTACCTTCTACACCAGCGATTCCGACAACTTCACCTGCATGTAAATTAAAAGTGATGTGCGAAATTAAATCGCGGCTTCCAGATTTTGTAGGAATTGAAACATCTTTCAGTGCCAGAGTGATCTCTGGTCGTCGCGTATCGCCATGTGTTGTTGGTTGTGGCAATTCGCTGCCAACCATTAGTTCAGCTAGCTGGCGCGCAGTTACATCTTTGGATTTTACTTCCGCCACAGTTGAGCCTGCACGCACAACGGTTACATCATCTGCGACGCGCAAAACTTCATCAAGTTTGTGCGAGATAAAAATGATTGCCATACCTTCGGCACGAAGCCCCTCGAGGGCGTTAAACAAATCATCGACTTCCTGTGGAACTAAAACCGCAGTTGGTTCGTCGAAAATCAAAATGCGTGCACCACGATAAAGAACTTTGAGAATTTCTACTCGCTGACGTGCACCAACACCGAGCTCTTCCACCAAAATATCTGGGTCTATATCAAGCCCATATTGCGCGGCCATTTCGACAACTTTTTTTCGGGCCGCTGCAAAATCAATTGTTATTCCACGCTTAGGTTCTGATCCCAAAATAATATTTTCAAGAACCGTGAAGTTGTCGGCCAACATAAAATGTTGATGAACCATTCCGATACTTGCATCAATTGCATCGTTAGGGTTTTTGAAATGAACTGATTTTCCGTTAACTAAAATCTCGCCACCATCTGGGCGCTGCATTCCGTACAAAATCTTCATAACAGTTGATTTACCCGCACCGTTTTCACCAACAAGTGCGTGGACCGTGCCAGTTTCAACGCTCATTGAGACATCTTTATTTGCGATGACTCCTGGGAAGCGTTTGGAGATGTGCCGCAGTTCAACAGCTACAGACACTTAATTTTCTCTCCTTTGAATCGAATTAAAAAGCATGTGGCCCAACAAGGGAGATTTAACTCCATTGTTGGGCCAAATGCCACTACTTAGCGAAGAATTATGGCTTTGTTGGAACCTTAATCTTGCCTGACTTAATTGCCTTTGCGGCAGCATCAATCTTTGCCTTGTACTTAGTGATGTACTTGCCAGAGTATGAAACTCCAACGCCATCAAGTGCTAGGTCATAGTGGCGACCGTAGATACCAGCACTGGCATCTAGCACGTCGTTAACTGATGAACCTGCAACTGATGTTGCAATCACGTCGTAAACAGCACGATCAACACGCTTGATCATTGATGTAAGCATGTTCTTCTTTTCTGCAGCTGAAGCAGTTAGGTACTGATCAGAGTCAACTCCGATTGTCCAAACTTTCTTTCCTGCAGCGGCTGCATCTGTTGCAGCTGCGAAGTTACCCGCACCTGAACCACCTGCAGCTGAATAAATAACATCTACACCCTTATCGATCATTCCCTTAGCAATAA
>CAINRW010000045.1 GCA_903852815.1 uncultured Actinomycetes bacterium
AGAAAAAGCGTTGGGCGTCGAAGCTTACGAAGTTCGGCAAAAGCTACGTTCCACATTATTTTCCACCTGTCATTTCAAAGAAAGTTTCTTCAAGATTTGGTAGTTGTGGCGTCAGTTGCGACAAAGTAATTCCTGCATCAAATGAAGCACGATTGAAAATCTGAGCCCATTCGGCAGGTCCCTGTACATGTACTGCGCCATCTCGAATTGTTGCTTCATGGCCTGCAGCATGCGCAATTGCCAAGAGTTGAGGTAAGTCATTTTCATTAATGCTCTTTGCGATAATTACTGGTTGTTGACTCAACATTAAGTCAGTCATTTTTCCGGTAAAAACCACTTCACCTTTTCGCAACATCACGATGTAGTCACTAATTAATTCAAGTTCAGATAGCAAGTGGGAAGAAACGAAAACAGATGTTCCGTTGTTGGCCAGCGAGCGCAAAAGTGCGCGAACTTCCTGAATACCTTCTGGGTCTAAACCATTAGTTGGCTCGTCAAGCATTAAAAGCTTTGGATTAGGAAGTAAAGCCGCTGCAATTCCTAATCGCTGCTTCATTCCGAGTGAATAAGTCTTGAATTTAGATTTTCCGCGATCGCCCAAACCAACTTGCTCCAATAAATCCTGTACGCGATCTCTAGAAAAACCACCCAGTGTTGCTAAGACATTTAAATTTTCTTTTCCACTCAATGCGGGATAAAAAGCTGGGCCTTCAATCATTGCTCCGACGCGTGGCAAGTACTTCTCTGGGTGGTTAATGGACTCACCTAAAATTTCGCCGGTTCCGCCTGTGGGTGAAATAAGACCAAGCAACATTCGCATTGTTGTGGTCTTGCCTGAGCCATTTGGCCCAACAAAGCCGCAAATAGTTCCGAGAGGAACCTCAAATGTGGCATGAGAAACAGCGACTTGATCGCCGTACCGCTTACTTAAATCCGTAACGGATATTGCTGTGTTGGACATAGCCCCTACTCTGCCACAATTAAGCCATGAGCAGACGTCCTTGGGGCTACCGTCCAATAAATGAACGCCCAGATCCGCAGTGGGAACTTCATCCGCAGACACATTCTGTACGTACTGGCCTTGCTCGCTCAGGCTTTGGTGAAACCTCTGAGACTCTCTATTTAAATAGTGGATTCACGTATTCAACTGCAGACGAAGCTTTTGATTCCTTTGCCGAAGAGACAGATCATTTTCTTTACAGTCGCTTCCATAATCCAACGATTGCAATGTTTGAAGCGCGATTGGCTGCAATTGAAGGTGCAGATTTCTGTGTGGCAACAGGTTCAGGAATGTCAGCCATGTTTGCATCCTTGGCCTGCCTAGTTGAGCAAGGCGATCACATTGTTGCTTCTGCTGCAATGTTTTCTTCATGTCATGTTGTCATCACTGAATTCTTGCCAAAATGGGGCGTAACGTATGAGCTCGTTAAAGGAAATGACCCAGACGTTTGGGCCAAAGCTTTAACTAAGCCAACTAAAGCAGTATTTATTGAAACCCCTAGCAATCCACTTCTTGAAATTGTTGATATTCGGATGGTCAGCGATCTTGCACATAAAGTTGGCGCAACTGTAATCGTTGATAACGTAATGGCATCTCCAATTTTGCAAAAACCTCTTCAACTTGGTGCCGATGTTGTCATGTACTCAGCTACTAAGCACATCGATGGTCAAGGTCGCGTACTTGCAGGTGCGCTTTTGGGATCACGTGAATACATTTTCGAAAAACTTATGCCATTTGTTCGACACACTGGTCCAGCACTAAGTGCATTTAATGCTTGGGTTCTTGTGAAATCTTTAGAGACGATGGATATGCGCGTTATGCGAATGACAGAAAATGCGCAAGCAGTTGCTGAATTCTTAGAAGGACGAAGTGAGATTAAATCTGTTCGTTTCCCTGGCCTTAAATCCCACCCTGGACATGAATTAGCAATGAGGCAGATGTCTGGTGGCGGTACAACAATAGGAATTGAATTCGCAGGCGATCAATCAGCAGTTTTTGCCTTTATGAATAAACTGCGCGTTATTGATATTTCAAACAATCTAGGCGATAGCAAGTCTCTGATAACTCATCCAGCTTCAACTACACATCGCCGTTTATCACCGGAAGTGCAAGCCGAAATGGGTATTACAAGTTCAGTATTGCGTTTATCAATTGGGTTAGAACACTCAAGTGATTTGATTAAGGATTTAACTCAAGCCTTAAGTTGAGCAATAACTAAGACAACTGATAACAGACTTAAGTACGTTATCGACCACTGAAATATTTTTCCGGCGGTCTTTCCATATTCACTCGAACCTTCTTTGAGAGAAATTAATTCGCGCGCAAAAACTAATCCCAAAAGAATTGTTATGACTAAAGACCACACTGGTAATGCTGCCGAAAGAATTAACCAAATTGAAGAAAGTATCATCAAGATTGTGTAGATCCACATTTCTCTATTGACTCTTGCTTTGCTAGCGACCACTGGCAACATTGGAATACCCGCTGCGGCATAATCTTCTTTGTATTTGATTGCTAGTGCCCAAAAATGTGGTGGCGTCCAAAAAAAGATAACTAAGAAAAATGCTAAAGCAGTTATGGAAAGCGAATTAGTAACTGCAGCCCAGCCAATTAAAACTGGCATACATCCCGCAGCGCCTCCCCACACAATATTTTGAGATGTTCTTCTTTTTAATCCAACCGTATAAACGATTACGTAAAAGCCAATCGCCACCAGAGCTAACAGTGCAGCTAGCGGTGTTGTTAGCCACCAAAAGAGAATGATTGAAATGATTCCAACTACTGATGCAAATATTGCGGCATTTTGTTTACTTATAAC
>CAINRW010000046.1 GCA_903852815.1 uncultured Actinomycetes bacterium
CGGGTCTACCCCACGTCACAAAAGGTAAAATACTGCAACATTGTTAAAACATTTTTTAACAGTGCACAATATATTTAGACAGGTCATGACAAGTCTAAAAAATACTTGTGCGAAATAAAGAGATGATTGCAAGAAGTTTGTGAGAAACTCGAGAACTTTGTTATTTAAACTCTGACTAAATAATGACCGTTCTACACAGAGGTAACCCCTCCATTCACCCCAAGGATTGGTGCATAATTATTCGTGTACTTTATAATTACCACAATTATTAAGTCCGCTATTTTCTAGCCGCTATTAACTACATTTCAAATTGTTTAGGGGGTTAGATATGTTATTGACTTCATTTTCTGAGTTAGTTAGTTACATGGCAGTCAAAGACCACACAATTCCAAACATCCTAGCTCACATCGTGCTTCGAACACTCTCACCATTGGATGCGACTTCAGCCTATCTGTCTCATCTCAAGGAAGATGGCATATTGGAATCTGTTGGGGCATTTGGCATGGGCAATATCAGCAATCCTGCTTATACGAAACCGATCTCACTCAAGGATAAGTTTCCGCTCACAGATTCAGTAAGAAACGGAAACGCGGTATGGGTCAATAGCTTGCCTAACTGGCCTAAGGATTACCCCGCACTTAAGAATCTTGCCTATGACACCGGCGAAAAAACCTATATTTCTTTTCCCATAGAAAAGTGTGGGACGCCGATTGCAGCGATTGGCCTGTTTAGCAAATCTGTATTAATCCAAACAGTAGAGATCGATGCCTTCTTGAGAGCTATTGCTAACCTGCTTTCACTTACCATCTATCCAGTTTCCGATTTAGATAATTCTGTGGAAAAGAGTAGAAAACTAATGCCGGCGCGTGTTTTGGAGCCTTTAGAAAATCTCTTGGATGAACGACAGTTGGTAATCCTTGGCTATATGAGTCAAGGTCGCACAAATGCAGATATTGCCAAGCTCTTCACACTTTCTGAATCAACCATTCGTCAACAAAGTATCAAAATATTTGCAGCACTTAAATGCCAAGGGCGCCAACAAGCCGCTCAAATATTTAGAGATAACCAAGCATTATTACGTGATTACGCTTCATGAGAGCATTCATGAATCTAGAACGCGTCTCCGAATTTGTTGAATTCCTTTCGAATAAGGATCATTCAATCGAAGAAGTGCTCGCCAATTTAGTTCTTAGGGTATTTGAGCCATTAGAGGCAACATCTATCTTTCTCTTCGAGATCTCACCCGATGGAATCATCCAAAGTAATGCACGATACGGGGCCAGTGATTTGGCAATGAATGCCTATCCCAACACTTACACTTTGCGCGACGCTACACCTATAAATGAGTGCATCAAGAGCCGCAGATCGGTATGGGTTACAACTCTGCCGGATTGGCCTTCGGAATATGTATTGCTCAATAAAGTTGCTTACACTGAACCAGAGAAGAGTTTCTTCTGCTTTCCAATTCAGCATGACGGAACTCCTGTTGCAGTACTGGCCTTGTTTTGCATGCCTGAGCTTTCACCAACGGCTGAGATCGAGACTTTCCTTCATGCACTTGCGAGTGTGTTTTCACTTCATATCTATAAACAAAAACCAACGGCAGAGAACAGCGATTATCGATTCAGAAATTCAAGAGGTTCACATTCACCTGGCCAAGTAAAGGAACTTACCGAGCGCCAACAACTGATTCTCAAGATGATCAGTGAAGGGCTCACTAACGTTGAAATTAGTGCGCTACTTGGTTTTTCTGAGTCGACGATTCGGCATGAAACAATAAAGATTTACGCTTTCCTGCAATGCAATGGCCGTGAAGAAGCTTCAGCAATTTTCAAGGAATACCTGGCAAAGAAGGCGATGGCTTAAAAGCTTTATTCGGGTTTGCGTCCCTGTCGCATGAGACCAAAAGTTACGGCATCTTCTAGGGCCATGGCAGATGCAGCAATCACATTTTCGTGAACTCCTACTGTGTTCCATTCGCCCTTGCCATCACTTGTTTCAACTAATACGCGCGTAATAGCACCTGTTCCAAGACGTCCTTCAAGAATGCGAACCTTGTAATCAGTCAGCTCTAGTACTTCAAGCTCTGGATACAAAACCTTAAGGCCAGTGCGTAGTGCATTATCAAATGCGTTAACTGGTCCATTTCCAACTCCTGTGCAGGCAATCTGCTTACCCATGGCGGTGACTTTTATTTCAGCCCGAGTAAGAATGCTCTGATCTTCTGATCTTTCAACGGTTGTTA
>CAINRW010000047.1 GCA_903852815.1 uncultured Actinomycetes bacterium
CAACCCTAATTGCACGTCAATGTTTCCTCTACCAAGTTGAGTTAGTAATATTGTCGCTAACAAATTTACTTGTTCGTCAGGCACAAGCAACGAAGCGGCTCTCCATGCAGTCATAGCCACAAAATCCTCTGAATCAAAAAGCAGCTCATGTGAAATTAGTGGGTAATACTGCTTATCACCGATTTTTGTAAAAGTGTGCACCGCTTGACTTCTGGCTTGGGCAATATTTGATTTCAGTTCAGGTATGAGTTGCTTAACAACTTCCTGCCGGTCATTTCTCATCAAAGCCCAGCAGAGAGTTTCTCTCACATAGAAATCTTTTTCATGGGCAGATTGCTTGATCAAGATTTTAATGAACTCAACTTGTGGGTATGTTCCAGCATCGAGGGCTGCCTTTAATCGTACAGATTGATCAAAGGAACCAAGGAGCGACTGCAAAGAAGCCATAAGAAAAAGTATCAGTTAAGTTCATAAATTGATTACCTTCACGTCACGGAAAACCCAATGCAAAATGGATTGCTATCAAGAGTCCGTGCTTGGTGACCCTTTAACACCGCCGATGGTTCGAAGTTCTATGGTGGCGATGAAAAGGGCTACACCGATTACCCTGCTTTAAAGTAATAAACCATCAACGACAAACTACATGTTTGTATTTCTGTTCATTACTTTTGTCCATACCGCAATAAAATCTTCAACGAACTTACCCTTGTTGTCGTCTTGGGCATAGACCTCAACGTAGGAACGAAGTATTGAATTGGAGCCAAAAATGGCATCGATTCGAGTTGCGGTGAACTTAACTTCTCCATTACTTCGAAGGCGCAAGTTGTAAAGATTTTGTGCACTTGGTTCCCATATATATGACATGTCAGTCAAAGTTGTGAAGAAGTCGGTCGTTAGCGAACCTTCCGCATCAGTGAATACGCCATGTTTTGTGCCGCCATGGTTAGTACCTAATACACGCATTCCGCCAATTAGCACTGTCATTTCGGGAGCGGTCAGCCCCATCAACTGTGCGCGATCAAGTAATAGTTCTTCTGGAGCTACGTTGAAATCATCTTTTAGCCAATTTCTAAATCCATCATGAGTTGGCTCTAGTGGCTCGAAAGATTGTGGGTCCGTGCTCTCAGTTGTTGCATCGCCACGACCTGGAGTAAATGGAACAGAGACGTCAAAGCCTGCAGCTTTTGCAGCTCGTTCTACTCCGATATTTCCAGCCAAAACAATTACATCTGCAATGCTGGCTTGTGAATTTTGTGCAATTGGTGTGAGCACTGCAAGAACACGACTTAAACGTTCTGGTTCGTTTCCTTGCCAATCTTTTTGAGGCGCTAAGCGAATGCGTGCGCCATTAGTGCCACCCCGAAGATCAGATGTACGAAACGTACGTGCACTGTCCCAAGCTGTTGTCACTAAATCTGAAATAGAAAGTGGAGCTGAAGAGATTTTTTCTTTCAGTTCTTTAAGGTTGTAATCCTTACGTCCAACTGGAACGGGATCTTGCCAAATCAAATCCTCACTAGGTACATCAGGTCCCAAGTATCGAGATTTTGGACCAAGATCTCTGTGTGTAAGTTTGAACCAAGCACGAGCGAAGACCTCGCTGAAATATTCAGGGTCGTTATAAAATCTTTCAGAGATCTGGCGATAAATTGGATCTTTAATCATTGCCATATCGGCATCAGTCATCATGGGGTTGAGATGGATGCTCGAATCTTCAACATCGACAGGTTTATCTTCTTCTTTAATATTTATTGGCTCCCACTGTGAAGCACCAGCTGGTGATTTTGTGAGCTGCCATTCATACTCGAAAAGCATCTTGAAATAACCGTTATCCCATTTCGTTGGATGTGTTGTCCATGCTCCTTCAATTCCGCTGGAAACTGTGTCACGACCAACTCCGCGCGTCTGATGATTGTTCCAACCTAAACCTTGCTCAAAAAGATCAGCTGCTTCAGGTACGGGACCAAGTTTCTTTGCATCACCGTTGCCATGTGCCTTTCCAACAGTGTGACCACCCGCAGTTAAAGCAACTGTTTCTTCATCATTCATTGCCATTCTGGCAAAAGTTTCACGTACATGCTGCGCCGTTTTTAGTGGATCGGACTTTCCATTAACACCTTCAGGGTTTACATAAATCAAACCCATCTGTACCGCTGCGAGTGGGTTATCCATTGTTGTTGGATCTTCTAAGTTTTGATAACGCGAATCGCTCGGCGCTAACCATTCTTTTTCTTCACCCCAAGAAACATCAATCTCTGGGCTCCAAATATCCTCACGACCAAAACCAAATCCGTAAGTCTTTAGTCCCATTGATTCATATGCAACCGTGCCTGCAAGAACTAATAAATCTGCCCAGCTTAATTTATTCCCGTACTTCTTTTTGATTGGCCACAATAATCTGCGTGCTTTATCCAAATTTACGTTATCAGGCCATGAATTAAGTGGTGCAAATCTTTGATTACCTGTTCCTGCACCACCACGACCATCTGCAATTCGGTAAGTACCTGCTGCATGCCAAGACATTCGAATCATCAATCCGCCGTAATGTCCCCAGTCAGCAGGCCACCACGGTTGACTGTCATTCATCAGATCATGTAAATCTCTTTTCAAACCTTCAAAATCAAGTTTCATTACCTCTTGGCGATAATCAAAATCTGCTCCTAGTGGATTAGATTTTGTATCATTTTGATGCAGAATTTCTAGTTGAAGAGTCTTTGGCCACCAATGTGTCACCGACGATTCCTGAGTCGAATTTGCTCCATGAGCAACTGGACATGTTCCTAAATTTTCGTTCATGAGAACCCCCTGTAACGTTAAGTTCAAAGTCTGTCATACCTTCGCTTTTTTTGCGGAGTCTCTGGGCCTATTCCTAATTGCCGCGACACAAAGAAATATAAGTAGTCCATAGATAGTCCAAAGAGGCTAATGGTCTGGAACTAAAGCGAAGCTCCAAGTTTGTCAAGCTCTATGTCGTCTCCGTGTAATTTCACTGAAAGACCTTTAGCATCAATAGAAACAGAGATTACTTTGAGCTCTTTAGGAATATCTAGATTACGAGTACTCTTTTTCTTAATCTGATCTTGAATATCTGAAGGCAATGATGATGCTGGGATTTCATTACCGAAAAGATAGACACCTTTGAGTTCAAAAAAGAGAGTGTTACCTGAGTATTTTGGAATAAGAAGTGCCTGCCCCAATCCGCCAGAGCCAACAGAAACTTGCAAGGCATTGTCCACGATCTTTGCGTCACTGAAACCAGATGATTTTATGATTGTGGAAGCAGGAATCGTTG
>CAINRW010000048.1 GCA_903852815.1 uncultured Actinomycetes bacterium
CCATCCCTCCAGTTTTCGACAAATTATTGGATACAACGGCATTAGCTAATCCGGCAATGATTGTGATTGATCAACAAACTGGCGAAGTTGTCTATGAAAGACTTGCAGATTCACCACGCAAACCAGCATCCGTAATGAAACTTCTATCTGCGGCTGCAACTATCGAATACCTAGACCTAACTAGTCGATTTACAACAAGCGTCTCCCTAGGCCAGGATGAAAGAACCTTAGTAATCCGGGGCTCGCTAGATCCTTGGCTAAGCACTGCATCGATTGCGGCTAAGAAAATGCATCGGACTTCGATTCCAAATATTGGTCTTAGTTCAATTAAGGCGCTCAAAGCAGCTAATGCAGGATCGTTGAAACACATTAAAGTTTTATATGCAGGCCTTTATGCAAGCGATGTCGCAAATCTAAAAAAGTTTTGGAAAAAAAGTAACTTCAAGCCCTACTTTCAAAAAATATCGCTTGAAGAGGCTCAAAATGATGGTGTGACGCCAATTCTGGAATCAACGTCACCGACGGTTCAACAAATATTAAATTACACAATGCTCAATAGTGACAATGTGTTAGCTGAAAGATTAGCAAGGTTGGCGTCTCTAGCTGCTGGCCATCCAAATGATGTAAGCGGAGTTACGATTACTTTTGATACATTGCTTGCAGCGCTAAATATCGATGCAACTTCACTTACGGTTGCCGACGCAAGCGGGCTTTCAAAGAGAAACAGAATCACGGCGAGAATGATTGGCCAACTTTTGCTTAACCTACGTAAAGATTCAAAATTTTCATCTATCTATACGGATTTACCCGTTAGTGGAGTCTCTGGCACTCTCAAAGATCGTTTCATAGATACTGCACCAAATGCAGTTGGTCTGATCCACGCAAAAACAGGCACACTTAATGGAACAGTTACTTTGGCTGGCTATGTTCAATCAGCTGAACATGAATACATCTTTGTTACTCTTGCTGACAACATTCCTAAAGGTTCTACAGCTACAAATAAAGCAAGGTCTGCTATCGACAGAATTCTAGGTCGCATAGCTGCTCCAAACATTCCAGCTGAAATATCTGAACCACAAACACTTCCTTAACTCACTTGTTGTCGAAAACCTTTATTGCACCGCCGTAGCAAGCAACCCACGTTCGTAAAGTTGGAGCGTCAAAAGTAATACCAATAGGTTCATTACAAACCTTTATTGTCTGAAGAACTTTCATATCAGCTGCTCGAACTTTTGAGACTGTGTCACTTTCAAAGTTCACGACAAAAAGTGCGGAGCCATCGCTAGAGATAGTTAAACTGCGGGCGGCTTTTCCGGTCTTAATGGATTTTCCTGCTTTACGATTTATTAAATCCCAGGTAACAACTTTTCCGGAAGCATTAAGCGTTGCATACAGTTTGGTGTTATCAGGAGACAGAACTATGGCACGCGGATTTGATCCGATTGGGATTGGCGAATCAGAAAAAGTTGCAAGGTCAATAGCGTGAATTCGGTTCCCGCCCATTTCGGCTACATATGCCGTTTGTGAATCACTACTAACCGTAATTCCCCGAGGGTATGCACCGATTTTTAAAGTCTTTACGGTTTTCTGGGTAGCGATCGAAATGATATTTAAAGTATAAGAACACCAATTTGTTACCAAAATATATTTATTATCAGGTGTTACTTCAACAACTTTTGGAACAGCGCCAACGGGATAAACATTATCAATTTGGTAGTTACTTAGATTTATTCGGTACAGAAAACTCTTATCATAGTTTGAGGCTGGAGAACATGTGTCATGCCCTTCCCGGGTATAGCCTTTTCCATACATCGCGTAATTAGTGACATATAGATACTTTCCATCAGGAGAATA
>CAINRW010000049.1 GCA_903852815.1 uncultured Actinomycetes bacterium
ATTCTTGCCGGTGGTGCAAAGGGCAAGCGTTATGCACTCGAGCATTCACGCATTTTGATTCACCAACCTTCATCTGAAGGTGGCGGTCAGGCATCTGATATCGAAATTCAAGCACGAGAGATTGATCGAATTACTCGTCTGCAAGAAGATCTATTGTCGCGCCATGTTGTGAAGTCATCTGAAGAGATTCGCAAAGACATCGAACGCGACAAGATTCTTACTGCAAGCGAAGCAGTTGAATACGGAATCATCGATCAGGTTTTGGCATCACGTAAGGCAAAGCCAACCAAGTAATTTATTTATGAAACTATTTGAGGCGGGATCCCTTTGGTCATACAAGGGGTACCGTCTCTTTTGGTTTTCTACAACGATATTTGTTTTAGGCGCATCGGCTTTTCCAATTGCCCTTGCAGTTACGGTTCTTGATGCCGGCGGAACGGCCACCACACTCGGCTTAATTCTTGGAGCAAGAATTTTATCTGGCGTCGTTTTTGCACCATTTGCTGGAGTTTGGGCTGATCGCTTACCTCGCAAGCAAGTAATGATTGTTGCCGATTTATTTAGGGCAAGCATTGTTTTTTCAATGGTCTTTATTTCAGCGCCATCGCTTCCACATTATTTATTGGGATTAGCGGTTTTTGCGATGGGCATAGGCGATGCTTTTGGCGCAGCATCTGCTGGGGCGTTTTTGCCTTCGCTTTTACCTGAAGAAAAATTACCAGCTGGAAATGTTGCCCGCGGCGTTGTTGTTCGAATGGCTTCAATCATCGGTCCAGGAATTGGTGGAACATCTGTTCTTCTCATTGGTGGGCGAATGACGTTTTTGTTTACGGCCGTAGCTTTTGCTTTCGGAACTTATTTCTTGGCGCAGATCAAAGAAGATGTAAACGCTGATAAGAAACCACAAGAGCCATTTTTCACCGAGCTACGGGAAGGTCTGCGAACGGTCTGGGAAATCAAATGGGTTGGCGCAATGATTGCCATGACTTCAGTACAACTCATGGTGGTCGTTGCTGCCGAAGATGTATTGCTTCCTGTAATCACGCGTCGCGAGTTCCACACAAATACGGTCTTTGCACTTTCGACCGCAGTTTTTTCAGTCGGCGCAATAATTTCGGCAATCATTTGCACCAAAGTAAAAATTAAGCATCAAGGTCAATTTTCCGTATTAATTTGGATTTTGATAGTAATCGCGCCACTCTCATTGGCATTTCCTATCAATGAAACCTTCGTTGTCATTGCGTTTTTATTTGCTGGAATTTCAGTCGGCCCTTGGGAAGCTTTCTGGAACTCTGCGATTCAAAGGGAAATTCCACAAGAGCTTCAGGGCAGAGTATTTTCAATCGATCACATGGGCTCGGTCGGATTAATGCCATTAGGTATGGCATTAGTTGGTCCAGCCGTTGTTCTTTTTGGTGAAAAGGATTTACTTATCGTTGCATCAATTTTCCACGTGATTACCTGCTTGCTAGTTTTAATGGTTCCTGGAGTCAAAGATATGAAAAATCCCGTTGATTATTCTCAGGGCGAACAGGGAAAAGCGTAAAACCAAGCGCATAAAAACGGCTCAGAATCTAAAATTTGCCCATGACCAGAATCGGCGAAACAAGCGACCTCCTCAAGTGCTCCTTCTGCGGAAAGACGCAAAAGCAGGTTAAGAAACTCATTGCCGGTCCAGGTGTTTACATTTGTGATGAATGTATTGAACTCTGTAATGAAATCATCGTCGAAGAGCTATCCGAGGCCTCCTCGCTTGGTTTGGCAGAACTGCCAAAACCACATGAGATTTTTGAATTCCTAGATCAATATGTAATTGGGCAAAACCGCGCAAAGAAATCTTTATCGGTTGCGGTGTACAACCATTACAAGCGCGTTCAAAGCGGAAATCGCGAAGATCAAATTGAATTAGCGAAATCAAATATTTTACTTTTAGGTCCAACTGGTTGCGGTAAAACTTTAATGGCTCAAACTTTAGCCCGCATGCTAAATGTTCCTTTCGCCATTGCCGATGCAACTGCATTAACTGAAGCAGGTTATGTTGGTGAAGACGTTGAGAATATCTTGCTCAAACTTCTACAGGCATCAGATTACGATGTAAAAAAAGCAGAGACAGGAATTATCTATATCGATGAAATCGATAAGGTGGCCCGTAAATCTGAAAACCCATCTATTACTCGCGATGTTTCAGGTGAAGGTGTTCAGCAAGCTTTGCTTAAAATCCTTGAAGGCACTGTTGCATCTGTTCCACCTCAAGGTGGTCGCAAGCATCCGCACCAAGAGTTCATTCAGATTGATACCACCAATGTTTTATTTATTGTCGGCGGAGCCTTTGCTGGTCTAGAAAAGATTATTGAAAGCCGCGTTGGAAAATCAGGTGTTGGATTTAATGCAACGCTTCAGGATTCTGCTGATAAGAACCGCAAAGATATTTTTGCCGATGTAATGCCAGAGGATTTATTGAAATTTGGAATGATTCCAGAATTCATTGGCCGCTTGCCAGTTCTGACTAGTGTTGAGAATTTGGATAAGGAAGCTCTAATGCAGATCCTTACTGAACCTAAAAATGCTTTGGTCAAGCAGTATCAACGCCTCTTTGACCTCGATCATGTTGAACTCGAATTTGAAACCGACGCTCTGGATGCGATTGCAGACTTGGCGCTTGAACGAGGAACCGGTGCCCGAGGACTTCGTGCAATTATGGAATCAGTTTTGCTGGGTGTGATGTATGACGTACCTAGCCAAGCAGATATCGCAAAGGTCAGCATTTCAAAAGAGTGCATCCAAAATGGGGCGCAACCTAGCTTTACTAAACGAACTGGTGATATTCCAAAGCGCTCCCGCGCGGCAAAGGGTCAAGAGGAGAAGAGCGCATAATCTAGACTGCTCCTCATGTCCGGGGACCTAGCATCGAGTTTTTCACCAGCAGATATTGAAGCAAGCCTTTACGAAAAGTGGGTGAGCGCTGGTTATTTCACCGCCGATGCCGCATCGAGTAAACCTACATTTTCTATTGTCTTGCCACCACCAAATGTCACTGGTGTTTTACATATTGGTCACGCATTAGATCAGACTCTTCAAGATTGCTTGTCGCGCATGAAGCGAATGAAAGGTTTTGAAGTTTTATGGTTACCAGGAATGGACCATGCTGGAATCGCAACACAAAATGTTGTTGAAAAACAATTAGCTGCAGATGGTAAATCTCGCCACGATTTAGGGCGCGAAGAGTTCGTGAAAAAAGTTTGGGAATGGAAAGCAGAATCTGGCGGCGCTATTTTGGGTCAGATGCGTCGACTTGGTGCATCAGTTGACTGGTCTCGCGAGCGATTCACAATGGATGAAGCGATGTCTAACTCCGTTGTTACTATTTTTAAGAAGATGCATGAAGCTGGATTAATTTATCGCGCGGAAAGAATTATTAACTGGTGCCCACGTTGCTTAACGGCGCTTTCAGATATTGAAGTTGAACACCATGATGATGCAGGCGAATTCGTTTCGGTTCGTTACGGTGAAGGTGAGCAATCAATTACCGTTGCTACAACTCGACCAGAAACAATGATGGGTGATGGCGCAGTTGCCGTTCATCCAGAAGATCCACGCTACAAGCACATGGTAGGCACAAGCGTTATGTTGCCACTTGTTAATCGAATGATTCCAATTATCGCTGATGAACTAGTTGATCCAGATTTTGGAACTGGCGCAGTAAAGGTAACTGCAGCGCACGATCCAAACGATTTTGAAATGGCCGTTCGCCACAACGTTCCTTTTGTTGTCATCATGAATGAGCACGGTGTTATGGATGGAACCGGTACTGAGTTTGATGGAATGGATCGCTTTGAAGCGCGCGTTGCCGTTGTTGAAAAACTTCGCTCAATGGGTCGCATCGTTGCTGAGAAGCGTCCTTATATTCACGCAGTTGGACACTGTTCACGTTGCGATACAACTGTTGAACCACGTCTATCTAAGCAATGGTTTGTAAAAGTTGCACCGATGGCAAAAGCATCTGCCGATGCAGTTCGAAATGGTTCAGTAAATATCGAACCGAAAGAGTTAGAGCCACGTTATTTTGATTGGGTCGACAACATGCATGACTGGTGTATTTCTCGCCAGCTGTGGTGGGGACATCGAATTCCTGTTTGGTATGGACCGAATGATGAAGTTGTTGTTGTTGGACCAGGTGAAAGCGCACCCGAAGGCTTTACTCAAGATCCAGATGTTTTAGATACGTGGTTCTCCTCGGGTCAATGGGCTTTCTCTACTTTTGGTTGGCCAGAGAAAACTGCAGATCTTGCAAAGTTCTATCCAACATCAGTTCTTGTTACTGGCTATGACATCTTGTTCTTCTGGGTTGTTCGCATGATGATGATGAGTACTTTTGCTATGGATGGCGTACCACCTTTTAAAACAATCATGTTGCACGGACTTGTTCGCGATCAATTTGGCAAAAAAATGTCTAAGAGTCGTGGCAATGTCATAGATCCCATCGAATTCATGGATAAGTACGGCGCAGATGCACTTCGCTTTACTTTGGCGCGTGGAGCAAATCCTGGAACAGATCAAGCTTTGGCAGAAGATTGGATCGGTGGATCACGTAACTTTGCCACCAAACTTTGGAATGCAACACGTTTTGCCATGATGAATGGCGCAACTATTGAAGGTGAACTTCCTTCACTTGAATCGCTCAACGCCGTTGATAAGTGGATTCTTAGCCGTTTGTCTCAAACAATTTCAGAAGTCGATTCGCTCTTAGAAAAATACGAGTTCGCTCGCGCGTGTGAGTTGATCTATCACTTTGCTTGGGATGATTTATGTGATTGGTACCTTGAACTTTCAAAGCAAGCGCTCTCAGGTAGCGATGCTAAAAACACTAAGCGCGTTCTCGGTCATGTTCTAGATCAACTCCTTCGTGTTTTGCATCCAGTTATGCCATTTATTACCGAGCAGCTTTGGACAACATTTACTGGGGGAGAATCCCTTGTGGTTGCCACATGGCCAGTTGCCGATGATTCACACGTAGATTCTTCGGCTGAGAAATTAGTTGCCGAGATGCAAGAAATCATCACCGATGTTCGACGTTTCCGAAACGATCAAGGAATTAAGACGTCAGCAAAAATTCCTGCCCGCTTTGTTGCCAATGGAAAGATTGCCGATTATGCAGATGCCATGGCATTTGTGCTGCGTTTAGAATTGGGCGATATTACGCCAAGTGCTTCAGTTGAAATTGGTTCAGTTAAAGTCGAGTTTGATTTAACTGGTTCAATCGACGTTGTCGCAGAGCGAGCTCGTCTTGAAAAAGATTTGGCTGCAGCGATTAAAGATAAACAAACCGCTGAAGTGAAAATCAATAATGAAGGCTTCATGGCAAAGGCTCCTGAATCCGTTGTCTTCGAAATTCGCGAACGCTTAGTTAAAACAAGCGCCGACATTGAGCGCATCAGTGCCCAAATTGCTGCGTTGCCACAAGCATGATTATTTCTCCTGATGATCAAGAGCGCGTCGACGCCATAGAAAAAGCGTTGCTTGCGCGCTGGCCAGAGACGAGAATTGCTCCATCCACTGAGCGCATTGCCGCCCTTGTGGATTTATTGGGCTCACCGCAACTTACTTATCCAACAATTCACGTTGGTGGAACTAATGGAAAAACCACAACAAGTCGAATGATTGATGCGTTGCTTTTTGCACATGGACTTCGTACCGGACGTTTCACCAGCCCGCACTTAGAAACTTATCGAGAGCGAATTTCAATCAATGGCGAACCAATCGATCCTAAAGAATTAATTTTTACTTATAACGATATTGCAGCGTATTTCGATTTAATGGATAGCAAATTCGAACATCCAATTTCTTTTTTTGAGGCAATCACTGCTCTTGGTTTTGCTGCCTTTGCTGAACACCCAGTTGATGTCGGTGTGATTGAAGTTGGAATGGGCGGCGAATGGGATGCAACCAATGTCGTTGATGCAGATGTTTCTGTAATTATGCCAATTGGTTTCGACCACATGGAATATTTGGGAAATTCACTAAAAGAAATCGCTGCAACTAAAGCGGGAATTATTAAAGAGGGTGGTTTTGTAGTTTTGGCTCAACAAGAACCAGAAGCTGCCGTTGAACTACTTCGAAAAGCTGCTGAAGTTGGCGCAGATGTTGCGCGCGAAGGAATTGAATTTTCTGTTGCGTCGCGTTCAATCGCAGTCGGTGGCCAACTGCTAACAATCCAAGGATTAAACGATACGTATGATGAAATTTTCCTTCCACTTCATGGAAAACATCAAGGGGCAAACGCGGCAAGCGCGTTAGTTGCCGTTGAAGCATTTTTTGGCGAACAACCATTAGACATTGATGCAGTGCGGGCCGGCTTTGCAGCCGTTACATCCCCAGGACGTTGTGAAGTTGTTCATCGCGACCCAACGGTGATTTTAGATGCCGCACATAATCCTCATGGAGCTAAGGCGCTGGCAGAGACTTTGGCAAGTGAGTTTAATTTTGATGAAGTTGTTGCAGTCATTGGAGTTTTCGGCGACAAAGATGCGACTGGAATTTTGCAAGAACTTGAACCGATTGTTGACCTTGTCATCGTTACTCAAAGCACATCTTCGCGCGCCATGTCATCATCAGAACTTGAGAAAATTGCCTCAAATATTTTTGGCAAAGATCGGGTTTTTGAAGTTGCCGATTTAAATTCAGCGCTAGACCGCGCAGTCAATGATGCAACAAGACCCTTGAGCGAAGAGACAGTTGGGGTAATCGTCACTGGATCAGTCGTGACTGTCGGAGAAGCCCGTAGCTATTTAAGAAAGAAGTTTGCGCAATGAAAGTTTTAGGTGCATCTGTTTTGGTCATGGAGAGTTTGACCCTTGGCTTTGCCATCTTGCTAGCCACAAAATCTCACTCCACAGCGGCCCTTGTTTATGGCTCGATCATCTCCCTGCTTTTGTTCCTGTGTGCCGGCCTTCTCAAGCGACGTTCAGGTTTTTACCTGGGCTCAATCTTGCAAGCCTTTATGTTTGCATTTGGCTTTGCAATACCTGCCTTTTTTCTCATTGGGGCAGTCTTTGTAGGGCTATGGGTGGCAGCTATCGTGGTTGGTCGAAAGGGTGAGGCGGCTCGAGCGGCCTTCATGGCGCAGGCAAGCACTAAGGGCTAATAGACTAGGCGGGTGAGCACAGAGAAAACTTTAATCCTGGTCAAGCCTGATGGCGTCCGTCGCGGTTTAGTAGGCGAAGTTATTTCTCGTGTTGAAACAAAGGGATATTCCATTGATGCGTTGCGCATGCTCAATGCAGATCGCGCGTTACTTGAAAAACATTATGCCGAACATGTTGGTAAACCTTTTTATGAACCACTTGTTGAGTTCATGATGTCAGGACCGATTGTTGCAATCGTCGCATCTGGAAATCGAGTTATTGAAGGCTTTAGATCTCTTGCTGGAGTAACTGATCCAACAGTTGCAGCACCAGGAACAATTCGCGGCGATTTAGCTCGCGACCAAGGAACCAAAGTTGTTCAAAATATTGTTCATGGTTCTGATTCACCAGAATCAGCTGCACGCGAAATTCAAATTTTCTTCCCTAATTAGTCAAGGAGTAACCCAGTATGAGTTCATCAAGCAAGATGTCCTTTATCGGCCGCGACATGGCCGTTGACCTAGGAACAGCAAACACACTTGTTTATGTCCGTGGACGTGGAATTGTTTTAAATGAGCCATCAGTGGTTGCAGTTAATCAAGACACTGGCGGAATTTTAGCTGTTGGTCTAGAAGCTAAGAAAATGATTGGTCGTACTCCAGGAAACATTGTTGCGATTCGCCCACTTAAAGATGGTGTGATTGCAGACTTCGACACGACCGAGCGAATGCTTCGTTACTTTATTCAAAAAGTTCATCGCCGTCGTTACTTAGCTAAGCCACGAATCGTTGTTTGCGTTCCATCAGGTATTACAGGTGTTGAACAGCGCGCAGTTAAAGATGCAGGGTATGCAGCTGGTGCACGTAAGGTTTACATCATTGAAGAACCAATGGCTGCGGCAATCGGTGCAGGACTTCCAATCCATGAACCAACTGGAAACATGGTTGTAGATATTGGTGGCGGTACAACTGAAGTTGCAGTTATTTCTCTTGGCGGAATCGTTACCTCGCTTTCAATTCGCGTAGGTGGCGATGAGTTAGATCAATCGATTATTAGCTGGGTAAAGCGCGAATTCTCACTACTTTTGGGAGAGCGCACCGCTGAAGAAATTAAAATGGCAATTGGTTCTGCCTATCAGCTTCCTGGTGAAAATGATGCCGAGATTCGTGGTCGCGATTTAGCCACAGGTCTTCCAAAGACAATCGTTGTATCAGCTGCAGATATTCGCAAAGCTCTTGAAGAGCCAGTTAATGCAATTGTTAATGCAGTAAAGAGCACACTCGACAAGACTCCTCCAGAGTTAGCATCGGATTTAATGGATCGCGGAATCGTGCTTACAGGTGGCGGTGCTTTACTTAAAGGCCTCGATGAACGTCTTCGCAAAGAGACTGGAATGCCAATTCACGTTGCAGAGCGTCCATTGGATGCAGTGGTTGAAGGCTCCGGTAAATGCATCGAAGAGTTTGAGGCTTTAGAGAAAGTCTTAATCTCCGAACCACGTCGATAGGTTTAATAGAAGATGCGTAACGGCGGTCCTGGTCGTACCCGTCTTCTTTTAATCATCTTAATCGTTACGTCGCTTTTCTTAATTACGCTCAATTTGCGTGGAATATCCGTTCTCGATGGTGCACGCAGCGGTACTCAAAGTGCGCTTTCACCATTTCAAAGAGCTGGAAATGTAGTTCTTACACCACTAAAGAATTTTCTTTCTGATGTTACACATTTAGGTCGCACTAGAAATCAACTCGAGAAACTTCGAGCAGATAATGCCAAACTCAAAATGCAGTTGCTACATCGCAAAAATGCAGATGCCCAACTCAAGCAGTTAAAATCGATTCTAGATTTAGCGGGTACTGCAGGTTATAAAATTATTAATGCCAGAGTAATCAGTCAAGGCGCAAGTCAGACTTATTCTCAAACTGTCACAATTGATATCGGCGCTAATGCAGGTATTCGCCCTGACATGACCGTGATTTCACAAGATGGAATTGCAGGTGTAGTAAAAACAGTTCATAGCAACACGGCACTAGTAATGCTTGCTAACGATCCGGCCTTTAAAATCGGTGTTCGCGTAGCTGGAACCCAGCAAATCGGTATTTTATCGGGGCGCGGATCTCACTCAGGAACATTGCAGCTTTTAGATAATCAAACAATTGTAAAAGTGGGCGATATTTTGCTTGCACGCGGAAGCATTGCAAATCGCCCATTTGTTCCGGGTGTGCCGGTTGGTTATGTAACTGCTCTTGATAACACTGCTGGAGATATCGCCCAAAGTGCGACAGTTCGTTTTTACACGAATTTTGGAACACTTGGTGTTGTAGCAATTGTGCTTGGAACGCCGCTATCAAATCCAGGTGATGCGTTAGTTCCAATAAAACCAGTACCAACGCCCACCCCAACAGTTACCGTGTACGTAACTCCAACCCCGTCACCTTCTGCTACTGCCACGAAGTAAACCCATATGTTCACACGTGCAAATGCAATCTTCATTTCAATTCTTTTGGTTTTCTTTGTTCTTCAAGAGGGTTTCTTAAATCAACTCCACCTCTTTGGTGGTGGCTTTTCAATGTTTTTCATTTTGATTTTTGTGTGGTCGGCGATTAGTACTCAAGAGAGTGCGCTGATGTCTGGATTCATCGCAGGTTTCTTATTGGATTTAGCTCAAGGCTCTGATGCGCCAGTTGGTCTATGGACTTTAATTATGGTTGTTACTTGTTATTTAGTTTCATACTTTGGTTATGGTGATGCAAATCCAGTTGGCATTGTTGCAATTGTTGCCATTGCAAACTTCGCTGCACAATCACTTTTCTTAACTATGGGAGCACTCCTAGGTGTCCAAGTGGGGGATTTGGGTGAAGTTCTCATTACCCTGATTGGAACAACTGTGTGGACGCTAGTTGCCACACCGATTTTCTTGCCGCTGTTTACACGCTTGCATGATTTCATTATGAAGGCGCGAGTTTAACGATGAATCAGCGTTCACGATTGAGTTTGTTTGTAGTTCAAGTACTTGTTATCTCATTGTTGCTAGCGTTATTTGGTCGACTTTTCTATCTCCAAATCGCAGCAGGGCCTAAATACCGTGATGCCGCATTAAGTATTCAAAGTCGCGATGTCGTTGCACCAGCAACCCGAGGACTAATTGTTGATTCTTCAGGTGTTCCACTAGCGCGAAACAAGGTTGGATTAGCGATTACGGTAGATCGCAGCGTTATTGATCAGTTGCCGGACAAGGGTGTGGCCGTGCTTACTCACCTAGCAAAAACTTTGAAATTAAAATACAAGAATGTGTACCGCAATACGCGATTGTGCGGAGAATTACCTGCAGGTGATAAAACTGGTTGCTGGACAGGTTCGCGCTATCAACCGATTCCAATTACTAAAGATGCGAATCCGAATATCGCACTTCAAATCGTTGAGCTTTCAAGTCAATTTCCCGGAATTGACGCATTACCGGTAGCTATAAGAAATTATCCAGGTCTTGCAGGCGTCAATGGTGCGCATGTCCTTGGTTATGTTGGCCCGTTAACCGATACGGATTTGTTGGAAGGAAATGGAAATAAATATTTTAGAAGTGAGATTATTGGAAAAGATGGTTTAGAACTTCAATATGACCAATACTTACGTGGGGTTCCTGGAATTCGTACCGTGATTGTAGATCGGCAAGAAGCGGTCACTCACGAGAGTCAAAATACAAAATCAATTCCTGGTAATCATTTAGTTACTAGTTTGGATGTGCGTTTACAGGCAGCAACTGAAAAAGCGTTGGCCGATGCAGTTCGACGCGGACGTGCCGCTGGTTACACATCTGATTCCGGTGCAGCAATAGTTATGGATGTTCGTACTGGTGAAATCTTGGCGCTAGCCTCTTATCCAACTTATGATCCAAATATTTTTGAAAAAGGTTTGACGATTTCACAGGCATCAGATCTCTTCAGTGAAAAAAAATCTGTGCCAGCATTAAATCGCGCCTTGCAAGGTTTATTCGCGCCAGCATCAACTTTTAAATCAGTCTCCGTAGTGGCAGCTGCTGCAGCCGGATATGACTTAAATGGAAAATATGACTGCCCTTCAGAAGTCCAGGTTGGTAATAGAGCTTTCCAAAACTTCGACAGCAAAGACCAAGGTCGAATGAATATGAAAAAGGCGATTGCAGTCTCATGCGATACGTTGTGGTACAAAATTGCTTTTGATGAATGGCTACGAGATGGTGGTTTATCACCAAAATCAAACCCTAACGATTACTTTTTCAAGGCCGCACAAGGTTTTAAAATCACTGAAAAGGTAGGAATCGATTTACCGTCTGAATCTACTTCGCGTTTAGCTGATCGTGATTACAAAAAGAGTTGGTTTGCGCAAAATAAGGATTTTTATTGCAACTATAAAACTCGGGCCCCAAAGTCTCAGCAGACCCCGTTTTTAGTTCAATTAGCCGCTGAGAACTGTGTCGACGGTGACAAAATTCGTGCTGGTGACGCTGTGAACTTTTCAATTGGTCAAGGAGACACTGTGGTGACTCCGCTAAAACTTACTCAAATGTATGCAGCAATCGCTAATGGCGGCACAATTTGGCAAGCTCTTATCGGTAAAGCAATAGTTAAAACCGATGGAACCGTCATTAAAAAGATGGTTCCTAACAAACTTGGAACTATTAATGCAGCACCATCAACAATTGCATTTCTTCACACCGCTCTTCGAGAAGTAGTTGTCAGCGGAACGGCCGCAGGGGTCTTTTCAGGTTTTCCTATTGAAGTCAGTGGAAAAACCGGTACTGGTCAGGTTTTTGGAACCAATCCAAATGGTTCACTTAAAGATGACACTTCGTGGTTTGCATCTTTTGCTCCAAGCAAGAATCCACGGTACGCCGTTGTCATGATGGTTGGTCAGGGCGGTTTTGGTGCCTCCACGTCAGGTGTTGGAGTTCGTCACATTTATGAAACGCTTTTCGGAGTAAGAGGCAATAGAGTTATTCCAGGCGCGGCGATTTTTCCAAGCGGAAAACCGCCAGTGAAACTTCCAAAGATTTCTCCAGCGACAAAACCTAAGGTGCTTCCATGAGTCAGATCGCGGCGCGTCAACGCATTTATCGCAAAAGTCGATCCTCAATTTTTCATGGCTTTGATCCCATTCTTACTGCCGCCGTTGCAGTTTTATTAGTCATGGGTACGTTGCTTGTTTATGCCGCAACACGCGATTGGTATGCACGAAATGGCATGGATCCTCAGTATTACTTAAAGCGACACATCATCAATATTGCAATCGGTGCGCTGCTTGCTTATGGAACCACAGTTATTGACTATCGATTGTTACGCGCATACACGCCATTTTTATGGGGTAGCGGAGTAATTGGTTTAGGTATCGTGTTGTTAGGTTTTGGAACGAAAGTCAATGGCGCAAAAGCTTGGATTGCACTTCCTGGCGGTTTTCAAATTCAACCTGCAGAGTTAGCGAAAATTTCAATCATTGTAGGCATGTCAATGATTTTGTCAGAGCGCGCACACGATAGTAATGAAGCGCAATCACGTGATGTTATTCAGGCGTTAATAATCGCGGCAATTCCAGTAGTTTTAATTTTGCTACAACCAGATATGGGAACAGTTTTTATTATCTCTGCTTCAGTTGTAACAATCATTGCAGTCTCTGGTGCATCCTCGAAATGGGTTGTTGGTTTAATTTTAGTTGCAGTACTTGGCGCGTTCGTTGCAACTAAAGCCGGCGTAATCAGTGAGTACCAAGTAAAACGGTTGCAGACTTTTGTTGATCCAAATGCGGACAGTCAAGGTTCGGGCTATCAACTTCGCCAAGCACGAATCACGGTTGGTTCAGGTGGCTTAATTGGTACTGGCTTATTTGATGGCCCACAAACCAATGGTCGCTTTGTGCCTGAACAACAGACTGATTTTATTTTTACTGTTGCCGGCGAAGAGCTTGGATTCTTAGGAAGCGGATTAATAGTTCTCCTGTATTTAATAATTTTAATGCGCTCTTTTGCTATAGCCAGAAGAACAAATGATCCTTTTGGGCGATTAGTAACGACGGGCGTAATCGCCTGGTTTGCTTTCCAGATATTTGAAAATATCGGGATGACTTTGGGGCTCATGCCGATGACAGGTGTGCCGCTCCCATTCATCTCTTATGGTGGCTCCTCCATGTTTGCCACCTTGATTGGATTTGGCCTTTTACAAAATGTTCACGCTCGCACGCGGGGCTGAAGTAGGTAAATCGCCTAGGCATCTGCCATACTTGACCCACACAGTTCAGCGCGGCTCGCGAAACCATCGCGACAACAGCCCAGCGGCGAACAGGTAAGAAAAACCTAAACGGGGATTTTTTAACGAGATAAGCGTTGTAAAAGACGCATAGAGGATTTGGTGCCATGGCGATTGAGCCTAAAACACCGCGCAAGCGTGCGGTTAAGAAAGTTTCAGCAAAAGTAGAAGCTGCTGCTCCAGAAGTAGTCAGCGAAGAACCAAAAAAAGCAGTCCGCAAAAAAGCTGCCGTCCCGGTTCCCGTATTTCAAGCAGCTCCTGAGAAGCCAGTAGCAAAAGCTGCAAAAAAGAAAAGCGCTGAAGCGCCAGCAAAGGCCGTTAAGAAAGAGCCAGAAGCAGTTGAATCAGCCCAAGATGCTGCAGAGCGCCCAGATAGAAATCGCCGCCGTCGTAGAGGTGGCCGAGGTCGCCGCAAGCCAGGTTCAGATCTTGCAACAAATGAAAGCTCCCTTGATGAGGGCGCAGAAGATTCAATTGATGAAAGCTCTGACGGTGAAGGAGAAGCTGGAACACATCGCCGTCGCCGTCGCCGCCGGGCAGCTGGAGATGTCGAAGGTTTAAATCCAGGAGAGACCATTGAAGAAGATGGTGTCATCACTGTTGTAAAGGTGCGCGAAGTTCGCGAGCGCCCAGCACGTCCTACACGAAATGAGCGCCCAGATCGCAGCGATCGCAAAGGTGGTCGACGTGATCGCAACGATCGCAATGACCGCGGTGGTCGCAGTGAATATCGCGAGCCTTATCGCAAACGTCCAACAGTCATTACTGATGGTGAATTTTTAGCTCGACGCGAAAATGTTGATCGCGAAATGTTGGTTCGCCAAATCGCGGACCGCACACAAATCGCAGTCATTGAAGATGGCGTCATGGTTGAGCATTATGTAAATCGCAATAGCAATGTTTCCTATGTTGGAAACGTTTACTTAGGGCGCGTACAAAATGTTCTACCTTCTATGGAAGCAGCTTTCGTAGATATTGGTAAAGGCCGCAACGCAGTTCTTTATGCAGGTGAAGTGAACTGGGATGCAGCAGGTATTTCAGAATCTGAGCCACGCAAAATTGAAACCGTATTAAAGACTGGCCAGCCTGTCTTGGTCCAAGTTACTAAAGATCCAATTGGGCAAAAAGGTGCGCGTTTAACTAGCCAAATCTCACTTCCAGGTCGCTATGTTGTCTATGTTCCAGGTGGCGGAATGTCTGGAATTTCTAAGCGACTTCCTGAAGCCGAGCGCACTCGCTTAAAAGCAATTTTGAAAAACTTGATTCCTGAAGAAGCCGGCGTAATCGTTCGTACCGCCGCCGAAGGTGTCAGTGAAGAAGATTTAACTAATGATGTCGCTCGTCTAAAAACGCAGTGGGATGATATTTATGCAAAGAGTCAGAATGCTAATTTCCATCCACCTGCCGCGCTGTATCAAGAACCAGATCTTGCAGTTCGTGTAATTCGCGATATTTTCAATGAAGATTTCCGCAAACTTACGGTTCAAGGTGCAACTGCTTGGGACGAAGTAACTAACTACCTAGGTTTTATTGCGCCAGAGCTCACAACGAAAATCGAAAAGTACACAGGTACTAGCGATTTATTTGCAGATTTCAGAGTCGAAGAGCAGCTCGCAAAAGCATTTGATCGCAAGGTTTATTTACCTTCAGGTGGATCTCTTGTTATCGATCGCACAGAAGCGATGGTTGTTATCGATGTGAACACTGGAAAATTCATCGGTAAGGGTGGAAACCTTGAAGAGACTGTTACTAAGAACAATTTAGAAGCGGCCGAAGAGATTGCCCGTCAACTACGCCTTCGCGACTTAGGTGGAATCGTCGTCATTGACTTTATCGACATGATTCTTGAATCCAACCGCGAGATGGTTTTGCGTCGCCTCGTTGAATGCCTTGGTCGAGATCGCACTAAGCACCAAGTAGCTGAAGTAACCTCACTCGGACTTGTTCAGATGACTAGAAAGCGCGTTGGCCAAGGTTTGATCGAGGCATTTTCTACGACATGTGATGCTTGCAGTGGCCGTGGAATTCATATCCACATGGAGCCGGTCAAAATGAAGGCACCAATGCCTCAACTTGATGTCCCTTCATCCCAACATGAAGATGCCGAGGAAAAAGATGCCACCGAGCATGAGTTCCATGAGTCGGCCAACACCGAAGAAGCACCTGTCGAGACGAAGCCAGCGGGAGGCCGAAAGCGCCGCCGGGCAGCTTCATCAGGCATAATTACCGCCTGATTTGAGCCTTCGGGCACTAACAGGTAACCTTTACCCTTCATAACACACCTAGAAGTTCGGAGTACTACAGCCGTGGCAAATATCAAGTCTCAGATTAAGCGCATTAAGACCAACGAGAAGGCACGCCTTCGCAATAAGTCTGTGCTCTCATCTATCAAGACAGCTGTACGTAAGTTCCGCGATGCAGTAACTGCTGGCGACTCAGCGGTCATTACTTCTGAACTTCGCAACGCCTCAAAGGCGCTAGATGTTGCAGTGCAAAAGGGTGTTCTTCATAAGAACGCTGCAGCAAATAAGAAGTCATCAATGGCTAAGGCAGCTGCCAAAGCCGGCACACGTTAATTTTTCTTCGATCTTAAAGCGAGGCTAGGTTCATGCCTGCAATTTCACTTGCCAAGGCGCCGCAACCAGCAGCAACCAATCCGGCGCAGATACGAAACTTCTGCATCATTGCCCATATCGACCACGGTAAATCAACACTTGCCGATCGCATGTTGGGAATTACTGAAGTAGTAGAAGCTCGCAATATGCGCGCTCAATATCTCGATCGCATGGATATCGAACGCGAACGCGGAATCACGATTAAATCTCAAGCAGTTCGTTTGCCGTGGCGAAGTGGAATCGATGGTCAGGAATACATCCTGAACATGATCGACACTCCTGGTCACGTTGACTTCACGTATGAAGTGTCGCGCTCGCTAGCTGCATGTGAAGGCGCAGTGTTGTTAGTTGATTGCGCACAAGGAATTGAAGCTCAGACTTTAGCTAATCTTTATTTAGCGATGGAAAATAACTTAACGATTATTCCAGTTCTCAATAAAATCGATTTACCAAATGCACAGCCAGAAAAATTTGCTGCAGAACTTGCCAAATTAATTGGTTGCCAACCTGAAGATTGTTTGCGTGTATCTGGAAAAACTGGTGATGGTGTTGCCGAACTTCTCGATCAAATCATTGCGCAAATCCCTGCTCCAACTGGCGATGCCAACGCACCTGCACGGGCTTTGATTTTCGACTCTGTCTATGACGCATATCGAGGTGTAGTTACTTATGTGCGCGTAATCGATGGCCACTTATCACCTCGTGAACAGATTCAAATGTTTTCAACTGGCGTGCGCCACGAAGCTTTAGAAGTTGGAGTTATTTCACCTGAACCTGTTGCATCTAAAGGTTTAGGTGTTGGTGAAGTAGGTTATTTAATTACCGGAGTGAAAGATGTTCGCCAATCTCGTGTTGGTGACACAATCACTACGTACAACAATCCAACTAAAACTGCACTTGCTGGATATAAAGATCCAAAACCAATGGTTTTCTCCGGTCTCTTTCCGCTCGATGGTGCCGATTTTCCAGTACTTCGTGAAGCCCTAGATAAATTGCAGTTAAATGATGCCGCCCTTGTTTACGAACCAGAAAGCTCTGCAGCTCTTGGTTTTGGCTTCCGTTGTGGCTTTTTAGGTCTGTTACATATGGAGATTGTTCGTGAACGCTTAGAGCGTGAACACAAACTCAACTTAATTTCTACTGCCCCAAACGTGGTTTATAACGTTGTGATGGATGATGGAAAACAAATTCGCGTAACTAATCCATCAGAGTTTCCTGATGGCAAAGTAGCAACAGTTTTTGAACCAATCGTTAAATCAACGATTCTTGCTCCATCAGAATTCATCGGAACAATTATGGAGCTTTGCCAAGAGCGCCGCGGAATCATGCTTGGTATGGATTACATCTCTGAAGATCGCGTTGAAATTCGTTACGACTTACCACTTGCTGAAATAGTTTTCGATTTCTTCGATCAATTAAAATCTCGAACTAAAGGTTATGCCTCACTTGATTATGAAGAAAAAGGTGAAGCTGAAGGTAACTTAGTTAAAGTTGATATTTTGTTACAAGCCGAAGCCGTGGATGCTTTTAGTGCCATTGTTCACCGCGATAAAGCTTATGCATATGGCGTAATGATGACTGGAAAGCTTCGTGAACTTATTCCTCGTCAACAGTTTGAAGTTCCAATTCAGGCTGCCATTGGTTCAAGAATTATCGCCCGCGAAAGTATTCGTGCGATCCGCAAAGATGTTCTTGCTAAATGTTATGGCGGCGATATTTCTCGAAAGCGTAAACTTTTGGAGAAGCAAAAAGAGGGTAAGAAGCGCATGAAGATGGTTGGTCGCGTTGAAGTTCCTCAAGAAGCTTTCGTTGCCGCCCTTGCTACAGATGCCGACATCGAAAAGGTGAAAGCCGCACGCAAAGCCGGGCAATGACACTCTCGTTTTATGTACATATCCCGTACTGCATTAAGCGCTGCGGTTACTGTGATTTCAATACGTACACCCCAGCTGAACTCCAAGATGGGGCAACTTTAGAAATCGTAAGCAATGACTATATTGATGCAGTTCTTGAAGAGTTAAATGCTGCGCCCATCGAAGAAGTACCAACAATATTCTTTGGAGGAGGAACTCCTTCCCTGCTTCCGGCAACTGATCTAGGCCGAGTTATTTCTGCAATCAGAAAACGAAATGGTTTAACTAAAGATTGTGAAATCACTTTAGAGGCAAATCCAGACTCAGTGACTGGCGAGAAATTAGCTAGCTATTTGGAAAATGGTTTCAACCGAATCTCCTTTGGCATGCAATCGGCAAAGCCTCATGTGCTAGCAACGCTGGATCGAACTCATAATCCAGAAAATGTCGCACGTGCTGTTGATTTGGCAAGGGCTGCCGGCTTTCAAAGCATTAGTGTTGATTTAATTTACGGAACTCCGAGTGAATCACTAGATGATTGGCGCGAAAGCGTTGAAGCAGCGCTTTCACTAGATATCGACCACATAAGCGCGTATGCCTTAATTGTTGAAACTGGAACCAAGTTAGCGGCACAAATCAAACGTGGAGAGTTTGAAATGCCAGATGATGATTTGATGGCGGACATGTATTTATTGGTTGATCAACTCTGTGAAGCTAAAGGTTTTAGTTGGTATGAATTATCGAATTGGTCTAAATCTGGCCATGAATGCCGTCACAACATCGCTTACTGGGAAAATAAAAACTGGTGGGGCTTGGGTCCAGGCGCACATTCACATATTGAGGGAAAACGCTTTTGGAATGTGAAGCACCCAAGTGCTTACAAAGAGAAAGTGTTTTCGAAAGTTTCACCAATTCAAGAGAGTGAAATTCTTAGTCCTGAACAGATGGCCCGCGAGTCAATTATGTTGGGAATTCGAATGCGCGAGGGCTTGCAGATTTCACTTCTAGAACCGCATCAACTGGAGATTTTAGGAACGTATCGAGAAAATGGATATATCCAACTGCACGAAGATCGTGTACTTCTTACCCCAGTTGGGCGTCTGATTGCAGATCGAATCGTACGAGAAATCACTTTCTAGTAATCTAGAACCACTATGTCATCACGCCGCCTAGAAATCCTTCGAGCAATTGTTGACGAATATGTCGCAACGCAAGAACCAGTTGGTTCAAAATCGATTGCAGATCGACATAGCCTCGGAATTTCACCGGCAACGATTCGCAATGAGATGGCGGTTTTAGAAGAAGAGGGCTTAATTACTCAGCCGCATACCAGTGCTGGTCGAATTCCAACAGATCTTGGCTATCGGGTTTTCGTTGATAAATTGGCGACAGTTAAACCTTTATCTGCGGCTGAACGTAGAGCGATTGAAACATTTTTAGAAGGTGCACTTGATCTCGATGATGTGGTGATGCGCACGGTTCGTTTGCTGGCCGATGTAACTAAACAAGTAGCTGTTGTTCAATATCCATCGATGGTTAAGTCTCGTGTTCGCCATATTGAATTAGTGGCGCTAACGACTTCTCGCTTGATGATGATTTTAATTACTGATGCCGGACGCGTCGAACAACGCGTAATAGAACTTCATAACGATGTCTCAGATATTTTCTTAAATAGTTTAAGGACTCAACTCAATAACGCAATGGTGGGACATCGCTTACCAGAGGTGGCGGATCGCATTACGGGAGTTATGGAAAGCTACGGCGCAACAGATCGCAAAATTGTTGCAATCATTATTTCAACTGTCATTGAAATGTCTATGGAGCGACCAGAAGAAAAAATCGTCCTTGCAGGTACTGCCAACTTGGCAAGATTTCAAGAAGATTTTTCAACCACCATGCATCCAGTTCTAGAAGCCCTTGAGGAACAAGTTGTACTGCTTCGGTTATTGGGCGATACCAATGAAACCCTTAAAGTTCGCATCGGTTCTGAACAAAGTGATGCCAGCCTTCGCACAACTTCACTGGTTGCTGTAGGTTACGGCTCTGAAAGTGCCCCGCTAGGTGCACTTGGAGTTATTGGACCAACGCGAATGGATTACGCAGGTTCGATGGCGGCAGTATCAGCAGTTGCCCGTTATGTTGGCCGATTTATAAATGAAGGTGCTTAAGTTGAGCGATCACTATCAAACTCTTGGAGTTACGCGAGAAGCCACCGCAGATGAAATTAAAAAGGCATATCGAAAATTGGCGCGTGAATTACATCCAGATGTAAATCCAGATCCAGCGGTGCAAGATAAATTCAAAGAGATCACCGCGGCATATGAAGTTTTAAGTGATGCACAAAAGCGCCAGTCCTATGACATGGGCGGAAGTAATTTTGGTGGCGGCGGTTTTGGTGGCGGCTTCAGCGACATCATGGATGCATTCTTTGGCGGCGGTGGTTCTCGTGGACCACGTCCTCGCATGCGCGAAGGTCAAGATTCACTCATTCGCGTGCAAGTCAATTTACATGAGGCATGTTTTGGAACTGAACGAGAATTAAATGTTGAGAGTGCAGTTCTCTGCCCGCAATGTTCTGGAAGTGGTGGCGCGGATAGTGCGCGGCCAACAACATGCGGAGTGTGCAAAGGTCGAGGAGAAACACAACACGTCGTTCGCTCAGTAATTGGCCAAGTTATGACCTCGCGTCCATGTAATGCGTGCGGTGGCTATGGAAGCATTATTCAGAATCCTTGTCGCGAGTGTGCAGGTGAAGGCCGTGTGCGCGCTCGACAAAGTATTCAAGTAAAAATTCCAGCAGGTGTTGAAACAGGAAATCGAATTCAACTATCTGGTCGTGGCGAAGTTGGTCATGGCGGCGGTCCAGCGGGAGATCTCTATGTAGAGATAGTTGAAGAAGAACACGATTACCTCATTCGTGAAGGCGATACTTTGCACATGTCACTTGCAGTCTCGATGGTCGCAGCTGCTATTGGAACAACCGTGACCGTTGAATCACTAGATGGTCCAGTCGATGTCAGCATTAAAGCTGGCACTCAAAGTGGAACCCCAATTGCAATTAAAGGCAAAGGCATGACGCGATTGCGACATGGTGGTCGTGGCGATTTAGTTGTTCATATCGAAGTTCAAACTCCAACAAAGTTAAATCGTGAAGAAGAAGAGCTTCTCAAGAAATTTGCTGAACTTCGCGGAGAGAAATCTGGCGATGCTCATGTTAAAAACCATGACGGTGGAATTTTCTCAAAGATCAAAGGCGCTTTTACTAAATAATGTTAACTCTATTTTTCGTTGACAATTTGCCGACCAAAGTGGGACAAATTTACGAATTTGATAACGAAGATGCCAATCATGCTGTGAGAGTGTTGCGAATGAGCGCCGGCGATGTTTTTAGACTCAGCGATGGTCAAGGCAGCTGGAGCGATGTAAAAACTTTCGCAGTAAAGAAGAAATCACTTGAAGTTGAAGTTATCGCATCGGGATTTGAAAAAGCCTTGCCCACAACAATAACCGTTGTCCAAGCGCTGCCGAAAAGCGATCGAGCCAAAGAGGCAATCGAACTGCTCACTGAGGCAGGAGTTGATCGAATAGTTCCATGGCAATCCGCACGCAGTATTGGAAAAGCTTCAGATAAATTTTCAGTCACTGCACGGGAGGCAAGTAAGCAGTCACGCAGATTGAGAATCCCTGAAGTTACCAGCATCGCCACAACGGCGCAGATTTGTGAAGCTATAAAGGTGAGCGATCTAGCAGTTGTTTTTCATGAAAGCGCCGAAGTGAAACTAAGTGATGCAATTACATCGCACAATATTTCAAATTTGTTAGTCATAATTGGCCCAGAAGGTGGAATAACTCCTGCCGAACTTGAACTTTTTACTGATGCGGGTGCACGCACGGCGCTTATGGGAAGGCCAATTTTACGCTCAGCACATGCAGGAATTGCGGCAGTCGCGGCATTAAGTGCCTTGCTCAAGGTATGGTAATTACGTGCAGCTAGATACCAACTGTTTATTTTGCAAAATTATTACTGGTGAAATCCCTGCGCAGATTATTTTTCGAAGCGAAAATGTTGTTGCCTTTAACGACATTGATCCACAAGCACCAACGCATGTGCTGATAATTCCAACAGTGCACGTTGAAAATGCTGGCGCCCTAGCTCGATTATCTCCAACGATTATTGCCCAGCTTTTCACTGCGGCGAGCGATATCGCTGAAGCTAATTCCTTAACGGGTTACCGAACCGTCTTTAATACCGGCGCAGAGGCTGGTCAGTCAGTTTTTCACGCTCATCTGCATCTTTTAGGTGGTCGTGGACTGGCTTGGCCTCCCGGTTAAAGATAGATTTGGCATTAATGGAGCGCACACTCATCACAGTACCAACCGCTATTCCCATGGTTGCCCTGATCGGTCCTCACGATGACAACTTACGTGTGGTCGAAGCAGCATTTCCCTCAGTCAACATCACGGTTCGTGGAAACGAAATTACTCTGCGCGGCCCACACGTAGATTGCATCGCACTAGAAAATCTTTTTGCTGAGTTACTTGTCGTCATTAGATCTGGCAATGTGCTCAACGTCGATGCCGTGAAGCGTTCCATATCAATGTTGGAAAGCAAGCCGGTGGATCATCCAGCTGAAGTTCTTTCGCTGAACATAGTCAGCAATCGTGGTCGAACAATTAGACCTAAGACGGCTAATCAAAAGCGATACGTTGATGCGATTGAAGAGAGCACTATTACTTTTGGAATTGGTCCAGCAGGAACCGGTAAAACTTATTTAGCGATGGCTAAAGCCGTTTCTGCACTTCAGGCTAAGCAAGTAAATCGAATTATTCTGACACGTCCGGCAGTTGAAGCAGGGGAGCACCTTGGTTTCTTACCTGGAACGCTCAATGAAAAAATTGATCCATATCTACGACCGCTATTTGATGCTTTGCACGACATGATAGATACCGAAGCAATTCCTCGCATGATGCAGAGTGGGATTATCGAAGTAGCACCGCTTGCTTATATGCGCGGTCGCACGCTCAATGACGCATTTATTATTCTTGACGAAGCGCAAAATACAACACCTGAACAGATGAAGATGTTCTTAACACGTCTGGGCTTCGGTTCAAAAATGGTAATTACAGGCGACATAACACAAATCGATTTACCAAATGGACAACATTCAGGTTTAAGAATTGTGCGAGATATTCTCAAAGATATTGAAGACATAACTTTCTTGGAACTCACCGCAGAGGATGTTGTTCGCCACAGACTCATTGGCGACATCGTTAAGGCCTACGATAAATTTGACGAAGCTAAACAAGCCCTTCGTCCAATACGTAAATAAATGACAATCGAGATAACAAATACATCAGGTCAACTTGTTCCAGGTGATCAAGTTCAATCTCTGCTCAGTTTTGCCATGAGTGAGTTAAAACTTAATCCCGAGTGCGATCTCAGTGTTGGATTTATTGATGATGATTACATGACGGAACTCCATATTAAATGGATGGACGAGCCGGGAAGTACAGATGTTTTATCCTTTCCGATGGACATGCCCGAAGAAGAGGGCGATGTCGTAGTTTTAGGTGACATCATGATTAGTCCTACTTTTGCGGCAAATCAAGCAGTGGTGGCTGGGCATTCAGCTGAACATGAGATTTACATTTTGGCAACACATGGACTGCTTCACATCATTGGCTATGACCATGCTGAACCCGATGAAGAGAAAATAATGTTTGCACTACAAGAATCTCTCGTAGAAAAATGGAAGAAAAGTCAATGAGTCCACTGGCAATAATTAGCATTATTTTCTTACTTGGATTTGCAGGTTTTCTTGCAGCATCTGAATCTGCGCTTACTTCTATCTCTCGCATTGTTGTTGAAGAGCTAGAGGGAAAGCGCGGCGGAGCACTTCTGCGCAAATACAGCGCGCAACCGGCCAGATACCTCAATGTAATTCTCTTAGTTAGAAAATTTTGTGAGTTCACTGCAACTGTATTGCTTGCCGTGATTTTGTTGCATGATTATTCATCGGCGCAAGCAATGGCTTTGACGGTTGCAATCATGGTGGTGCTTTCATATGTGGTCGTTGGTGTTGGCCCAAGAACACTTGGTAAACAGCAACCTCATAAATATGCCCGTTACGGAATCATGGTGGCCTATGCCTTGGCATTTCTTTTAGGTCCAGTTACGAAACTTCTTATTGCTGTCGGTAATGCACTCACTCCTGGAAAAGGTTTCCGATCAGGGCCTTTCACCTCTGAAGCAGAGCTTCGTGATTTAGTAGATCAAGCCCATGAGCGTGGACTAGTTGAATCCGATGAGCATGAAATGATTCACTCAGTTTTTGAATTAGGTGACACTTTGGTGCGTGAGCTCATGGTGCCCCGCACAGATATGGTGTGGATTGAAAAAGATAAAACTCTGCGCCAAGGGTTATCACTAGCGTTGCGCTCTGGCTTCTCCCGTATTCCAGTTGTTGGAACTGGGCCCGATAATATTATTGGAATTGTCTACGTTAAGGACCTTGCAAAACGAGCTCTGGATTATCACGATGCCGAACAGAGTGAAAACATTGAGCAACACATGCGCCCGGCAACTTTTGTTCCTGAAATAAAGATGGCAGATGAACTTCTCAAAGAGATGCAGCGCAATCAAATCCACCTAGCGGTTGTCGTCGATGAATACGGTGGAACCGCTGGAATCATTACAATCGAAGACATCATCGAAGAAATTGTTGGCGAGATTGAAGATGAATATGACGATGGCGACGATAGTTTCGTGTGGTTATCAGCTGATAAAGCCAGAGCAAACGCTTCATTACATATCGAAGATTTAGCCGATGAGTTGAAGATTGAAATTAGTGAATCTGATTTCGAAGATGTTGACACCATCGGCGGGTTAATGGCGCAAAAACTTGGCCGAGTCCCAATCGCTGGCTCAACAGTTTCACTACATGGCTGGTCCATCACTTCCGAGCGCCCATTGGGTCGACGTCGTCGTATAAGTAGCGTGCTCATAGAGCGGCTAGAGAAAGAGATTGAGGACCACGAGTAACCGATAGAATTACTCAATGCGCATAGTTCGATTTTCACCGGGACCGGATTCAGGACTGGGTTCTGATCCATTGTTTGGGGTCCTTGAGGACGACGCTTCGATAACCGTTATTACAGGCGATCCGATCTATTCGGGGATTCAACGCACGGCGGCAAAAGTTGAAGCATCGAAGGTTCGATTGCTTGCACCCGTTATTCCACGCTCAAAGGTTGTATGTATTGGCAAGAACTATGCCGATCACGCCGCAGAAATGGGTGGAGTAGTTCCGGATGAACCGATTATTTTCTTAAAACCAAATACTTCTGTTATCGGACCCAATGACACGATTGTTTGGCCGGATATGTCAGAGCGCGTTGATCACGAAGCTGAGTTAGCAATTGTTATTGGTCGACTTTGCAAAGATGTTCCAGTCGAACGCGTTAACGATGTGATTTTTGGTTACACAATTGCAAATGATGTCACTGCCCGAGATTTGCAAAAGAGAGATGGCCAATGGACCCGCGCAAAAGGTTTCGATACTTTTTGTCCGATAGGTCCATGGATTGATACGGATTTCATTCCTGGTACCCAGAAAATAACTGCAACGGTTAATGGTGAAGTAAAACAATCAGCACAGTTAAGTGACATGATGTTTAAAGTCCCAGAGATTATTAATTTTGTCTCACGAGTAATGACGTTATTGCCTGGCGATGTAATTTTGACGGGTACTCCAGCTGGAATTGGTCCAATGGTTGCAGGTACATACTCAACGATGGCAATTGAAGGTCTCGGCGAATTAACTAACAAAGTAAGCAAAGGGTGAGTGCCACATTGAGTAAAAAAGTTAAAGTTCGCTTCGCACCTTCACCAACTGGTGATTTGCATGTCGGCAATATTAGAACTGCCCTGTTTGACTGGGCTTATGCACGCCACACAGGTGGCACGTTTCTTTTTCGTATTGAAGATACCGATACAACACGCGTAACCGATGAATACATTCAAGCGGCAATCGATACGTTGAAATGGCTTGGATTGAATTGGGATGAGGGTCCTGAAGTTGGCGGCGAGAATGGCCCTTACTTACAGTCTCAGCGTTTAGATATTTATGCCGAGTGGGCGCAGAAATTCTTAGATCAAAAAGATGCGTATCACTGCTACTGCTCAGCCGAAGAGTTAGAAGCCGTGCGTGAAGCACAACGTGCTTCAAATGTTGCACCAGGCTATAACGGCCATTGCCGAGATTTAACTGAGGAACAAATCAATGGCTATAAATCACAAGGGCGACAACCAGTTGTTCGCATGCGTATGCCAGATGGCGGCACAACTTTCACAGATTTAATTCGTGGGGAAGTTTCATTTGATCACAAATTCGTACCAGATTTCGTCTTAGTGCGTGGTGATGGGTCTCCTTTATATACATTAGCTGTAGCCGTTGATGATGTTTTGATGAAAGTTACACATGTACTTCGCGGAGAAGATCTACTCTCTTCAACGCCACGCCAAATTCGTGTCTACCAAGCGATGGGTCTATCACTTGAGGACTACCCCGTCTTTGCGCATTTGCCTTTCGTTATGGGTCAGGACAATGCCAAACTTTCAAAGCGAAATGGCGAGGTTTCAATCGCTTGGTATCGTGAAAAGGGTTTTCTGCCTGAAGCAATTTGTAACTACTTGGCATTACTTGGTTGGTCTCCCGGGGATGATCGCGAAAATGTAACAATGAAAGAGTTGACCGAACTGTTCACAGTTGAGAAAGTTCACTCATCACCGGCACGATTTGATATGAAGAAACTTGAAGCAATCAATGGCGACAAGATTCGCGCTTTAACTATCGATGAATTTCTTGATTGGTCTCTACCGTTTTTAACCAGAGCTCAGGTGATTTCAGGTACCGAGATCGAAATTGAATTAGTCAAAAAGGCACTTCCTTTAATTCAGGAAAGAATCATCATGTTGAGTGAAGTCCCTGCGATGCTCAAATTCCTTTTCGTGTCTGATTTTTCTATTGAGTCTGACTCGGTAGCAAAAGTTAGTGATGAAGCTGCAAAGCAAGTCCTTACTCGTTCGCTTCAAGAGTTAGAGCCACTAAGCACGTGGAATCATGAAAGCATCGAAGCGGCACTTCGATCCTCTTTAATCGAAGAACTAGGTCTCAAGCCACGAATTGCTTTTGGCGCAGTTCGTATAGCAACCACTGGCAGTGTTATCTCACCGCCTTTATTTGAATCAATGGAATTACTTGGCAAAGATGCCTCCTTAGCGCGAATTCGTGCGGCGTTAGCCTTATAAATCCTTTGGTATTCTTTGCCTCTGCTGTTTTTGGGGTATGGGGTAATTGGCAGCCCTGCTGATTCTGGTTCAGTAAGTCTAGGTTCGAGTCCTGGTACCCCAGCGAAAG
>CAINRW010000050.1 GCA_903852815.1 uncultured Actinomycetes bacterium
CTTGAGAGCCAACTTTCAGCCTCACCTTGGTATCTAACGGTTGCAATGATCTGCGCACTGGCTTTGATCATTGGCGATATTCGCACGGCAATCCTTGCCTTTGTCTTAGCAATTGCAATTGTGCTTTCAGGACTTTGGTTTGAAGCGATGCTCACACTTACTCAAACTATTGTGGGCACCTTACTGACCATGATTGTCGGTTTAGCTCTTGGTATTTGGACAGGGCGAAGTGATCGCGCCGAAAGAGTATTGAGACCATTTCTAGATGCTGGCCAAACCCTTCCCGCTTTTGTTTACTTAGTTCCAATGCTTGGATTATTCGGCCCAACTCGATTTACTGCGATTGCAACGGGCATTGTTTATGCGATCCCAATCGTCGTAAAAATTGTCTGCGAAGGCGTTCGCGCAGTTCCTCACTCTTTAGTTGAAGCGGCAACCGCAGCAGGTTCAACAACTCGCCAAATTATTACTAAGGTTCAATTACCCGCAGCTAAGAAAACTATTCTGCTTGCAACCAACCAAGGACTTATTTATGTCTTAGCGGTTGTAGTAATTGGTGGATTTGTTGGAGCCGGTGGACTTGGATATCTCGTCATCGTCGGAAATTCAAAGCCAGAACTTCAAGGTAAAGGTCTCATCGCAGGCGGTGCAATTTTGTTACTCGGTGTTATTTTTGACCGAATAATGCAGGCCGGTGCCCGTCGCTCCGCCTAAAAACTGCAAAAAAGCCCCGCTAAGTACTAGTTATAGTCGCCAACCCGCCCTAGGCTATGGCAAAACAAAAACTCTTTAGGAGGGTTAATGAAATCACTATTCGGTCGCCGTTCGGCAGTAGTAACTGTCGTAATTGCAGCAGCTTTGATTTTGTCAGGTTGCAGCAAGAGCGTAAATGATTCTGCAGGCGGAGCCTCAGGGGATTGTGGATCATATGCAATTGCCATGCACGCATGGGGTGGTTACACAGCTTCAGCACAAGTTGTTGCAGAAGTTGCTAAGAAAGAATTTGGTTGCACAATTACTCAGACAACTCTTGATGAAGGCCCAACAACATATGACGCAATGGAAGCTGGCACAATCGATGTAGTTATCGAAGATTGGGGCGGCGGACGTTGGGGAGACTGGGTTAAGCGCGGTGCAGTTGTTGAAGCTGGACTTAATGGAAACGTTGGCTTAATCGGTATATATGTTGCACCTTGGATGGTTGAAAAATATCCAGATATTACAGATTCAAAGAACCTTAATAAGTATGCATCACTTTTCAAGACCGCTGATTCAGGTGGCAAAGGTGCATGGTTTGAAGGTCCAGCTGGTTATACAACAATCGGTGAAAAAATGGTTGCTGCTAACAAGTTGAACTTCAAAGTTATTTTCTCAGGTTCAGAAGCAGCACTTGTTGATGGATTCACAAAGGCAGAGAAGAACAAGACTCCATTCATTGGTTATGCATGGCAGCCTTGGACATTATTTGCAAAGATTCCTAACCTAGAAGCTGGTCACGTACATTTCCCAGCAAATGACTGGACTGATCCTGCTACGGCAAGTGGTCTAACTGACTACCCAGCAACACCATTGATTAAGTTAATTTCTAAGAAGCTCAACGATGCTAATGATCCATTCACTACATTGGTAAAGAACTTCAAGTGGACTAACGATGATCAAAACGGCGTAGCCGCTGATATCGAAGGTGGAATGACACCTGAAGAAGCAGCACAAAAGTGGATTGATGCCCATGGCGATGTCGTAAAGACTTGGCTTGGAAATTAATCACCTCACAAAAATAATCTAGAAGCAAGGCCCTTACTTGGTTTAAATCACTAAGTAAGGGCCTTGTTTTATTAGTAGACTTTCCACCATGAGTTCGCAATTTGACTACATCATTGTTGGTGGTGGTTCTGCTGGTTGTGCATTAGCAAATCGTTTAAGTGAAAATCCACAACACAAAGTCTTAGTTCTTGAAGCAGGTCGTCGAGATTGGAAATGGGATGTTTTCATTCACATGCCCGCAGCTTTAGCTTTTCCAATCGGCAGTAAGTATTACGACTGGATGTATGAGTCCGAGCCAGAACCATTTATGAATAATCGTCGCATCTATCATGCACGTGGAAAAGTCTTAGGTGGCTCGTCTTCTATCAACGGACAAATTTGGCAGCGCGGAAACCCGCTTGATTATGAACGTTGGTCTAAAGATTCGGGAATGCACAATTGGGACTACGCGCACTGTCTTCCCTATTTTAAGAAGATGGAAACATGTATTGCTGATCCGAAGAATCCATTTCGTGGTTCAGATGGTCCACTTAAATTAGAACGAGGCCCAAGTAAAGGCCCACTGTTCGCCGCATTTTTTAAAGCAACAGAGCAAGCAGGCTATCCACGCACAGATGATGTGAATGGATATCGTCAAGAAGGTTTTGCTGCCTTTGATCGAAATGTTTATCGTGGCCGGCGATTAAGTGCAGCCCGCGCATATTTATATCCAGCGATGAAGCGTGGAAACATCACACTAAAGACCCGTGCGCATGTAACTAAAGTAATTTTTGATGGCACAAAGGCAACAGGTGTCGAAGTAGTTATCCGCGGAAAGAAGCAGATTTTTAATTCGCGTGAAGTAATTCTTTCCGGTGGCGCGATTAATACGCCACAAATTTTACAATTATCCGGAATTGGCAAACGCGAAGATCTTGAAAAACTTGGAATCTCGGTGGTTAAGGATTTGCCAGGTGTTGGTTCAAATCTACAAGATCACCTAGAAGTCTACGTTCAATACAAATGCAAACTGCCAGTAACGCAGCAGCCAATTACCCAATTCTGGCGTAGGCCGTTCATTGGTGCGGCTTGGCTATTTTTTAGAAAAGGGCCAGGTGCTACAAATCAATTTGAAGCTGGCGGCTTTACTAGAAGTAACGACGACGTTGCTTATCCTAATTTGATGTTTCATTTCTTGCCGCTAGCCATCAGATATGACGGTAGTGGAGATACTCGCGGACATGGATATCAAGTTCATGTTGGACCAATGTATTCAGATGCACGTGGTTGGCTAAAGATTAAGAGCACAGATCCTTTTGAGAAGCCGGCAATCCAATTTAATTATTTGTCTACCGATCAAGATCGCCGTGAATGGGTAGAGGCCGTTAAAGTTGCGCGAAATATTTTGACCCAACCAGCAATGAATGATTTCAATGCTGGAGAATCTTCACCTGGAGCATCTGTATCTACAGATAATGAAATTCTAGAGTGGGTTCGCAAAGATGCCGAGACTGCGCTGCACCCATCATGCACCGCAAAAATGGGAACCGATGAAATGTCAGTAGTAGATCCACAAACCATGAAAGTTCATGGAGTCGAAGGTTTGCGCGTATGCGATGCATCAGTTTTCCCTTATGTAACTAATGGAAATATCTACGCACCTGTAATGATGGTTGCCGAAAAAGCTGCGGATTTAATTTTGGGAAAAACTCCACTAGCACCCGAAAATATCGAGTTCTATCGCCATGGCAAGTGATGAGTTAGCTCCCTCATCAGTTGCACGAGTAAAAGTAGTTAAAACCGAATCAGGCTTGGTCTCTTCAGATTCTGTCGTTGTAGAAGAGCCATTAGAGATTCGACTTAAAAAAGGTGGCAGTCAGCAACAACTTGGAATAACTATGCGCACTCCAGGGGCAGATTTAGAATTAGCTGCGGGTTTTTTGTGGGGAGAAGGTTTTCTTAAAAACCCTTCAGAGTTACTTTCTGTAAAAGTATGTGCGGATAAAACTCTTTCGCTTCGCCAGCGTGCAAATGTAGTTATCGCTGAAGTAGCAGAGACATCTGAAGAGTCTCATCGAATTCTTGAACGAAGATTCACCATTACATCGGCGTGTGGTGTTTGTGGCTCAACAAATATCAGCGATTTACATAAACGTGGAGTTCAAAAAGTCAGCCCGGCATCACATTCAATTGACGAGTTAGCCAAGATGGTTGCACTCCTTGATGGTCGTCAACGAATCTTTGAAAAGACTGGTGGGCTTCACGCCGCCGCACTTGTTAATCCAGAAGGCATCGCTGTGTGGGTACGTGAAGATGTTGGTCGACATAATGCCGTCGATAAAGTAATTGGCGCAGCTCTCATGGATCAAAAAATTCCCTTGAAAGATTGGACTTTAGTGGTATCCGGTCGTGTTGGTTACGAGTTGGTCCAAAAGGCAGTCTGTGCAGGCATTTCTGCTTTAGTTGGTGTCAGTGCACCAACATCACTTGCAATTGATTTAGCCGATGAGTTTGCTTTGACGCTATTAGCTTTTGCCAGAAATGGCCAAGCCAAACAGTTCCTTCCAAGCATAGGATGATGCACATGAGCGATGAGAAAACTCCCCGCGTAGTTACGGGCAAAAATATTGGGCAAGTCGATGCCACAAAAATGCCACGCTATGGCGGGATATCAACGTTCGCACTCCTTCCGCAATTAGAAAATGTAGACAACGCCGATGTTGCAATTGTCGGAATTCCATTTGATAGTGGAGTCAGTTATCGACCTGGTGCACGCTTTGGCCCAAGTCATGTTCGAGAAGCGTCTCGATTACTTCGTCCATACAATCCTGCAACTGGTGTTTCACCATTTGCTTCGCAACAAGTCGCTGATGCGGGGGATTTTGCAGCTAATCCATTTAATATTGAAGAGGCAATTTTAACAATCGAAAAAGATCATCGAGCTTTATCGGAGAGAGCAAAAAAGATTGTGACAATTGGAGGAGACCACACGGTCACCTTGCCAATTTTGCGCTCCCTTTATAAGCAACATGGTGCTATCAGCGTCATTCATTTCGATGCACATTTAGATACGTGGGATTCATATTTTGGCGCTGATTACACTCACGGAACTACTTTTAGAAGAGCGTCAGAAGAAGGTCTTCTAGACCCAGAAGGCTGTATGCATATTGGGATCCGCGGACCGCTTTATAGCGCGAAAGATTTAGTTGATGACAAAGCCGTTGGCTTTCAGATATTTTCATCAATTGAGTTTCAAGATTTAGGTGTCCAAGAGGCAATCAAGAAAATGCTAA
>CAINRW010000051.1 GCA_903852815.1 uncultured Actinomycetes bacterium
AGCTACTTTTCGAACGATACTAGATTTCAAATTCATCGGACCAAAGCCATCTACTTTGGCTTCGATGTCATGATCTCCTGGTCCATCGACAAGTCGGATTCCTCGAACTTTCGTTCCAACCTTTAATGTGTTTGAACTGCCCTTTACTTTCATATCTTTAATTATTGTTACATCGTCACCATCAGTTAAAACTGTGCCAGAAGCATCTTTAATTACTCGACTCTGATCAACCTCAACATCTGAGGGATTCCATTCATGTGCGCATTCGGGACAGACAAGTAGCGAGCCCATTTCATATGAATATTCAGATTTACACTCAGGACATGGAGGTAGTTCACTCATGTCGCCACTCTATCTTTCTGCCCGATAAATGATGCTCTCTATGTCAGAATTCCCACATGAAAATTACATTAGACATTTTTGGAGCTCTTCTCGCTTTCGCAGCAATCGGTTCAGCCATTTCTAAACTTAAGAAAGTCCCTGATGTGATGACTGCCATGGCCGCTGTTGGAGTTAAGCCAAATCAGATCCCCGTCCTTGCCTTTCTAGAAATCGCCGGAGGGCTCGGAATTATTGTAGGAATCTGGGCACCAACACTTGGCGTTGTTTCCTCAGCCTGCTTAGTGGTTTATTTTGCTGGTGCCCTGTTGGCTCACTCTCGCAAGAAACATAAGCCTGCGGATTTCGGCGCTGCACTTGGTATCTTCATCATTGCTTGCGTAACTACATTCTTACAACTAAAGCGCTAAGAAAGAAGTTATAAATCGTACATTCAATATCCGCTTTTGAATTAAAAGAGGATATTGAATGTGATTCCAACGAGAATGATTCCGGTCAAACTTGGCTTAGCAAACTTTCGAAGAGCAACTCCTGCACCAACAGCGATGGCAAATCCCATGGCTGCATATGCACCAGCAATGCTCCAGCCAACTGTTGTTGCAAGCATTATCACTGCAATTTCGTTCACAAGCGGACTTGCAACTAAGAATGAAATTGCCTGACTTACAGGGACTCCACCGCGGATAAAACCGGTAAAGACTGGTACTGCGCTGCAAGAACAAAATGGGGTTGCCATTCCGATTCCAGCTGCAATCCCATGACCCTTTATGGAACTTACTTTCTCCATGTGTTTACGAACTTTATCGGCATCTATAAAAGAGCGAAGAAATACGGCAACCGTTGTAATTGCTGCAAGAAGGCTAAGGAGACCTATTGAGTGAGAGATAAAAAAGGAAATTGAATCCGTCGTTGCGCTACCAAAGCCAGTCATATGTGATTTTAAGAAAGAGCCAAACCAATAGTCTGAGATCGCAAAAGAGGCGATTAAAGCAAAAAAAATACCCACTGACTTCCAAAGAGCTAGTCATTCATTTGTAACTGGGGCTGGAGTGCAACAAGGTGTTTCGCTTATTTCAATAAACTTGAGTTCTTCGCTCATTCTTGCCCCTTTTGCTCCAAAGCCTCTACAGCAAAGATACTACTTAAGTATTAGATTTAACCTCATGAAACGAATTGCGCTTTTTGTCATACTGCCGCTTCTCTTGACAGGCTGTGCCAAGGAAGTGACGAAAGTCGAAGGTGTGACCCAAGCATCTATCTATTTTGTCGCCGATACTCCTCGTGGTTTCAAATTGTTCAGCGAAAAAAGAGCAATTCCGAACTCAAATGATTTCGCACTTTCAGTTATTTCAGATCTTGTAGCCGGAAAACTAACTCCAAAAGATTCCAATTATACGAATCTTTGGAGTGATAAAAATATCGTGAATTCCATCACGATTACTGATTCAGAAGCAACAATTGATTTGGGAACTATTTCATTAAATGTCGGAAGTGATGGCGAGCAGAGAGCAATTGATCAAATAGTTTGGACATATCTAGATTTAAATTCACAAGTTGAGTCCGTGAGTTTCACCGTAAATGGAAAGAAAGTTGAATCCTTTGCAGGTCATGTCGATACAACTAATCCCTTTACGAGGGCGCCAAGTTACGATGTTTTAAATCCACTTCAGATTTCATCAATATCCGAAGGTGATGTTCTTGCAAATCCAATTTCGGTAACAGGTGAAGCTTGTACGTTTGAAGCAAATGTTGTGTGGAAACTTTCACTAAATGGAAAAGTAATCCATGAAGGTCATACAACTGCCAAGTCAGCATGTCCTGACCGTTCAACATGGAATGTTTCACTGCCGGAACTTAATCCTGGTTCATACAAATTTGAAGTGCTTGAGTATTCGGCAGAAGATGGCTCACTCTTCGCAATTGATGATAAAAACTTTGAAGTTAAGTGACTGACAGAAGAATTAACTTCTTTCCGTTTCGATTTCAAAAGCCCAAAGATCTAGTTCATCAAGATCCATTGGCTCATAGCCTTTTGCCTCCAAAGCTGCTGCAATTTGTGCGCGATGCTCGGTTGCATGGTGGATAGCCTGAGAGAGAATTGTGGATCGCCATCGCTTCACTAATTTGTCTTCATAATTCACATACTCGATCTCAATATCCTCTAGCTGCACGCAATCTAGAAGTGCCTTATCAACTAGAACTGCTTGCTCTTTTAGTCGAGACAAATCAGCAATCTCTTTTACTGCATCTATACATGGATCCCCAGGTTGGGTAAGCGCAGGTATGCCACTAATTCGGTAAGCATAATGATCCGCGGAATCGACAATGTGGTAAACAATTTCAGCAACATGCCATTTGGGATTAGTTGCGAATGCCTTGAGAGAATCTTCAGAGAGTGATTCAAGGTGCGTGATTGTTTTCTGATTAGCCCAAGCCATGTGAGATAAAAGTCGTTTTAATGTAATTGTCATACTCCACCTAGATTCATTACTACAACTCCAATAATAATTATTGCCATCCCGATCAAATTAAGTTTTGATAAATGTTGGTCGAAGAATAAAACGCCGCCTACTGCCGCGCCAATAATTCCAACTCCGGACCAAACAGCATAAGTAATTCCAACATCAAGTTTCTTGAGTGACATAGACATGAAAGTGAAAGCCGTTGCATACCCAATACCAACACCAATAGATGGCCAAAGTTTGCTAAGACCATCACTAGCTTTGAGCAAGAGTGTTCCAGTAATTTCAGCAACAATTGCAATTGATAAAAATATCCATGCCATGGGTTGAGCGTACCTAAAACCTGCACATTCGTTGGTTTTCTTTCTCCTGTGGTGAGTGAAATTAGTTCGAGAAAACCTAGCAATTTAAGGATAATTCTTGAATAATCCGCGGATGAGCAAAAGAGTCTGCGTTATTGGAGCCGGCCCAAGTGGAATAACTGCGGCAAAGAATTGCCTCCAAAATGGTTTAGATGTTGTCGTCTTTGAAAAAAATGACAAAGTAGGTGGTAACTGGGTTTTTAACTCTAAAACCGGCCACTCAAGTGTCTATGAAAATACGCATCTGATTAGCTCAAAGGTTTGGTCTGAATTTGAAGATTTTCCAATGCCCGAATCATTTCCAGATTATCCAGGCCATGTTCAACTTCAGAATTATTTTGAATCTTACGCAAGAGCCTTTGGAGTCTTAGAAAAGGTTCGATTTGATCACACTGTTGAACATGTAACTCGCCAGCATGATGGATCCTGGTTAATCGAGTACACGGACAATCTTGGTGGAAAAAAGAGTGAAGTTTTCGAATACTTGATGGTGTGCAATGGTCATCATAATGTTCCTAAGTATCCAAGCTACCCAGGTGAGTTCACCGGAAGATTCATACACTCGCATGATTTTAAAGGTGTTGATGAAACTTGGAGAGATAAACGCGTATTGGTAATTGGTGGCGGAAACTCTGCTTGCGATATTTCTGTAGAGGCCGCTCGAATCACAAAAACTGTGGACATGTCGATGCGCAGCCCTCAGTGGTTTTTCCCTAAGTTTTTATTTGGCAAACCCAGCGATGTCTTTGCTTCAAGAACAGCGTGGTTGCCCAAGAAGTTACGCCAGCGTGGGCTGAAACTCTTAGTTCGAATAGTTCAAGGTCCATATAGTCACTACGACCTTCCGGAAAATACCACTTTGCCATTAACTAATCACCCAACTCTGAATTCAGATCTCATGGATTACATTCGCCATGGAAGAGTTAAGCCTCGCAAAGCTATCAAATCTTGGAACGGCCTAAGTGTTGAGTTTAGTGATGGTTCAAAATCGGAGTATGACATTATTTGTGCTGCAACTGGTTTCTGGACAACCTTTTCGTTCTTTGATGAAAGCTTTATCAATTTTAAAGATCTAGAAAAAATTCCTCTTTATCGAAAAATGATGCATGAAAAATATGAAAATCTGTACTTTATCGGTTTGTTTCAACCACTCGGTTGCATTTGGCCACTTGCTGATTACCAAGCGAAAATAGCCTGTTTAGAGATTCTCGAGAAATACAAGAGGCCTTCGGATTTAAAATCTGCCATAGAACACGAAGTTTCACATCCACACTTTGACTTCACTCCTGGCCAACGTCATGCCGTTGAAGTTGATTATCACACTTTTCGACACGAACTAAAGAGAGAACTCAAAAAAGCTGGAATAGATATTGGTAAAGCGCCGGCAGGCAACAAGAAATTGTATAAGTCACCTTAATCCTGGTTGCACCAATCCAAAACAACCGATGTGATTACTTCAGCGACGGTTTGTACTGATGATTCGGTGGCCCACTCAAGTGCGGCATGAGCACCTGCACCATCTACGCCAAATAGAACACTTGGAATTCCTGCATCATTCAAGAGTGCGGCATCAGTCCAATACCATTCACCACGTATTTCAACATATTTCCCTGTCTTTGATTTGTAATGCTGTTCGATTGATTTAACTAACTTGTGATCTTGAGATACCTGAAGTGGGCGTCGAGCAAGTCCTTCTACTAATGTGTAGTTAAAGTCAGGCACAGTTTCTACTAATTTGTCCAAGACATCTCTAATCTCTGCCGTAACAAATTCATGCGTCTCTCCAGGAACAGTTCGTCGCTCTATAGAGATTGTGCATTCTGCTGGGTAGCTAGAAACTTCTTCGCCGCCTTTAATGATTGATGCATGCAACGAACCTGTCTCGAGAAATTCGACTTTCTTTCGAGTCAATATTTCATTCGCTAATGTCTCTAAGGCTACGAGTGCATGTCCTGCCTTGCTAATCGCATCTACTCCTAAATCGTGGCGTGATCCATGTGCTGCTCGACCATGAATGATGATGTCGAACCAAGAAAACCCTTTGTGTGCAATTGTTAAACCAAGCATCGTAGGCTCAGAAACTAAACCGACATCTGCTGAAAAATGTCGTAACACTTCTTCGGTTCCAAAGCTTGCATGCTCTTCGTCGGCGACGGCGGCAACAATTACTTGCCCTTTAATTCCAGATTGGTTCGCACGATGGGCGGCCACCATCATTGCCGCTAAACCGCCTTTCATGTCAAAGGTGCCTCGGCCATAAACGTTTCCATCTCGAC
>CAINRW010000052.1 GCA_903852815.1 uncultured Actinomycetes bacterium
CTTCATGGGGCAACAACCACCATGGATTCAACACCCTTGGCTGTTCATTCCAATTATTGCCGCAGTGCTCATAACAATTGCCATTGGCAAGAAGCAAGAGGTAGGCAGATTTGCATTATCCCTTGATACTTTGGGGCTTGGTGTTGCAACCGTTTCTAGCGCACAGTTTGCCATCACACACAACGCTCCATTTTTAGCCGTAGTTGTTCTTGCAATTGTTGGCGCGGTTTCTGGAGGGCTTTTCCGTGACATTTTGTGCCAAGTTCAACCGGTTTTATTACATCGTGAGACCGTCGGTACTAGTGCTTTAGCTGGTGCACTGGTGTACTTATTACTCTCCAATTTCAACTTGAATGAATTAGCAATTGCACTTATTTCAGGGTTAGTCGTCGTTTTAGTACGTGAAATTTCAATTAAATTTAATGTGAACCTACCTAAGGTGGTCTCAAAGTGAACGATGATTTAGATTTAACAATGTACGAAAATGCCGATGCTTTAGTACATGCCGCCACTACTGAACTCATGGAATTAATCTCATTAAATCTTCTTGATAAAGGTGCTTGCCATATCGCCCTAACTGGGGGGACTCTTGGAAATCTCTTTGCTAAAGATTTAGTAGAAAAACTCAACTCAAATTCTGCAGATCTTTCTGGTTTGCATATTTGGTTGAGTGACGAACGCTTTGATTCTTCCGACAGTCCACTTCGAAATTCAAAACCTGTCCGAGATGGACTCAAGAATTCAACTGTAACTGTTCATGAAGTTGAATCCACTGACAACGGTTTAAATGTAATTCAAGCTGCTGCGGCATATGAAGCCGAACTGCATGAAGTGACGATGGATATTTGTGTTCTAGGTCTTGGACCTGATGGCCATGTCGCATCACTGTTTCCCAATCACTGGGACCCAACGCTTACTGCGCGTGCGATTCCGATTGTTGATTCTCCGAAGCCGCCGCCACAGCGCGTTTCATTTTCCATGAACTACATCAATTCATCGGATCAAGTGTGGATTATTGCGACGGGTGAAGCTAAAGCCCCAGCGGTCACACAAATTCTGGAGGCCGACCTGTCTATTCCTGCAGGACACGTGATGGCAAGACAATTGACGCGATTAATCGTCGATACTGAGGCATTTTTCTCAGAGTAGACTTCGGCTCATGGAGAGCTCAATGAACTTTGCAATGGTCGGTTTAGGTCGAATGGGCGCGAATATTGTTCGCCGTTTAGGAAAAGCAGGAATCACGGCAGTCGTACATGACGTTAGCCCTGAAGCAATCGCCGCACTAGCGAGCGAAGGCTTTACTCCCGCCGCAGATTTAGCGGCAATGGCCGGCGCACTTTCAACTCCACGAACCATATGGATTATGGTCCCAGCACACGTAACTGATTCAACGATTGCGGCCGTTGCTGCGCATTTATCACCAGGTGACACGATTATTGACGGTGGAAATTCTTATTATAAAAACGATGTTGTGAATGCAAAGAAGTTAGCTGAAAAAGGAATTAATTTTGTAGATGTTGGAACAAGTGGCGGCGTATATGGATTAGAGCGTGGTTACAGTTTGATGATTGGCGGTGACGAAAAGGTCGTTGCATCCCTTGATCCAATTTTCAAAGCGTTAGCCCCAGGAATTGATGCTGCAGATCGCACACCGGGCCGTACAGGTGAACCCGGACAAAGTGAATATGGATATCTGCATTGTGGGCCTGTTGGTGCGGGACACTTTGTGAAGATGGTTCACAACGGAATTGAGTACGGAATGATGGCGGCTTTTGCTGAAGGTTTAGCTATTTTTGAAGCTGCTGATGAAATGACACCTGCGTACGATTTAGATATTCCAGAAATTACTGAAGTGTGGCGACGCGGAAGCGTTGTTGCATCGTGGTTGCTAGACCTAACCGCGCAAGCGTTGCAGGAGAGCAATGACCTGCATGAGTATTCTTCAGAAGTTAGCGACAGTGGTGAAGGTCGTTGGACCGTTCAAGCTGCAATCGAAGCAGGAATTCCAGCACACGTATTGAGCGCTTCGCTGTATTCACGCTTTGCCTCTCGTGGAAATGATGATTTTGGCAATCGTGTTCTAAGTGCGATGCGTTATAAATTTGGTGGGCATAATGAAAAACCTAAGGCCCAGTAATTGAAACGTGCCGATGTTCTAGTTCTTTTTGGTGCTACCGGAGATTTAGCTAAGAAGAAACTTTTCCCTGCTCTCTATGAAATGGAAGAGGCAGGGGAGTTAGAGATCCCAGTTTTTGCGGTCGCCTCGTCCCAGTGGAGCCAAGAAGAATTTAAAAATCAAATCGAGAAATCAATTCGAGAGAATAAAGCTGCTATTGGAACCCAAGTGGATGAAAGCGTTCTTAATGGCCTGCTCAAAGAAATGCAATTAGTTGTCGGTGACTATAAAGATCAAGAAACTTTTGAAAAACTTAAAGTCGCCCTCACTGGATATCAATTGCCGGTAGTTTATTTAGCGATCGCTCCTGGTATGTTTGCTGATGTTACTAAGGGGCTCAACTCAGTCGGCTTGACTGACAGTGCTCGAGTGGTTGTAGAGAAACCTTTTGGCCGTGATTTGGTTTCAGCCGTTGCCCTCGATGATTCTCTTAAGAAGCTTTTGCCTGAAGATCAGATTTATCGCATAGATCATTACCTTGGAAAAGAATCAGTTGAAGATTTACTAGTTTTCCGTTTTGCAAATACGTTATTTGAGCCCGTCTGGAACCGTAATTATATTTCAAATATCCAAATCACTATGACTGAGGAATTTGGAATCGAAGGCCGTGGCAAGTTTTATGATGCAGTCGGTGCGACTCGAGACGTGTTACAAAATCACCTCTTACAAGTCTTGACGATGTTAACAATGGAGCCGCCAATCGACATGGGTGCAGCAGCTTTGCAAAATGAGAAAATAAAAGTTCTATCTGCGATGCGTGACGTGACATCGGAAAATGTCGTCCGTGGACAATATGTTGGTTACCTAGATGAAGAAGGCGTCGCTAAACATTCACAGACTGAAACTTTTGTTGCCATGCGATTATTCATTGATAACTGGCGTTGGGCTGGAGTGCCTATCTACATTCGCACTGGTAAGAAAATGGCAGAAACAACGATGGAAGCAATTGTTGAATTCAAACAACCTCCGCGCCAACTTTTTACTGCCAAAGGCGCCCCTGCACCTCAACCTAATATTGTCCGCTTCCGAATGGGGCGACATGACGGTGTCGATCTCTCGCTTCAAGCAAAATCTCCGGGATCTGATTTGGTAACAAAC
>CAINRW010000053.1 GCA_903852815.1 uncultured Actinomycetes bacterium
AAGCGTTAAGCCTTTTAGCTTGCTTGGTGCCAACCGCGCTAACCGCGCACGGTGGAACTAAAAGTAGACCTGCCGACGATGAAGGACACCGTCGGAAGTAGCGGGTCTCTTACATCAAGAGCCCAGTCAGGGCCAGGTTAGTTATGTCTGCAGAAAAAGAAGTTGTTTACACCGTTAGCCGCGAATTTGTGGTGGTCACCGTCGAAGATCTTCGCGATATAAAGCGCAAGGTCGAAAAGGCTCCTCAAAAAGAAAAATACATGGCCACCAAGGCCTATCAGTTCTATGGAAATCTGCGACGTTGGCAAAAGCAAGGGTTGCACTTTCGATATGTAAGTGGACCAGAAACACAGCACTGCACGTGTGGTTTGGTTCTCTATAAGAATAGTTCGGAGGAAACCGAACCCGCTGTATTTCTTGACTCTTCTGTTCAAGAGAAATTCGCTGGGCTTGAGCTGGAACAGATTCAGCTTTTGACCGGGCATGTCGGTCTGCCTTCGATAAAAGGAAGATCAGTAGCGCTAATCGTGAACTTTACATACAGCGATTCACTCGGTGATTACCTGTGGGTTGTTATCTGCCAAGGATGTGGCGATTCGTTAAAGGAACTTCGGAATTCAGAAGCAAAATCCTTCGTGAAGGCCCATAACAAATCTTGTGGAACTCAGGCTTAAAGCAAGGACTAGAAATTATTAACAAAACAACAGATCTGTGAAAGGATTAAATATGAGTCAAGAAAAAGTGAAATTACCACCAAAGGTATTTTTATCAGAGAAATTTTTTGAAGCCGTAAAATATGCGACAGAAAAACATAAGAATCAATCAAGAAAAGCAACCGATATCACCTATATCTGCCATCCGCTAGGAGTCGCTTCTTTGATTCTTGAAGCTGGTGGAGATGAGGATCAGGCTATTGGTGGCCTACTTCATGACATCGCCGAAGATTGTGGTGGCGAACCTATGCTCGCAGAAATAAAGGAACTGTTTGGTGATCGAGTTGAGGCGATAGTTCGAGGCTGCAGTGATTCATTAGTAGCTACTGATGAAGAAAAGGCGAGTTGGGATATTCGTAAGGCTGCCCATATCGAACACTTGAAACACGCAGACATGGACACATTGATTGTTTCTGCTGCAGATAAAATTCACAACGCACGCGCAATCCTCAGCGATCTGCTCGTCGAAGGTGACTCTGTATGGAAGCGATTTAACAAGCAAACCAATAAAGAAAAAATCCTCGAATATTACAGAGGTGTCTTAGCTGCGTTAACTTCTCGAAATGTTCCCGAGAAGCTGCTGAAATCCCTGGATTCTGCGATCAAACAAATGGAAAATCACGGATAGAAAATTAGCTGACTAGTCAGGCATTCTTAAAATTGTCTGACTGACTAGTTACTCTTTGTGTATGACTAAAACTCGAATCTCAATCTTAGTGATTACCTTTTTATCCTCAATATTTCTCACGACAATGCCCAATTGGTATTACGACAATTTCTGGGCCAAGGCAGACTTTTGGGACGACTGGGGTTTTAGAATTCCCTACCTCGCATTTCTAATAATTTATGCAGCCTTAGCAACATTGTTCGTTGAGGCAGTCATTAGATTTATTAAGAAATTCGCTTAACTTAAAAAGCTGTTATGAATTCTTGGCGCCCCAGAGACAGATTTAAACCGATTTTCTATTGAATTGCCCCTGATGGAAAGGTATTTTACAGAAGCCGAGATGCGGCACGGAGGGGAAATACATGTCAGTCACGAATGAAATTTGGATCTGTGAAGGTGTTGAAGGCACGACTCGTCGCCAGCAAATGGCACGTTTAGGCGAATGGAAGAAACTATTTCTTTCAGAAGGCGCAAATGCTGTGCATGTCTGGGAAGGCGGATACGGCGAATACAACGGTGCTTGGATTTTTGCAGTTGAGTTTGAAAGTGCTGAAGCGTTCGGAGCGTCAATGGATAAAGTTCAAGCTAACTCAAAGAGCTTTGATGATGCCATGGAAGTTTGGCAAAAGACACCTACTTTGAAGTTCCGTGGTGGTGGATTAATTCACTACGTAGATAGTATTTAAAGTAAACATAAAACAGGGGTTTTGTCGGTCTTGCTAGTTATTCTCTGCGCATGACAAATGAAGAGATTGAACTCAGCAATGGAGCAGGTGCTCTTGCTGAAAATGAAAGCCCTGAAATCGAAGTTGTGCCGCGCAAGAATCCTGTCAAGAAAGTTGCTCGTGCGACTTATCGCGGGTTACAGCATGCCAGCGGAATCCTTGCTTTAGTTGGTTTGATTGTGGCAGCAAGTGCTCTTTACCTGACTTGGGGACCGGCGAGCTATTTCAAATCTACAGATCCGGCGACCGATGGCTTTGTTCAACCTCGAAGTATTTACTCACTGGTTACCACAATTCAAGATTCGACAGTAACTGTGTGGTGCGAGACCGATGAATATTCGGGACAGGGAACAGCATGGGCGATTGACTTTGAAACCGATGTGCAGGACAAATACCCCACGACATTAGTTACAAACCATCATGTCATTAAGAGATGTTTGAATAATGCGGGCAAAGTCACTGTCGCGCTCCCCTATGAAGATCCCAAGCCGGCTGTAATAGTAGATTGGGATAAGGAAAATGATTTAGCTGTATTAGCGACAAAAGTGAAACTTCCACCTTTGAATCTTTCGTACTCTGAGCCATATCAAGGTTATTGGGTAATGGCTTTAGGCAGCGCCGATGGTTACGAAGGATCAGTGTCATTTGGAAATGTACTAAATACAACTGATACAGATATATTGATTACAAACAGTGTCTCGCACGGCAACAGTGGTGGTCCGCTAGTAGATAACGAAGGAAATGTTATTGGCGTGATTTCTTGGAGTTATGGTGAAGAACAGTACAACGGTGCTAAATCTCTTGACGCCTTTTGCGTAAAGATCTTCACGTGCGACTACGACAAAGGGACATCTTGGTGGGATTACCACGACTAAAAATATGCTGGGGCAGTAATATTTCGGC
>CAINRW010000054.1 GCA_903852815.1 uncultured Actinomycetes bacterium
GAAGATAGGTAGAGAAATCGCATCTGCCATAAGCAAACGCTCTGCCTGAATGTACTTCGCTGTGATCTGTGCATCTGGCAACTTCACTTCTAGTGAGTGCAAGATCTTGTCTAGAGCTGGGTTGTCATAACCAATGAGGTTATTTCCACCATCGCTCTGGAAGTTTGCATTTGTACCAGTCTGTGTAACAGATGATGGACACCATGCAAAGAACTGCGCATCGAATGAGTTGTCATCTAAGAAGCCTGACCAACCTGAAGTAACAGTTGTATTGACATCAAAACCTGCCTTAGCAAGTGCTGCCTTTACTAGTGCTGCTTCAGATGCACGGCGTTGGTTAGAAGGTTGACCCCAAAGAAGCTTGACCTTTACAGATCCGCTTCCAGCTTTAGCTGTTGGGTAGTACTTCTTGACCAATGCAAGTGCTGTAGCTGTGCGCTTCTCTTGTGTTCCAGCTGTGTACTTACCTGAACCGTTAGGTCCAACAATCTTTGAGTAAGCAGTTTCACCTGGAAGTGTGAACAATGAGTTAGCAACTACTGCGTTTGAGTTGATCGGCTTGATTAGCTTGTCAATGATCTCTTGGCGTGGGTATGCAAGCAAGAATGCTGTACGTAGATCCTTACCCTTTTGACCAGTTGATGCAGCAAATGGACCTGTGTACTTATCAGTTGTACCTGATGCAGCACCAACACGAACATCTACGTGCTCATAGCATGCGTTAACTCCACCGATAACTGTTACGCCCTTGATTGCCTTCAACTGAGCTACCGCGTCAGCTGTTGGTTGTCCTTGGTAAACATCGATTTCCTTGTTAGCAAGTGCCTGTGCAGCTGCAGTTCCATCAGACATGAACTTGAAAACAACTGTTTCAATTCCTGAAGTCTTTGGACCTGAGTTGTACTTAGGGTTGAGCTTCAAAGTCACGCTCTGATCAGCAACAGCTGAGTCAACCAAGAAACCACCGTTGCTTACTAGAAGCAATGGGTTGGTTGAATCATTGACTGCATTGATGTTGAAATCTTCAGACCAGACTTTTCCAACCTTCTTTAGGAAAGCTGTGTCTTTGTCATAAAACGCGCTAACGAAGCGATTACGTGCAGCTTCATTCTGAGCAACAGTTCCTAGGCTTGTCTTTCCTTCTGCCATAAGTACTAGTGCGTGAACAGCTGCTGGTCCTGGACCATAAAGCTCCCAATCTGGAATCTTCTTGTTGAAGCGAAGAGTTACAGACATGTGATCAGCTGAAAGTGTTGGTGTGCCAACGATTGAGTTGTCATACACACCTGTGTATCCACCAGCATTAAATGCTGGAACAGCTTTTGTATCTGTTGGATCGCCAAGACCTGCAGACTTTGAATAATCTGAGCTTGAAAGAATGTGGCTTAGAAGTAGATCTTCACCCGAGATAGGTGTTCCATCTGACCACAAACGTCCTGGGTTAACTGTGTACTGAACACGGAAATCAGAGTTTGTATTCTTTACAACTTTGAAAGATCCGAATGTTGTATTACGTACAAGAGTCTTCTTGTCGTCGTAATATGTAAATCCTGAACCTGATAGATAAGCAACATCGCTGTTAGTAACCAAGTTTGTATCTGGTGTACCTGGGTTCAGTGATGTCAGGGCATTGCTAGCTACGATAACTACAGTTGTACGTGTTGCTGCAACAGCAGGAGCTGCTACACCAAGAACGAGAGCTGTAACTGAGGCAGCTGCTAACGCGACCTTCGCGCTGCGATTTAACTTCATGTGTCCTCCTCGAGGGATAAGAAAAGCATCTGTGGAGAGTCGACCTGCCCCATAGGTGCTTTTGGTGGGGTGAGTCTGCCGTACGCCTAAGGGTGTATGCAACAGGCGACGCGTTCGCATAAGCGTGGCTTTTGTAACGATGTTGTAATAAATAAGGTCTGTAAAGGGTCAATAAATCTAAGCCTGGTTGCGTGCAGCTTCAATTTTCGCAGTAGTCAGCCGAGGGGCGGCCAACAGCCATAGGACTAGCCCCAAAACTACTGAAATGAGATACGGGCTGCGGAGAGCATTTTCCCTAGACAGAAAATGGGTCATAAGGGTTACCAACCCACCGCCCACAAACATTCCAAGGGGAATGGATCCCCACGCAAAGAATCGATAGACGCTATTGACTCGGCCTAATAACTGCGAAGGAATAATGCTTTGTCTAAGTGAAACTGTGATTGTGTTCCAAAGAATTGCGACAAAGCTTTCTACAACAGTCACCGCCCACACCACTTGCCATGACGAAGTTAATCCAACAATTAAATTTCCAATTGGGGCGGCAGCAAGGGCTAACCAAAGCGAAGGCCCACTTCCTAACTTCGCTGAAATCTTTGGTGCCAATAAACCACCGATAGTTCCGCCAACTGCGCCTGCAGTTCCAAGGACGGCAAAAGCAAATACGGATGTATGAAGTACTTCTTGAGCAAATAAAATATAAACCGCACCAACCATTGTTCCAATGCCATTCATTGAACCCAAAATAATCGCCATCGGGCGTAGCAAGGGATGCGCCCACAGCCAGGCATAACCCTCTTTGATTTCGGCTTTGAAATTGATTTTTTCTTTAGGTGCATCGGGAGTAATCGGGCGAAAACTTCCCTTGAGTGAGGCAATCAAAGCAACGGCAATAAAAAACGAAGTGGCATCAAAGAAAAATGGAAGATAAATAGCGAGGCCAATAAGTAATGACCCCAAAGGTGGCCCTATAAAACTATTAGTTAAAGATTCTGCTGACCATATTCGGCTATTTGCAATCTCCAAATTTTCTTGCTCTACAACGGAGGGCATTAATGTCTGCGCGCTGTTATCTCTCAAGACTTCAGCTAAACCAAAAAGAAAAGCCGTAAGCAATAAGGTTAAGTAAATAGGCCAGTTTGTTTGCAGATCGGTTATTTTGGTGAGTTCATCTAAGGATGGCAAAGCATTGCGATTTTGATACACAACTATCCCCACTGCAATTGTTAATAGGCCTCGCAGAAAGTCCATCGCCACAATTAATTTTCTGCGATCAAATCGATCGGTTAATACACCAGCGTGGAGGGTGAAAACCAGCCAAGGAAGACGCGAAGCAAAACCTGCGGCAGCGATTAGTATCGGTGAGCGAGTTACCGCAGATGCCAACCATGGGTAGGCCACCATTGATACGCCATCGCCTAGATTAGATATTGCAGTCGCGGTCCAAAGTTTCCAGTACGAAGTGCCTAGAGGTTTAGTCATGTACTTCGCTCACTTTCATCGAATCATCACCAATTTTAATGAGGAACTTTAAGGCCGAGAAAGCAATTAGCGTTGCAACTGCACCACCAAATAAAAATGGCACACGTAACCCAAGTTTTGCCACATATCCGCCAATAAATGAGCCAATTGGCATTAAGCCCCAGACAAGAGTTCTTCGAGTTCCATGAATACGTCCATAGAGGTTATTGGGAATCATTGATTGGTAAAGCGACATCAATAAAATATTCCACTGAGAAATCGTGAAACCAATGACCACATCTATTGCCATGAGCCAGTAAATATTTGGGACTAAACCAACAAAAATCGTGGATGCTGCGCCAATTAATATGTTGAAGGCCAAAGCTCTTCCGCGACCAAACTTTGATGATGTGTGCCGCGCAGCGATGCCACCAAGAATTGCTCCTACTCCCCCAACCGACATGATCAAACCGAAATATGCCGGTTTTGCATGTAACTCTTCAATAATAAAAAGGACGGATGTAGCAGATGCCATGGAAGAAAAGAAACCAATGCTTGTTGTTGTAATCACTAAACGCCAGAGAGCTTTGTGCTCAAACAGGTAACGCATCCCAAACTTAACTTCGGCGATGAAATCTCTTTCCACTTCTTTCTTCTCATCCATCCGAATATCTTGTAAAAACTTAATTGGAATACTCATTGCCAAAATAGCAGCAACTGCAAAACCTGCACTGTTAAATACAAATGGCAGAAAAATCCCAATTGCATAAAGAAATCCGCTAATTGGTGCGCCGATAAAATTTTGCACGATGGTTTCAGAAATCTGTAATCTTGAGTTTCCTTTTTCGTAATGAGTAGGTGTCAAGATCTGAGGAATGAGTGACTGCGCCGTCGTATCTGAAATCACTTCACAGATTCCAATCATGAAAGTTGCCAGAAATAGCCAGTAAATAGTCAATGTATGTGTCGAAATTGAAATTGCTAGAAGTGCAGCCATTAGGAAGCGAAAAGCATTTGAGCCGGCAAGCAGGAAACGACGATCTACGCGATCGACAATTCCTCCAATGGGAATCGCAAAAAATAACCAAGGAAGCATCACTAAAGCGCTCATGAGTGAAATTAGGACTGGGCTTTTAGTCAAAGTAACGGCCAAAAGCGGTGCCGCGGTCCGCAAGAGACCGTCGGCAAGGTTCGAGGCCAAACTGGCACCCCACATGCGATTAAAAGCCGGCCCCAAAGTTGTCATACGTAATAGCCTAGTAAACGTGTCCACCCTCATCTATTTATCTCTGGTGGTATTTGCATTTAATTGTGCGCCCGCTTTTGCTCCGCCTACATGGAGCGTATTAGTTTTATTTTCACTCAATTCAGATCTGCATCCAGTAGTAATCATCCTTTTTGGAGCATTGAGTGCCGGCCTAGGTAGATATGTATTAGCTACCTACACAGGGTTGTTGCGATTTCGGATAAAAGGAAAATCTCTAGAAAATCTTCAAAGTGCCCAAAAAGTTCTGGAAGAGAAGTCATCGAGAAAAATTGTTTTAGTTCTTCTTTTCATGGTGTCACCGCTTCCCTCCGCTCAATTATTTGAAGCGGCAGGACTTGTCGGTGCAAAACTTCTTCCATTAACGGTGGCGTTCTTTTCTGGTCGCCTCGTGACATATTCCTTTTATGTTGCAGGCGCTAGCGAACTCAAATCCAGAGGTATTTCTGAACTCATTACTAAAGAACTTACCTCAGTGTGGGCAATTCTTCTGCAAATCGCAATGATTGCGGTTTTGGTTTTGTTGACTCGAATTAACTGGAGCAGGTTTCATACAAAGAAAAAATCAGAGAGCTA
>CAINRW010000055.1 GCA_903852815.1 uncultured Actinomycetes bacterium
AAAAGCGCACCAAAAATAAGCGCGGTACCAATATAGAAAACGGTCCAAAATGTTGCTTCACCTAGGGATGTAGGTTTATTTCGACGAATAATCGCAATGCCGAGATCAAATAAAATTATTCCTGCAAGCACTGCAATTGTAATGACCCACGTTGCGGTTGATTCCATGGCGGTAGTCTGCCATCTAAGCTACAAACCATGCACACGAACGTGCGGGAATCACCTTTTTTCCATCATGTGAGTCAATGACGCAACCGCTGACAATTAAAGCTCGACCAGATATTTCACATTCTGCTGCAGAATCTGCAAGATTGAGAACAACCGTGACTTCTCCGCGCGAATATGACAAGAGATTTTCTGACTTTTCTCCATGGTGAGCAGACTCAAGCCAAGTAATTCCACCTTTACCAGTCAGATGTTTAGTCCGAAGCTCTAACGCGTTTCTATACAAATGCAAGGAACTTTTTGGATCAAGTTCTTGACTTTCAACAGTTAGTGGTTTCCAATCTTGAGAAATCGGTAACCACGGCTTTCCAGTTGAAAAACCAAAAGGTGTCGAATCGCCTTTCCATGGAAGTGGAACGCGTGCACCATCACGACCCTTAATCTCTCCATTGGTTCTAAAAAACGTTGGATCGGCGCGATCTGAATCTTCTAGCTCACCATCCGGCAGCCCAAGTTCCTGGCCAGCAAAAACATAGGTAGAGCCAGGTAAAGCAAAGACAAATAAAGCTAATGCGCGCGCTTGTTCAGAACCAATTCGGGAAGCCACACGCGGTGAATCATGATTACTAAGTGCCCACGTTGGAAGGGCATTTACTGTTGCGTTTAATGCAATAGAGCGCTCGATGACATCAAACAAAACATCGGCTTTGAACTCGGCAGTTAGCAAATCGAAGTTAAAGACTTGATGCAGTTCATCGGCACGAACATATCGAGTGGCATTGACAGGTGGGTGTACCCACGCTTCGGCAACTGCCATAATTTCGCGATCCTCATAAGAATCAAAAATCTTTCGCCATTTGCGATATATCTCATGCACACCTTGGCGATCAAAATAAGGAACCGTTAATAAAAGTGCGTTTCGTTTTTCGGTATCCATCGCAACATCTAGGCGCAAGGCATTGCTCAACCCTTGGGGATCTGGGTGGTTTGCCAGCACGTCTTCTTTCACAAGACCGTGTGCAACGTCGATTCGAAAACCATCTACACCTAGCTCAATCCAAAATCGCAAGGTCTTTTCAAAATCAGCGTGAACTTCTGGGTTATCCCAATTGAGATCTGGTTGCGAACTATCAAATAAATGTAAGTAGTACTGGCCATCGTCAACTTGCGTCCAAGAAGGTCCACCAAAAAGAGAGATCCAATTATTTGGTGGAGTTCCATCAGGGCGTGCATCATAGAAGTGGAAACGCGAACGCTCGATAGAACCTGCAGGTGAATTAAGCGCGGCTTGGAACCACTCATGTTGGTCTGAAAAATGATTAGGAACAATATCTGCAAGAACGCGAAGACCTAATTCATGTGCTCGGTCAATAAGTTTTTTTGCGTCAGCTAGATTTCCAAAACGCGGATCAACATCTCGTGGATTGGCAACGTCGTATCCACCATCTTTATTTGGAGATGTATAAAACGGGCTGAGCCAAATTGCATCGACCCCAAGTTTTTTTACATAATCCAGGTTGGCGGTAATTCCAGTCAGATCGCCTTCGCCATCGCCGTTACTATCAAAAAAAGAACGGGGATAAATCTGGTAAATCGTGGCTTCTTTCCACCAAGGCGCAGAATTCATGCGATAAATCTAGGTCAGGCAGAGTTTGATGGACAATGCAAAAAACTGAAAGCACCCATGAGCAGGTATCGCTTTTATAACGATTTAACTCTTAAGTTTTGCTTCAACTTCCTTCATCAATGTATGCATGTCTTGAGATAACTGGCGCAACTGGGCGATTTCTGAGTGGGCAAACCCCCGCGCTTCTTTTGCCAATTCAAATTCAGCTAAAGATGCGGCATGCGTTTCATTTATTTTATTTTCGACAGCAGAGGATTGCACTTTTTGTCCAACCATAATGATGGAGAGCAAGACCAATTGCAGAAAAGTCTGCGCCACCCAAGAAATGATCACAACGGAGTCTCCAGATGCAATGGCTTTAGGTAGGGAAATGAGGGCTATCGCGGCAAAAATGTATGCACACCACATAGTCGCTACGCCTCGTGTGATTTTTTCGGCTAACCATAAATTGAATCGCTTCATGGTTTAACGATAGCCAATAACCTGAAAAACTATAGGCGCAAGTTGGTTATTTGTTTTTCTTACTTTCGACTTTTTTACCCGCAGTCTTTCCTTGTTTGGCGGTTGCGGGCGGAGTTGGCGCTAAGCCCAGTGCCAGCAGTTCTGAATCTCTCAAATCACTTGCCTCATTGATGGCATATTTTTGCTTGGTAATAATTTCAGTCTTAGCTGAAGCCCCTTTTGCAGTTTTCAACGCAGTGTGAGCCTCTTTATTTGCTTTGTTAACGGAGTTCATAAAAGTGCGATTAATTTGCATCCTTATTTTTTCACGCATTTTTTGCAACTCTTCAAACTTTTTCATTGAGGAGGTTTTTTGATATTGATCCATTATCCCTTTGTACTTTTTTAGTAACATTTGAATTTCCGGAGATGGCGAAGGTGATTGATCTGCATAGGCCACGGTCGGCGCAAAAAGGAGCAGCGATAAGCCAATAGAAATTATCGGCAGGCCCTTAATTTTCATGGTCAAATCATGCATTGTGCCCTTGTGTTTTTTCTGTGAAACGCTTAACAAAACACCACAAAATATTGGAAATAGGGCTCAATCGTGCGAGAGTGGTCTCATGAGCGAGTTAATTATGGTCGTGGATGACGAACCTGGAGTTCGAGCGCTGCTCACCGACACTTTACGAATTGCCGGTTTTGAGACTATCGAAGCTAGCGACGGAATGAACGCGCTAACGTTATTGCGGACCAACAAACCTGCCTTGATGGTCATTGATATTAATATGCCGCTGCTAGATGGCTTTGGATTAGTAGAGCGTTTACGTAGCAATAATGACCTAACCCCAGTTTTGATGTTAACTGCGCGTGAAGATAAAGCTGATATTGCACGCGGATTAAAAATCGGTGCAGATGATTACGTAGTTAAGCCATTTGGTATCGAGGAATTGATTCTTAGAATTAAAGCAATTTTGCGCAGATCAACTCGCAACTTAGAGACTCCATCAATACTTACTTGTGGTCCTATTTCAATTGATGATGAGCAACATATAGTCAAATTCAATGAAGAAGAAATAGATCTGTCACCGACCGAATATCGCCTACTTCAAATTCTGATTGAAAAAAAGGGACGCGTACTCAGCAAAACTTTGTTGCTTGACGATGTTTGGGGAATAAATTTTGAATCCGAAAGTACTGTTGTAGATACCTATATTTCATATTTACGAAAGAAACTTCACCGAGATGGCTTTGAAGGAATAAAAACAATTAGAGGTGTTGGCTTCCAAATTCAGGAGCCTAAGTAGTTGGAATGATAAACCGCACTCGACAACTAGTTACAACGGCGCTAATAACTTCCCTTCTCTCAATTTTAATTGGGGGTTTTGCAGTATGGGGCTCATACAGAAGTGAAATCTCTACCATCGATAGACAAATGGATTTAATTGAAAATGAAATCGAACGCGATCCAGCTGATGCGATAAATATCGCACTGCTGCGCATTGAACAAAGGAACTTAGACTTCACGCTCGCTTTTGTTGCAAAAACTGGTGAGATTTC
>CAINRW010000056.1 GCA_903852815.1 uncultured Actinomycetes bacterium
ACGACACAGCGATTATGAGCCGCTTGCTCTACCAAGCTGAGCTACCCCGCCTTAGATGTATTTCTACATCTTTATTATTTCATGTTCGAGCCCCCCACCGGAATCGGACCGGTGACCTTTTCCTTACCATGGAAACGCTCTACCAACTGAGCTAGGGGGGCACTGGCTTTCCTTACTAGCGAGTGGGAATCGTACAGGCAAAGAAGTATTTTGGAAAAATGCCTATTTACTGCGCTGGATTTAGCGTGATTTTGCCAGTTGTTTCGCGGGCCAACATTGCCTGATGGGCCTGCGTTGCTTGGCTTAAACCAAAAGTTGCACCTATGACGGGCTTCAATTTGCCTTCAATAATTAGTGAAAATAGTTCGGCAACTACATCATCAAGCATTTCTTTGTTGCCAAATAGCGGTGTGAGCCAGAAACCCGAGATGGTTTTTGTGCCGGTCATCAACGACCCTGGATGCAGCGGCGTTGGTGCAGTACGTGAAGCCATTCCAAAAGTAACTAGTCGACCAAATTGTGCGAGGGCTTCCAAACTTGCATCAAAAGTTTTCCCGCCGACCATTTCTAGAACTAGATCGACGCGCTTTCCACCATTTGCTTCGCGGATTGCAGTTACCAAATTATCGGGATTTGAATCAATCACGACGTCTGCGCCTAGAGATTTAGCAAGTGCGCGCTTGCTTTCACTTGAAGCTACGGCAATTACTTTTGCGCCCCATAATTTTGCCAATTGAATTGCAATCGTTCCGACACCGCCGGCAGCTGCATGAATAACTACAGTTTCACCTGGCTTTACGTGCCCCAGAGTTTTTAAAATGTGCCAAGCAGTTGTGCCTTGAACCAACATGCAGAGAGCTTGTTCATCAGTTACTCCGGCAGGAATTTCAATCATGGCTGCTGAATATGCAACGACCTTTTGCGCATAACCACCACCATCTACAGGTGATACAACTCTTCGGCCATTTGCAATTCCTACAACTTCAAGACCTGGGATCATTGGAAGAACTTGTTGAGTGAGATACGAATTTTCAGTTTGATGCGTATCGGCATAATTGATACCGATTGATGTTACTTCGATTAGCTCTTGTCCAGGACCTGGAGTTGGATCTGCAAGATCGACAAGGTGCATTGACTCTGGACCACCGAATTCGGTGATCTGAATTGCCTTCATATTTATCCCTTTGTTGAGCCGAGAGTTAAGCCTGATACAAACTGTTTACGAAGAACGAAGAAAAGAATAACTGTTGGTGCGGCAACAATAATTGCACCGGCTGCGAGCAAGTTGAAGTCGGTGATGTATTGACCTTGAAGTTGGCGCAGCGCTGAAGTTACCGGGCGCTTTGAATCCTCTGACATCAAAATCAAAGCCCAGAAAAAGTCGTTATAGATCCAGCAACTCATCAAAACACCCAGAGCAGCTAGAGGTGGGCGCAACAAAGGCAACATCACATTCCAATAATGTCTAAATACTGATGCACCATCGATAATTGCAGATTCAGAGATTTCCTTTGGAACAGTTTTCATATAAGAAGAAAGTACAAAAGTTGCAAAGCCAACTTGGAAAGCTACGTGTACCAAAATAATTCCGAGATAGTTGTTGTACAACAAAGAACGGTTTCCGAAAAGATCACCAATCTTTATGTATAACCAGAAAACTGGAATGTACGTCAAAACAATTGGCAACATATTTCCTGCAGTAAATAGAAGTAGCAGGCTGAGATTAAATCTAAATGAGTAGCGGGAAACTACAAAAGCAATGAGTGAACCTAAGAAAAGTGTAAGTATGACTGCTGGGATTGTGACGTATAAAGTATTTAAAAAGTAATGCGTCAGACCCATTTTACGAAATGCGGTGAAGTAATTATCTAAATTCAAATGGCGCGGCCATGAAAATACACCGTAGGAAATAATGTCGTTGTACGGACGAAGCGATGTCCAGATTGTCCAGAGGATTGGAAAGATCCAAACGAATGCAAAGAAACCGATAAAAGCAGAAATGAAATTATCTTTAACGCGTTGTTTATTTTTGTACTCTTTATTTTGGACGATCGTAGAACTCATTTGAGATCCTCCTTAAATACATTGCGCAAGTACAAAAGAATTGGACCAATACAAAGCACTAACAAGATAACCGCGTAGGCGGCACCCTTCATTGAAATTCCTTGCCCGGCAAAGTTTTGGAAAACTAAAATATTGAGCAGTGGCCAAGCAGTGCTTGTTCCGTAAATAATGTAAACCAAGTCGAATGCACGCAATGATTCAATGATCGTAATAACAACGATGATGATGTTTACTGGGCGCATCGTTGGCAAAATAATCTTTTTGAAGGTCTGCCATTCGGTGGCACCATCAATAGCTGAAGCTTCGCGAAGCGAAGGATCGACGGATTTTAAGCCAGCTAAATAAAGCAACATGATGTAACCGATATGGCGCCATGAGGCAACACCCATAATTACATAGGTATTAATGCTGTAATTTCCCCAAATTGAGACGGCATTTCCGATATCTCGGCCCATGACTCCTTGCACAAATCCACCTGGTTGGAGCATAAAATTCCAGATAATTCCGATGATTGCTAGGGATAGCACCACAGGGATGTAATAGACAGTCTCATAAATTTTGTGGCCCTTGATTTTGCGGTCGATTTGATAAGCCAACAAAATTCCAAGAGGCGTTGCAATAAATGTAAACCACAATAACCAGACGAGGTTATTTTTTAGTGCTTCATAAAAAACAGGAGTTCCAAAAAAGATATTTTTGTAATTTGCTAAGCCGGCCCACTTGATATCACTTACGTTGATGCCATTCCAATATGTAAAAGATAAAACAATTGTGATTAACGCTGGTAACCAAAGAAAAATAATCTGCATCAATGTTGGGATGCCGATAAATGCTGCAAGCGTAAAACGATCGTTGCGGGAAAGAGAACGGCGACTACGAATTTTTTTATCCGTAGCCGCCGTTTTCATTTCTTAACCCTAGCCTAATTCGTTAGTGATAACGAATTAAAGTGCTGGAAGTGCATCCCATTGCTTCTGAACGTTTTCAAGAATCTTTGCAACATCCTTTGGATTCTTGAGGAAGCTCTGAAGTGCTGGACCAACAACTGGACCAGCAAAGTCGCCGCGAGTATCGCGGTCCAAGAAGAAGCCGATGTTCTTAGCTTCGCCAAGAACTGCAAGCTTCTGCTTGTTGAATGCATCGTAAGTCGATGTATCAAAGTCACTGCTGATATAGATGTTTGTATCGCCAGCGGCAACAGCAGCATCAATACCTTCTTTTGAACCCCAGAACTGTGCAAGGTCAGCGCCGCCTTCAGGATTCTTTCCGTTAGCTGCAACAGAAACACCATCAAGTGGAGCATCGATTGAATCGATACCGTGCTCTGCATTCATTTCTGGGAATGCAACGATCCATAGATCGTCATAATCTGCTTGTGACTTAGCCTTAAAGTCGTTAGCAAACCATGAACCCATCATCATTGCTCCGGCCTTCTTCTGTAGTAGAAGATCGCGGCAACCATCCCATTCAATGTCTAGGAAGTTCTTGTTCATGAAAGGAATCAATTGAGCCATGTGTGTGAACACATCGACAACCTTTGAATCAGTCCATTGTTCTTTTCCATTGAGCAAGTCAATGTGGAACTGGTAACCATTCAGACGCATGTTAATAATGTCGAATGTTCCCATTGCTTCCCAGCCGCCCTTATCGCCCATTGCATAGCCGACAAGACCTTTCTTCTGAGTTGCTTCGCAAAGCTTGATGAGGTCATCCCATGTAGCAATATTCTCTGGATCTAGACCAAGCTCCTGCATTGTTGACTTGCGGTAGTGCAAGCCCCATGGGTAATACGTTGTAGGAATGATGTACTGCTTGCCATCTGTTGGGTTAGTTGCACCCTGAATAGCAGCTGCAGAAAGTGTGCTTCCTAGAGCTTTTATCTGTTCTGACACATCTGCAAGAAGTCCTGCATCGGCACGTGCGTTTGTACGCCATCCAGCCATCCAACCGAATGCATCGTCTGGAGTTCCTTGCATGATCTGTACGAAGTTATTCTGGAAGTCATCTGAGTTAACTGCCTGTGAAATTACTTTGTTGCCAGTCTTTGCTGTGTAAGCATCGTTGACTGCAACGTTAATTTTTGCACCAGCATCACTTAGATTTCCACGAATTGTGAAGTGGACATCTCCAGTAACTTTTTTCTTTCCACAACCGGCAAGAAGTGATCCACCAGCTGCTAATCCAACGCCACCGATTGCAGCACCCTTAAGTACTGAACGACGGGAAATGCCATTGTTTACGTCTGACATTGTTTTCCTTTTCTCTAGAGTCGTGCCTTTCGAAAGGTCATCAGGGATTGAGGGGTCAAGGCCTGGTAACACGCTCAAATCTAGGGGTGATTACTACGCACGGGTAGGGAGTTCAGATAACGAATTGGTTACTTTTACGCCTATTCGTTGCCCTACTTTGCTGGGATATCCCACCAAATAGTTGCTAAATCCCTCACCGTAGGTTGGGGGTTGGCCTGTAAAAAGGAGCGAATTTCGCCGTCGCTGCTCTTATTTAAACACAATCTGATTCGAGTGAATTCAATTAATTCTTCCAACTCTTGCCCGGCGCGAACTGGTGCTGACCAGGATTTCAAGTGAGCCATTATTCCCATTTCCAATAGGACTTTCACTAGGTCTTCAGGAGTGGGTTTGTTTGGTCGTTCTAATTTCCAAAAATGCTTCCATGCCGAACTCAAATTTGAAAGTGGATGTTGCTGAGGCATTTCAATTACAACTCTTTTTTTTGCATGGAGATTCATCGCTCTCAAGAAAGGAATAATATCTGGCACGTTATAAACAACATGATGAGCAACAGCAACGTCTGCCTTTTCAACTTTTGTTGAAATTTCGGGCCAAAAACCTAAATGAACTTCTGAATCAATATTGCGTGATCTTGCATTTTCAGTGAACATTTCAAGCATCGCACTTTGGTGGTCTACACCAATTACTTTTGCTGCTTTTTTCCCCACCGCAAATGCAGCAAGTCCGCCACCGCAGCCAACATCCAGAATTGTTCCATTTTCGGGCAGAGCTTCAAAAGCTATTTGATGCGATGGTGTCATTTCAATCAACTTGGGAATTTGGAATAACACTGGTGGGTGGATCCATGGAGATTCGGGTGCTTGATCTAAAATCTCTTGAGGTATCGCCCAGGTTTCTAGATTTTCTCTCCAGAGCTGAGCACCAGTCACTTTTCTTCTACTTTAGAAGCTTCTTCGATTTGCTTGCGAACGTCATCCATATCTAGTTCTATAACTTTGCCAATTATTTCTTCTAATGCAGCAGCTGGAAGTGCTCCCGGCTGACTAAATAACAAAACACTGTCGCGGAATATCATTAATGTAGGAATAGAAGTAATTCCTGCAGCGGCAGAAAGTGATTGCTCAGCCTCAGTATCAACTTTGGCAAAAGTTAATTCAGGATACTTTTCAGACATTGCTTCATACACAGGGGCAAATGATCTACAAGGACCGCACCAAGCCGCCCAAAAATCAACAAGCAGTGTTCCTTCTTTGCTTATTAACTCTTCAAACTGAGTTTCGTTAATGTCTACCGTTGCCAATTATTTCTCCGACTTCTTTCCAAATATTTTGCTGAATATACCTGGCTCTTTAGGATCATTCTGATGACCTTGGCAGCGATCTTTCTTAGCTACGCCTTTTAGGGCGATCTCAATATGGTTTCCACAGCCTGACCAAGTTGGCTTGCCGCATTTACGGCATGTTGTTCTACTGCACATTGGTTGATTCCTTTTCTATTTGTTGGTGATGAGTGTTTTATTTGCTGCTGGTGAATTAATCCAAGTGAGATATCCACCATCTAGATTTACTGGGCTATAACCAAGCTCTCTAAGCAGCATTGAAGCTGTATGACCGCGTTGGCCCACTTGGCAGTTGACTAACAATTTCTTATTTGAAATCTCTGATTGACGTTCACGAATTTCATCCACTGGAATATTGATTGCTCCAGGAATAATGCCGCGGCCACATTCGCTGACACTTCGCACATCAAGCAAGGTGTATCCATCTTCAACGTATTTTTCTACCTCATCCCACTGAGCAACCTTTACTAATCCAGAAAATATATTCTCGGCAACATAACCCAACATATTGACGGGATCTTTTGCCGAACTAAATGGAGGAGCGTATGCAAGCTCCAAATCTGCTAACTCAGGAGCAGTAATTCCACCGCGAATTGCCGTAGCAATTACGTCTATTCGCTTATCTACTCCGTCCCGACCAACACCTTGTGCTCCAAGAATTTCACCCGTTGTCGGATCGAAAATTAACTTAAGACTCATTTGTTGCGCATCTGGGTAATAACCGGCATGTGAGCTGGGATGCGTGTGTATAGATTGGTACGAATGTTGCGCAGCTTTTAATTTCTTTTCATTCCAACCAGTAGTTGCAATAGTTAGATCAAATACTTTAACTATTGCAGTTCCGATTGTTTTCACTGGACGAGTACTGCGTCCTATTATGTGGTCTGCAACGACACGTCCATGTCGATTTGCTAAATTTGCTAGTGGTACCAGAGTTGCATTGCCGTCTAGCGCATCTGTTTTTTCAGCAGCATCTCCGACGGCGTAAATATTTTCATCGCTCGTACGATTGAATTCATCTACCTTTATTCCGTTACGAGTTCCGATAGCTAGGCCCGCAGTCTTAGCTAGTCCAATCTCTGGCCGCACTCCAATTGCCAAAATTACGATTTCTGCGCTAACAATATTTCCGTTGGAAAGTTCTACATTATCCGTGCCAATTCCAGTGACGCTAGTGCCAAGATGAAGTTTCACGCCATTCTTAGTCATCTCTTTTGAGACCAGAGTTGCTAGCTCTGGGTCGAGCGGCATAAGCACTTGATCGGTAGCTTCTACTAATGAAGTCTGAATGCCTTTATGAATTAAATTCTCGGCAATTTCAACACCGATGAATCCCCCACCAATCACAACTGCACTTTTTGGCTTTGCACCAACGCGCGCTGCAATTTTTTCAACATCCTCTACGGTTCTAAGGGTCATTACCCGCTCAATACCAGGTATTGGAGGTACAACTGGTGAAGCTCCTGGACTAAGAATTAACTTGTCATAATCAATTTCATTCGTTGAGTGACTATCTAAGTTTTTTATTTCAATAGTTTTCTTAACAGTGTTGATACCGATGACTTCGGTGTTTACACGAACGTCTAGGCGAAATCGTGCATGTAGTGATTCAGGAGTCTGAAGTAATAGGGCACTTTCTTCTTCGATCACTCCGCCTACATAATAAGGAAGGCCACAATTGGCATAAGAAACATGTCCGCTTTTCTCGATGACGATGATTTCTGCTTCGGCATTTAATCGACGCAAACGAGTGGCGGCCGACATTCCACCAGCTACACCACCAACAATTACAACGCGCATTAGTTTGTGACCAATGGTAAACCTTGGTTTTGCCAATCAGTTATTCCATTTGTTAGGTTGAAAATATTCTTAAAGCCAGCTTTGTTCATGGCCGCTACAGCTAAGCCTGAACGCCGGCCACTGTGACAATAAACGGCATAAAATTTAGCCTTATCAAGCTTTGCGATTTCAGAATCAAATTGCATTCCCTCAACGTCAATATTGATTGCGCCTTGAATATGACCAACCATAAATTCACCGGGGGTTCGCACATCAATTGTTACCACGCCCGTTTCAGCAACTTTATTAGCAAATCCATTTGCATCCAGATTTATGGCAGAGGATGAATTGCTGCAACCTGCAAGAAGTAGAACTGCAACTAATGCTGTAATTATTTTTTTCATTTTATGCCAAACTTAAAAATAGTTTTTGAAGTTGTGCGGTTACTGCCTCTGAGTTCGATTTACCTTCAGTTAGGCATTCTTTAAGACTTGAAGAGATCAATGTGAAAGCAGCTGTATTAACAGCCTTTGAAACTGCCGACATTTGCGTCACGATTTCTTCGCAATTGCGTCCCTCTTCTAGCATGCGTGCCACGGCACCAAGTTGGCCCTGTGCGCGCTTTATGCGCTTGGAAATCGCCTGTATCTGTTCTTCATCAGAAAGTACATGAGCTATTTTTTTCGTAGCCATTAGCACTTACAGCGATCTTGTTCAGGGACCCCTGCTAGTGCCTCTTCTATATGCTGACCGCAACCACTCCACGTTGTTTTCTTACAGGAATTACAAGTAACTGGTGAACACATTTAATAATCTCCTTAGTTGAATTGTGCATCTAAGGAAAAATTAGCATACCCCTAGGGGTATCTGCAAATAGGCTAGAGCCGCCCAGCTTGATGAACGCGCTTTAAGAATTCCTGAGTCTTTGGGTTTTGGGGTTCATGCAAAACCTGTTGGGCAGAGCCACGCTCAAGGATATTTCCAGATTCGAGAAAACAGACTTCATCGGCAACCTGGGTGGCAAAACCCATTTCATGAGTAGCCAGCACCATGGTCATTCCATCACTTTTTAAGTCGCGGACAATACTTAACACTTCATTAACCAGCACAGGGTCTAAGGCAGAAGTAATTTCATCGAGCAATAAGAGTCTTGGGTTGAGTGCGACCGAACGAATTATTGCAACGCGCTGTTGCTGCCCACCACTCAGGCGATCTGGGTATTGATCAGCCTTGTCTGCTAAATCGAATCGCTTTAAAAGAGCAAGTGCTGCTGAAGTGGCTTCATCTTTATTCTTACCTTGTACTTTAATTGGAGCAAGAGTGATATTTTCTAGCACTGTCTTGTGTGGGAACAAGTTGAATGATTGAAAAACCATTCCTAATTTTCGTCTTACTTGGTCAACGTTAATTAACGGATCAGATATTTCTTCACCGTCCAAAAAGATTTGACCATCATCGATTGACTCGAGCAAATTGATGCAGCGCAACAATGTTGATTTTCCTGATCCTGATGCACCAATTAATACTGTGGCGGTGTGTTCTGCAACTGAGAGCGATAAATCAGTGAGCACTAATTCGGAATCAAATGATTTACGAATATTTGAGATCTCTAAAACGTTCGTCATTAGATTGCACCTTCGGCACTTTGAGCATTGGTCCGTTGTCTAATCGCTCGATCTGTGTATCGAGTCATAGGAATTGTGATTAACAAAAACAAAATAGCTGCAACAACATATGGTGTGTAATTAAATGTTCGGCTGGCATTTATTTGTGCCGCCCGAACCGCATCAGTTACTCCAAGGATTGAAACTAGGCCGGTGTCTTTGAGCAATGAAACAAAATCATTGAGCAGTGGTGGAACTACTCGGCGAATGGCCTGAGGTAAAACCACATAACGCATTGTCTGACCTGAGGTTAAACCTAATGACCTAGCCGCCGCGCGTTGGCTTGGATGAATTGAAAGAATTCCACTGCGGATAACTTCGGCAACATAGGCCGAATAAGTAAGTACAACTGCAACGGTTCCGAGAAAAATTACGTTGCTAGAAATTCCTTGTAATCGAAGGGCAGGAACTCCAAAACCTACTAATAAAATTATGAGAATTAGAGGCGCACCGCGAAATATATCTACATAGGCGGTTGCTAAAAATCTAAACGGTGTCAGTGCTGGTGATTTTGTTGTCCGAAGTAAAGCTAAGCCAAGTGCAATAACGCCAATACAAAATCCACCGATAAATGTAAGTTGAAGATTGATCCATAAACCGGCAATAACTGTCGGCAAAACCTTTCGCCCATAACCTACATCGAAGAAAGTTTTCTTTACGACATCCCAACCAGGTGATGTAAGTAGTACAACTAATAATGTTCCAAGGACAAGAGTTGAAGAAACTGCCGCAATAGTTGCTTGCCGTCTGCTAATTCGTTTACGTGCTTGACGCCTTTGAATTTCACGTGAGCTTGGCGACCAAGCAGAGTTAACTCGCTCTGACATGGTCGCCAAACTACCGCGTTTACTTATTTTTTGCGCTTATGGCTTCAATACTGGCGCGCCAGCATCGGTTGCGAGCCATTTATCTGTGATTGATGCCAAAGTTCCATCTTCAGTAATTGCATCTACTGCTGCAGTTACACAAGAAGTTAGTGCGCTTCCCTTAGTTAGCAATAGGCCGAACTGATCGCCGCTTCCGGATGAAGGAAGTTGACCCACGATAAGCCCATTAGGAACTTCTACACCTGAAAGGTAGAAAGCAGTTGGTAGATCTACAACGAGTCCATCAATCTGCTTGTTCTTAAGTGCAGTGACGCCAGCAGCATTGTCATTAAATACTTGTGGCTTGCCGCCAATTTGATTACTAATTGCATCAAGTGATGTCGTACCAACTGCTGCGCCTAGTTTTGCACTTTTCAGATCAGCAAGTGTTGTCTTGCCTTCAATCTTGCTTCCCTTGTAAGAAACAATCGCTTGAGGAGCCGTGTAATAAGGTGAAGAGAAATCGACTGCAGTAGCGCGTTCTGGAGTAATCGAGAACTGTTGCAAGTTAAAGTCAAAGTTCTTTTCACCAGGTGTTACTGCACTATCAAACGTTGTGCGAACCCAAACAACTTCATCGTTTGTAAAGCCAAGTTGTTTAGCAACTGCGTATGCAACTGCACCTTCAAAACCATTTCCAGTTTCTGGCTTATCATCGATAATCCATGGGTAATAAGCCGGCTCACCAGTTCCAATAGTTAATTTGCCTGATGTAACTGTTGCAAGATCGGCCTTTGCACATGATGCAGCAGTTTCACTTGTTGCTGAATCGCTCTTGGCACAACCTGACAAAGTAAGTGCAGCAGCAATAATTAATGCTGCAAAAATTCCAAAACGTTTTTTCACTGTAGCTCCTAAAGGTGAGTGGATATGGGTGAAGGCTATAAAGGGTGATTACAGATGTCTACATGCGAGAAATATGCAAAAGCAGCCTGTTTGCTGGCTCTTTTGAGTCATTCGACGGGGTTGGATTTTTTTGTACTGTGACTAGACTTAACGGACTATGGCTCAGAAACGCGTTACTAAAACGCCTCAACCCCATCAACCTGATGTCACAATCGACCTCGTTGCTAAGGCGGCCGGGGTAAGTCGCGCCACCGTTTCCAGAGTCATGAACGGCTCGGCCAAAGTTTCTCCAGAACGAGCAGCTGCAGTAAAAAAAGCTATCGCCAAATACAACTTCACGCCAAATGCCACTGCACGTCGTTTGGCTGGTGGTCGAAGCGGCCTCATTGCTTTTCTTATGGAAGAGTCCAGCGAAGAGTTCTTCTTGAATCCATTTTGGGGACTAGTTGTACAGGGATTTTCAACAACAATAACTGAGGCGGGCCTCCATCCGCTCTTATTGATTCGCCCAAAA
>CAINRW010000057.1 GCA_903852815.1 uncultured Actinomycetes bacterium
AGTGACCATGAGGTGCGAGGAATAAATATACGAAGACGCCATAGTGCAATTATCGAAATCACTGACCACGTTACGTGATTTGATGGAAAACCATTAAGGGGTTGGTCGTTACCGTAAACAACATTTACCAAGATCCAGTCAAAAGGTGATTTACCTGTGACGGGCGTACGAGGTACTTGAGTTTGAAAAAACGCATACGCCACATCAAGACACAGTTGACCGATGATTATCGCTACGCCATTGACAACAAAAGCTTTGAATCCCCCAACTCGTAGTGAAAGCAGGGGAACAACGAGCGCGGCCAAAATATGAAAGCTTAAGTAAGGAATCACGAAGATAGATATCACTGGAATCTTTTGATCCAGCCAGCCCTTCATAATGAGAGGTTCATATGAATAAGTGGCCTTATTGAAAATTTCGTACGAGACAAAAGCTGCAATGATTCCAAGGAAAATGAGCATGACCTGAAATTTTTGAGATTTATTCAGTTGTGACATAGTAGAAAAATACATCCAACAGTGTTGATTTGAGTAGGATTTCGCCATGTCGGCGTCGATGCTTATTCGAGAAGCTACGCTTGAGGATGTCGCAGCAATTACGAATATTTACAATGAGGTAATTGAACAAACAAATGCAATTTATAGAGAAACACCAGTTGACGAAAGTGAGCGCATTGATTGGTTCCAAGATAAACGCACTAATGGCTTTCCTGTAATTGTTGCCACCGAAAACAATGAAATTATCGGTTACGGGGTCTACGGTTCGTTTCGATTTGGTGAAGGTTATGCCCACACCGTTGAACACAGCGTTCATATTCTTGGCAAGGCGCGCGGAAAAGGAACCGGTTCGAAATTACTTGAGGAACTTATTGCGATAGCGATGCGTGAAAAACGTCATGTCATGGTAGCCGCGATAGATTCGACTAACAGTGCATCAATCTCATTACATAGAAAATATGGATTCTGTGAGAGTGCTCGGATGCCAGAAATTGCTAAGAAAAATGGTCTACTTTTAGATCTTGTACTTATGCAAAAAATTCTTTAGCTCTTTAGTACCTCGCGGCGATATGGGCGTACTTTGTGGCAAGTGGGTCTTCAATCTTGCTAAATTGGCGACCTGTAGCGCGCGTTAAGAGCAAATCTGCAAGCTCTGGATTACGAGCAAGAATCGGACCATGCATGTATGTGCCAAAAACATTTCCTGAAAGTGCACCATCAGTTTTTTTATCACCATTTCCAAAACCAGTTGAAACTGATGCAAATCTTTGCACTCCAGAAGAAAGTTTGGTCACGCCAGAATGATTCTCAAAACCGCTTAACTCCAAATTTAAGATTGAACATTTAGTTTTAACTTCCCCTACACATCTTTTTTTGCCAGGAACTGAGGCCACATCAAGTATTCCAAGCCCTTCAACTTCTCGACCGTTCGCCCAAAAACTATTTCCAACAATCTGAAAACCCGCACAAATTGCCAACAAGACTGCCCCATCATCAATGGCATCTTCTAAAGCTCGCTCTCGACGCAGAGCCTCAAGGGAGAGCAACTGCGCAGAATCCTCGGCTCCCCCGAGCAGATAAATATTTCCATTTCTAGGCAAAGGGTCAGAATATGAAACATCGATGATGTTTGCAGTTATTCCATGAAACTTAGCTCGAAACGCTAGAACTTCAGCGTTGCCTTGATCGCCATATGTACCTAGCAACTCGTTGTGGATTCGAACAACTCTAATTTGCGTCATAACGTCACCAAGGAAAAGAAGGCGGTGTAGGCGGCTAAAACCTCAATCTCGGCGTTTCCTGAAAAGCGCTTAACTGCGTGATTGAGGTCAGTTTCCGTGTCACTATCAATTCCTGCTACGTGAAGTCTGTGAACAAGATCTATTGCTCGCTCTCCGCAGACAATTATTTTTCTTCCACGAAGATTTTCGAAAGATACATCCCACAACCAAGAAGTATCAATTCCATCGACCTCACGAGCATTTAAGATTAAGACGATGTTTTGAGAAGAGAGTGAAGTCAAAGCCTCGCTCCAAGAAGCAGGATTTTTAACAAGACGAATCGTCGTGGCTAAACCGTTAATCTGCTTTTCTACGGTTCGTTCTAAATCTGAGGAAGAAAATTCCAAACGTTTTGCTCCTGCATTGCTACCTACAATATTTGCTAATTCACAGTTGCGATATGCGGCAGAGCCCGATTGAAGTTTCATTTCGTAATCACTATTACTTAATCCACATGAACATTTGAAATTCAACTGTGACCATTTCAAATAGAGACCACATGACGGACAGACTGCGCCGTCTAAGTGTCGGCGACCGCCGAAAGAGATTCTGATTCTCTTTGCAGCACACATTAAAACTGCAGCGATGAAGGGATCATCCACATCGCCGATAAAAGTAGTCTCTGGCGCATTCTTAACTGCGGCTTTCCATCTATCACAAACTTTTCGAACTTCGTGCATTCTATGTAATTGATCTCTAGATAAGTTAAGTAGCAGAACGATCTCTGGTTTACTCTGTTCAATCATTTTTGGTAGATATAATTCGTCAACTTCGAGCACGGCAAATTTAGAAGGCTCCATGAGCGCACTTGCACTTCCGCGATCGAGATTTGAACCCGTTCTATTAGAAACCGTTTCACCTAACTGCGAAATAATTTCGGTCAATACTTTTGTCGTTGAAGTTTTTCCATTTGTACCAGAGACAAGAATGACTCTGCGTTTTGCCGACAGTTCTGAAATTGCTTTAGGGTGAAGTTTGAGAAGTACTTTGCCCGGCAATGCCTGACCAGATCTACGCAATACTGTGCGAGAGGCCCAAGCTGCGATACGCGCAACTAACAAACTTAGTGTCAACCTCATAGGCCAAGAGTATTACTCTGAGTTCTTCTAGGCTAATGCTTCGTTAAACTCTCAATAAATGTCAGAGAATTTTGAAAAATCAACTCCTGGTCATAATCCAAAGTCGCCACATGGTAACTATTGACCAGTTCAATTCTAGTTTTATTGCTTGAGCCAAGACCTTTAAGAATGATTTCGGTGTTACTGACCGGCAAAGTGTGATCTTCAACTGAATGAAACAGCTGTACCGGAACGGTAACTTTGTCTAAATTTTTCCGAGTTACTTTAAGCATCTTCAACAATTCGGCCACACCTCGAGTAGGTAACGCGTCATAACCATGTTCTGAAATGCCTGGACGTTTAATGTCACCGCCCACGCTGGGACGAAGTTTTTGAAAGTTAGAGAGCAAATATGCGAGCTGATGAGGCATGAAGGCAACATGAATCATGGGATTCACTAAAACAATTCCAGAGATTCGATCATTATTGTTTTGTGTAACGTGCAATGTCGTAGCACCGCCCATGGACAAGCCAAAGATGAACAATTGATCGCAGCTCTTTGCAAGTTCATCAAGTTCACTTTGTGCTTTATCTGGCCACTCTTGCCATTTAACTTTATTCAAATCTTCTGGCTTCGTGCCGTGCCCTGGCAAAAGTGGAACACGTACTGTGTAACCTTTTGAATGGAGAAATTCACCCCAAGGGCGCATTGAAGGTGGTGCACCAGTAAAACCGTGAACTAGTAAAACGCCAATACGTGCGTTCTTTCCCGTTCCTTTTGCCGCCCAATCTTGCATCCACCCAGTAGGCGCAGTCTCTATAGCCATGGAGTAACCATACGCGCGCTGTCAATGACAGTGCCATCAATTAGCATCTGCACGTGCATCTTTCGCAAATCACCTTCGTAGTTTTAGATCTTGAGACTTCTGGCGCGGCTCCGTCCACGGGCGCTGGAATTACCGAAATCGGTGCAGTGAAAGTTCGTGGCGGTGAAGTGTTGGGTGAGTTTCAAAGTTTTGTAAATCCAGGCGTGCCTATCTCGCCCTTCATTACTCAACTCACTGGAATCGATGATGCCATGTTGGCTAACGCTCCGACTATTCGAGAGATTTACCCAACTTTTATCGAGTTCTTAGGTGATGAAAAAGAAAATGTTTTAGTTGCTCACAACGCTCCTTTTGATATTGGCTTTCTTAAAGCTGCAGCCACTTTTTTAGAATATTCATGGCCAAACCATCACGTGTGTGACACCGCTCGATTAGCGCGATATGTCCTTACTAAAGACGACGTGATTAACTGCAAACTTTCGACCTTGGCACAATATTTCTCGGCAACTACTTCCCCAACACACCGTGCTTTAGATGATGCACGTGCAACTGTTGATGTTCTGCATGGGATTATCGAACGTCTAGGTGGTTTTGACATCACAACTTTGACGCAGTTAAAAAAGGTTAAGAAGCGGCTAGTTTCTGGCTAAGTTCTGCCCATTTCTCAGTCAAAGCAAGGGCTGCGCCAGAATCAATTGCTTGTGTAGCTTGACTTATTCCAACCGCAATTCTTTCGTGAAGAGGTAACTGCATCTGCCCTAAGTAAGCAGCAATTGCCACAGCAGCATTTAAGACAACTGCATCGCGCGGGGCTCCTCGTTCACCTGAAAATATCGCACGAGTGATTCGAGCATTTTCAGTTGAATCACCTCCAACTAAATCAGAAATTGGTGAACGCGAAATTCCGAAATCAAGTGGATCTAGCAAGTCACTTGAAATCTCGCCATTTCCAATAGTTAAAACCGAGGTTGTGGTAGCCAAAGTAATTTCATCTAGACCGTCATCTCCACGAAAAACAAAACCATCTACACCACGATCACCCAGTACTTGGGCCATCACTAAATGCATCCGATCGTTTGCAACACCGATTGCGGCAGCCGCTGGTTTCGCTGGATTTGCTAGCGGTCCCAAAATATTGAAAACCGTTGGCACTCCGAGTTCTTTTCTCGCCGGGGCTGCAAAACGCATGGCAGGGTGAAATACGGGCGCAAAGCAAAAACCTATGCCGAGTTCATTAAAAGTTGTTTCGACACCTTTACCGTCGAGTGAAACATTTACTCCCAAAGCTTCGAGTAAATCAGCTGCACCAGATTTTGACGAAGCGGCGCGATTGCCGTGTTTGACGACTTTAGCTCCCGCCGCAGCAGCAATAATCGCTGAAGTTGTTGAAATATTTATTGTGTGTGCACCATCTCCACCGGTTCCGACAGTGTCGACTGATCTTTCAGTTATCGAAATCGGCGAAACATGTTCGTACATTTGTGAGACTAAAGCGCCCACTTCTTCAGCTGTCTCACCTTTACTCTTTAGCGCAATGAGAAATCGCTTAATGGTTTCAATGTCGGCACGATTTTCCAGAATTTCTTTCATGCACCACTGCACATCACGCGTTTCTAGATCAAGGGCATTGTCGAGCTGCGCAAAATACTCATTCCACTGCGCTTGGGACATAAATAGCCTTACTTATGCAGGAATTAACTTAGTTGGGCGCAACAACTCTGCGGCGCTTTTCGCCAAAGTGAAGGGATCGATTGGGTGAACAACTGAGGCATCTGCCATTGACCATGCAGCTAGCCACGCATCTTCTTTACGACCGGTGATTAGCAGAACTGGCGCGCACTCAAAAACTTCATCCTTTAGCTGACGTGCAACACCCATACCGCCTTCAGGAACGGCTTCACCATCCAAAATAAACAAGTGCACAGTTGATTTATTATCTACATAGGCGCGCAACGCCGCAGCAGTAGCGAACTCATGAATTACATGTTCTGGGAGGTCACTTGCGGTGCGAGTTCCGAGTGCGCTTTTCACTGCAGCTCGTACCGAGGAATCATCGGAGTAGACGATAATCTGCTTCTTTGGCTGTTCATTCATGGCCTTAGTCTAAAGGGATTTTCGGCAATTTCGAATGTCAATTGCCCCTTGCATGCCTGTGGTCTGTTTCACTGCTAGCCATGGCGAATAGTTGCTCATAAGAGGCCTTCTTGGCTGACGAAGCCTCGGTTTTCGGGAATAATCGCCCCATGTCCAGCGCAGCCGTTACGGCCCACCATAAAATCACTCGCCCCAATGCAGTCGCAGTGGGAACTATTGTTTGGCTCTCAAGCGAACTGATGTTCTTTGCCGCGCTCTTTGCCATGTACTTCACTACACGTGCAGTTCAAGGTCCAACGATCTGGCACGAGTCAAACCACATTCTAAATATTCCTTTTGCCGCACTCAATACAACTGTATTGGTGCTCTCTTCGGTGACGTGTCAGTTCGGAGTTTTTGCTGCTGAACGTTTTCAAAAGCGTCGCACTGGAAATTTTTTCCAAGTAAATAAATGGGGAATGCGAGAGTGGTTCGCCCTAACTTTCTTGATGGGTGCATTCTTTATTGGTGGTCAAGTTTTTGAATACGCATCACTTGTTCAAGAAGGTTTAACGCTTTCTTCAACTGCGTATGGTTCAGTCTTTTTTATTGCAACTGGTTTCCACGGTCTTCACGTGACTGGTGGCTTGATTGCATTTGTGATTGTCATGATTCGAGTATCAAAAGCACGTCGCTTTACGCACGAACAAGCTACAACAGCAATCGTTGTTTCGTATTACTGGCACTTTGTTGACGTCGTGTGGATCGCGCTCTTCTCTGCGATTTACCTCATTAAGTAAGGGAGCACAATTTCCTCGTGAAACGCCTATCTCGCTATCGTCGCCACAAAGCAGCTGCCCCGCTTCTGCTTGTCATTGCGCTACTTGCAATTGGTACTACCTTCTCAGTTGCAAGTGCAACCGTGAAGCAAAGCCCAACCACTTTTGCACGCTCTGCAGCAATCGATGAAGGAAAACAGTTATTTCTAAAGGGTTGCTCGTCGTGTCATGGATTAAATGCTGAAGGTGGCGCAATTGCACCATCGCTCATCGGCGTCGGTGCAGCTTCGGTTGACTTCCAAGTTGGAACCGGGCGTATGCCGATGGCAGATATGAGCACGCAAGCAATGCGAAAAGCCCCTGTTTATAACGCGGAACAGACAAGTGCTTTAGCTGCTTATGTTGCCTCATTAGCTCCTGGTCCTGCGATTCCTGAGGATTCTGTTTTGAATTACGAGCGTGATGGAAATACTGCCGAAGGTGGCGAACTATTTCGCAACAACTGCGCAATGTGTCACAACTTTGCAGGCCAAGGTGGAGCTCTCACTCAAGGAAAATATGCGCCAACTCTTATGGGCGTAGAACCAAAACATATTTATGAAGCATTAATTACTGGTCCACAATCAATGCCGGTTTTTAGTGATAAAACAATTACTCCTGCAGAAAAACTTTCAATTATCAAATGGATAAAAGCTGCAGAGAAAGAGCCAAATCTTGGTGGAGCATCACTTGGTCGTGTTGGCCCGGTAACTGAAGGATTATTAGGTTGGATTCTAGGACTCGGACTGCTCATTGGTGTAGCAGTCTGGTTGGCAACGAAAGCGAGATAGGGAAAAAATGTCTAACGAAATCGAAGCCATACAAGATCCAGGTCTACCTGCCCACGTCCACCGTGAAGCAGATGTAGATCCAATCGCTGAGAAACGCGCTGAACGCCAAGTCGCAATTCTCTTCGCAATTTCAGCACTCGGAACTTTGCTACTGATTTATTCATATGTCTTTGTTCCGCAAGATTTATTCATATTTGTTCCAGTTATGGGAGATCAAAACGCCCATCAACTTGGCTTGGGTCTTGGAATGGCAATCTCTCTTTTCTTTATTGGAATGGGTGCAATTCAATGGGCACGAACTTTGATGCCTGACACCGAAGTTGTTGCGCATCGTCACGAGTTTCGATCTCCTGAAAATGAACGTGAAGATTTTGTAAAAACCGTTAAAGAGCGTGCTGGAACTGCGGGCTTAGGTCGCCGCTCATTAATTAAGAAATCACTAGGCGCAGCCTTGGGACTTTCAGCACTTACTCCGCTGCTACTACTTCGCGATTTGGGTCCTGTGCCTTCTAAGGAGTTAGAAAAAACAAGTTGGAAATCCGGAACCCGACTAGTTACAGACCCTGGCAATCGCCCAATTTTGGCCTCTGATTTAGAGGTTGGAGCGGTCGCTCAAGTTCTTCCCGCAATTGCTGAAGGTACCGAGCGAGCTTTGAGTGATATTGGAAAAGATGCAGTACTTCTTATTCGACTGCGTCCCTCAGATTTTCAACTAACTCCTGAAAAATTTGCAATGACACACGATGGCATCATTGCGTTTTCAAAAATCTGTTCTCACATGGGTTGCGCAGTTGCACTCTATGAGCAACAAACAAAACACCTTCTCTGTCCATGTCACCAATCGACTTTCGATGTGACTCGTGGAGCAAAAGTTATTTTTGGTCCAGCTGCGCGCCCACTACCCCAGTTGGATATAACTATTGATTCTGAAGGTTATTTAATTGCCCGTGCACCATTTAGCGAACCGGTCGGACCTAGTTTCTGGGAGCGTAACTCACAATGACAAAAGCTGAAAAAACACTTGGATCAGTTGCCAATTACGTAGATGAGCGAACTGGTGCTGCTGCATGGATGAAAAAGAATCTCACCAAGGTCTTCCCAGATCACTGGTCATTCATGCTTGGCGAAGTTTGTTTGTATTCTTTCGTCATTCTTTTGCTTTCAGGCACGTTCTTAACTTTTTGGTTTGACCCTTCACAACGCGAAGTGACCTATGAAGGCACTTACGCGCCATTGCAAGGCTTAAAGATGTCTGCCGCTTACGCGTCAACGCTCCACATCTCTTTCGAGGTTCGTGGCGGTTTGTTGATGCGTCAGATTCACCACTGGGCAGCAATTATTTTTATGGCAGCAATTGTGGGCCACTTGCTTCGTGTGTTCTTTACTGGCGCATTTCGCAAGCCTCGCGAATTTAACTGGATCCTCGGAGTTGGCTTATTAACTCTTGGAATTGTTGAAGGTTTTCTAGGCTATTCACTTCCAGATGATTTACTTTCTGGAACAGGTATCCGTATTGCTGAAGCGATTATTCAAGCTCTTCCAGTCGTAGGTTCTTATCTGGCCTTCTTTGCCTTTGGTGGAGCCTTCCCGGGAGAATCATTTATTCCGCGAATCTTTACCGTACACGTTCTCTTGTTGCCAGGTGCTTTCCTTGCACTCATAACAATTCACTTAATGCTCGTGTGGTACCAGAAGCACACGCAATTTCCTGGACCAGGTCGAACAGAGAAAAATGTTGTTGGTTATCCATTAATGCCTACCTACATGGCTAAAGCTGGTGGATTTTTCTTCATCGTATTTGGCGTGATTGCTTTTCTTTCAGCAGTTGCATCGATTAACCCAATTTGGCTTTATGGTCCGTACACTCCCGGACAGATTTCAGCAGGTTCGCAACCTGACTGGTACATGGGCTGGCTAGATGGATTAGTGCGTATGGCTCCACCATTAGAGACGCATGCTTTCGGACATACGATTTCATGGAACATTTTGATTCCAGGTTTAATTGTGCCCGGTATTTTATTTACTGGAATGGCTTTGTATCCATTTATTGAAAGTTGGTTCACTGGCGATAAGCGCGAGCACCATCTTTTAGATCGTCCTCGCAATGCTCCAAATCGCACTGCCTTGGGCGTCATGTCTTTGACTTTCATGATGGTGTCACTGATCAATGGTGGCAATGACATTATTGCAACACATTTCAGTATGACAATCAATCAAATTATGTGGGGCACTCGAATCGGTATTTTTGTACTGCCACCGCTTGCATTCATCATCACCAAACGTCTGTGTCTATCGCTACAAAGAGCTGATCGCGACCTTGTGTTGCATGGCACTGAAACTGGACGTCTTTTGCGTCTTGCTCACGGTGAGTTCGTCGAAGTACATGCACCAATTTCTGCTGAAAAAGCCTGGACACTTACATCGCACGAACAACTACCTGCCCTTGAGTTAAGCGAAACCGACTCACGTGGCGTACGCCGCCCAGGTGGTATCAAGAATAAATTACGTCTTAGATTGAGCAAAGCTCACGCTGTTGCAGTTCCAAAAGTTAGTGCCGATGATCTCAAAGAGATTGAACACCACTAACTAGTTTTGCGAATCACAAGCCAAACACCCAGGGCGGTTATTCCTATTCCAAGGAAGCCTTGGGTGTTTACTTTTTCCCCAAAAAGAAAGTAAGCCTCTATCGCAGTTGCGGGTGGAACGAGATAAAAAAGCGAAGAAACTGATGCCGCACTCCCCCGATTGAGTAGCGTTAACAAAATCAATACGGCGCCAACCGAGAGCGCAAGAATGAGCCACACCATGGCAGCAATAAATTTATGACTCCACTGAATATGTGTGTGACCTGACACTATGGCCACAACCCCTAGGAACATTCCGCTAGCCACGTATTGATAGGCGGTGCCTGCCAACATCGGAATACCTGAACCGAATTTCTTTTGAAACAGAGTTGCCGCCGTAGTTCCGAACAGAGCTATGAAAGCCGCACTTATTCCCACGATGGAAGTTGACCCATTAAAGGTCGGCCCCAAAACCATTACAACGCCAACTAGGCCGCAAACGAGACCGACTAATTGAACTGCACGTAGTTTTTCACCCAGTACCTTGACCGCCAAGATTGAGACAAGTACGGGCTGCAAACTAGTAATTACTGCAGCTGTTCCTGCGGGTACACCTTTAGAAATAGCAAAAAAGACTCCGCCAAGATAAAGGGCATGCAGGCAAAAACCGATAAAAGCTGATCGAATAATTGCAGATGTGCCGATCCTTATTGGCGCACGAAGTAATCCAGCTACTACAAAAAGGATGAGTGCAGCAATAAAGACTCGAATGGCTAAGAAAGCAAATGGGTCAGCAAATGGAAGTCCATATTTAGCCCCAACAAATCCTGTACTCCAGAGCAGAACAAAAAGAAATGGTGCAAGTGAAGCCAACTTTAGGCTTCGCATATCGCCTTTAAGCGCACTAGAGATTTGGCCATCCATTTAGGATTATGTGCGAGTGCATTTGTTTTCTTAAGCCACCATGACGCGAAAAGCGGGATGTCATGTGCATCAAAAATCTCTGTTACTTGAGTGCGATTATCGCCAAGGTCTTGAAGTTCATAGGTCCATGTCCATTTCATTAAATGGCTCCAAGTTATTTTTTTATTTTCATCAAAAGCTACGACAGTATTTGTAATTTTATACGGAACTTTAATTTTCATTGCCATTGAAAATTTAGCCCCAAGAAATAATCGGAGAGGTCCTGAAATATTATTCGTAATAGTTTCAGATCCATCGAAACTTGCATGAGCACGTGGGTCTGCTAATAGATTGAATATTTTTTCGCAAGGTGCATCAATAATTATTCGTGCAGCTGCCGTTTTGGGAAAATCAACCTTTAAAATCTCTGCGCGAATCTCAGACATTAATGTGAGGCGGCTTTCACCGGCTTTTCATACTCGGTGACCATTCCAATGATCGAAACAACAAGTGCACCGAGTGAAATCAATGAAAGCCACCAACCGATTACCAAGGAAAGGCTGAGTGCACAGGCGCTCAAACTTACGGGCAATGGCCACCATGAGTGAGGGCTGTAGAAGCCAAGATCTCCAGCACCATCTGCGATTTCGCCCTGCAGATTATCTTCAGGCAAAATGGCGCCAATACGCTTTTGTGTAAACCACACATAAAAGCCGACCATTCCAGCTAAACCTGACGCTAGCGCCATGCCACCGATTCCAACGGCTTCTCCGCCCACTTGCCAATAAATAACCGTCATCAGGACGTAGAACAGAGCTAGACCGATAAATAGTTGCCAAGAAACCTTCATAGTGAGTTAGTGCCCTTCGGTCTTGATATGCGGATGGTGAAGATCAAATGCTGGGCGCTCCGATGAGATTCGCGGCATTGTTAAGAAGTTATGGCGAGGTGGAGGACATGATGTCGCCCACTCAAGAGATGCGCCGTAACCCCATGGATCATCTACCCCTACGAGAGGTGATTTACGAGTAATCCAAATGTTTACCATGAATGGAATCATTGAAAAAGCCAACAAGAATGAACCGATAGTTGAAATCTCATTCATGAAAGTAAATCCATCGGTCGCCAAGTAATCGGCGTAGCGACGTGGGAAGCCCTTAATGCCGAGCCAGTGTTGGATAAGGAAAGTTAGATGGAAGCCGAAGAAAGTAGTCCAGAAATGGATTTTTCCTAAGCGCTCATTGAGCATGCGTCCTGTCATCTTTGGCCACCAGAAGTAGAAGCCAGCGAACATTGCAAAAACCACAGTTCCAAACAGAACATAGTGGAAATGCGCCACAACGAAATAGCTAGCAGAAACTGCAAAATCAAGTGGTGGTGAAGCCAAAATGATTCCAGTTAAACCACCAAATAAAAACGTCACCAAGAAACCCATTACCCACAACATCGGCGTTTCAAAAGTAACGTGACCACGCCACATGGTTCCAATCCAGTTGAAAAACTTAACACCGGTTGGAACGCCGATAAGAAATGTCATGAATGAGAAGAATGGAAGCAGGACCTGACCAGTAGCAAACATATGGTGAGCCCATACAGATACTGATAGGGCAGAGATCGCAATCGTCGCTGCAATCAAACCTTTGTAACCGAAAATTGGTTTGCGGCTAAATACCGGCAAAATCTCTGTTGCGATTCCGAAAAATGGAAGTGCCAGAATGTAAACCTCAGGGTGTCCGAAGAACCAGAATAAATGCTGGAACAACATGACTCCACCGTTAGCTGGATCAAAAAGATGCGTGCCATAAATTCGATCTGATTCCAACCCAAGTAATGCAGCCGCTAGTGGTGGGAAAGCAAGCAAAACTAAAATTGAAGTCAGCAGTACGTTCCAAGAAAAGATTGACATGCGAAACATCGTCATTCCTGGTGCGCGCATTGTGAAAATTGTTGTGATGAAATTTACGCCACCAAGAATTGTTCCGATACCACCTACGGCTAAACCAAGTAGCCAAAGATCTGCACCAATTCCAGGTGAATACGTTGCGTTAGAAAGCGGAACATAAACCGTCCAACCAAAGGAGGCTGCGCCCCCTGGTGATAAGAACCCGGCAAAAGCCATTATTCCGCCGAACAGGTAGAGCCAGTACGACAACATATTCAAGCGCGGAAAAGCCACATCTGCGGCGCCAATTTGCAGCGGCATGATGACATTTGCAAAGCCCACAAACAGCGGCGTTGCAAACATAAGCAACATAATCGTTCCGTGCATTGTGAAGATTTGGTTGTACTGCTCGTTACTTAAAAATTGCATTCCGGGGCGGGCAAGTTCGCTACGGAGCAAAAGTGCAAGTACGCCGCCGATTAAGAACCAAGAGAACGCTGTAATTAAATACAGGTAGCCGATAGTTTTGTGATCAGTTGAAGTAATCCATTTTACGAAAGCTTTGCCTTTTTTGGCTGGCAAAGGAGGCAGTGAAGTAACTGTTGGGCGTTCTGCAAAAGTTGTCATGCTGCGCTCCCCTTAAGTGTTTCTAGATAACTCTTATATTGTTCTGGTGTTACAACTCGAACTGTAAAAAGCATTTGTGAGTGATTTCGTCCGCACAAAATATTGCATCGTCCTGGAAAGTCACCAAGTTTCTTCGCGGTAAATTCAAGATGGTTAGTTACCCCAGGAAGATTTTGCATTTGAATCATGAATGCAGGAATCCAAAAACCATGCACAACATCATTTGATGTGATTGTGTAACGGACTTTTTCACCGAGTGGCACATAGAGCACCGGTGGTTGCGCTGGCGTTCCAGTAACTACTGCTTGCGGACCAGCTTCTGGATATCCAAATTGCCATGACCACTGAATTCCTTCAACAGTTATTTCATGTGCATATGTGGTTGTCTTCTCGGCAATCACGCTCTCTTTAGTGGCAGTAAAGTAGAAAAGAACTGCAACGATAATAAAAGGTATGACTGTATAAACAATTTCAATTGGAATGTTGTATTGCGTTTGCTTAGGAAACTCTGGTCCATCTTTTTTACCACGGTGGAAAACTGCTGGCCACAAAATCAAAACCAGAGTAATTCCGCCAACAATAAATGCTGTGATCCAAGCACCCTGCCACAGCGATAAAGATTGATCATTTACGCTGGAGAGTCCATCTTCAAAACCTAAACCTGAAACTTTAGAACATCCCGAGAGCAGAAATACTGGGGCCAGGATGAGCAGGGCTCGTAGAGCCTTGAGCTTTGTTAGCGACATGGGGGTAAGAATAGAGCGCAATCGCGCTTAGCGTTGCATCCACTCAAGAGGGATTTTCGGTGGTTCCCGTCACAGGAATCTGCGACTAAAAGCTTAAGTGAGGGGCTATTTCTGCCCCGGCCTCTTCTCCATAGGCCTGCTTAAATCGGAGTAAGAACTCTTGGCCACTAAAGCGATATTCCTGAGTTCCCATTGTTTCGATGACATAGGTTGCAATGAGTGAGCCAAGTTGGGCGCATCGTTCATGGCTTAGACCCCAAGCAAGTCCGGCGATAAAGCCTGAACGAAATGAATCGCCCACCCCAGTTGGATCGGTCTTGGATTTCTCTTGCGGAACTCCAACTTGCACATAATCACCGCCGGCAGTTTCAACTTTTGCACCCTTTGAACCAAGGGTTACTACTCGCACTTTTACGTGCTCCAAAATCTCCCGATCGCTCCAACCCGTTTTTTGCATGGCAAGGGCAAGCTCATATTCGTTGAGGAAAAGATAGGAAGCTCCATCGATGAGTAGTTTTATCTCATCTCCGCTCATACGCGCCATCTGCTGCGAGGGATCGGCGGCAAATGCAATTCCTTGTTGACGGCAAACTTCAGAGTGGCGCAACATGGCTTCGGGATCATCGGGTGAAATTACGACCATATCGAAGCGGCCGGTTTTTTCCATTATCGGTCCGAGTTCTATATTTCGCGCTTCACTCATTGCTCCTGGAAAAAATGAGGCAATTTGATTGAGATCATCATCGGTAGTGACCATAAAGTGAGCGGTATATAACGTGCTGGAGACTAATGCATGAGAAGTATCTACTCCGTGGCGTGACAGCCAGGCCTCATAATCTGCCCAATCTTTTCCTACAGCAGCTATGAGGACGGGATTTAAACCAAGGGATCCCATGCCAAAACAGATATTTGCTGCACAGCCACCACGTCGCACATCGAGGGAATCAACAAGAAATGAGAGTGAGACTTTTTCAAGTGAACCGGCGACAAGTGAGTCGGTGAACTTTCCAGAGAAAGTCATTAAATGATCTACGCCGACAGAACCCGCGACACCGATTTTCATGAAGCGATACTAGAGCCTTTAATGAGAAATATTAGTTAAATGAATCGCCGCATGCGCATGAACCTTGCGCATTTGGATTATCAATTGTGAAACCCTGCTTTTCGATAGTGTCAACGAAATCTACAGTTGCACCCATCAAATATGGATCGCTCATCTTGTCGACAACAACTTTAACGCTGCCAAACTCACGAACGATGTCACCATCTTGATTGCGATCGTCAAAATAAAGCTGGTAACGAAGTCCTGAACAACCACCTGGTTGTACCGCCACACGCAGATTTAAATCATCGCGACCTTCTTGTGCCAATAGCGCAGCTACCTTTGCAGCAGCGACATCAGTTAATGCAAGACCAGTGGTAGTAACTTCAGTTGTCATGTTCTCTCCTTGTTTTGCCCAATAGTACAGACCTCGGACTATGTTCGCGAGTTATTGCGCCACAACGCGAGCCTGGCTTGAGTTGGCTCTATAGTTACCGCCATGACTACTGAATCAACTGGAAAAGGTCGCCCTACCCCAAAGCGCAAAGACGCTCAAGCAAAGTTAAAGGTCTCATCGTTAGCCCCTGCGGTCTCAAAGGAACAAAAACGCGCAGCCAAGTTGGCTATGCGAAATGATCGAGTAAGTTCTCGTGCGGCATATCTGCGCGGCGAAGAGAGCGCGCTACCGGCCAGAGATCGTGGCCCGGAGCGCCGTTTTGTTCGTAACTACGTTGATGCACGCCGTTCAATCGGTGAGTATTTTCTGCCGATAATTTTTGTTGTACTGGTTCTGACTTTAATTCAAATTCCTGCGATTCAATTTGGCGCAATTGCGCTGATGTATCTCGTTCTACTTATCGCCGTTGTCGATGGTTTCTTTTTGGGTCGCAAAGTGCAAAAACTTGTACATGCAAAATTTCCAAGCTCTAATACCAAGGGCCTTGCCATGTATGCCTGGCTTCGTTCAACTCAAATGCGACGACTACGTGCACCTCATCCCCAAACTAGTGTTGGAGATGAAGTTAACTAAGCGCGCGGATTAGGGCTTACGTTCTGAGCAGGATCTTTCTCGGGCAGTGTGCCCAATACTTGGTCAATAGATTTCATAATTTCTGCATCTAATGTGACGCCAGATGCTTTTACATTCTCTTTAATTTGAGATGGCTTTGTTGCACCCACTATTGCACTGGACACATTCTTGTTTTGAAGAACCCAGGCGACTGCTAACTGAGACATCGTCAACCCTGCAGATTGCGCAATTGGCTTTAATTGTGCAACTGCGCTCAAGACGTCATCGCGCATCCAGCGAGAAATCATTCCAGCGCCGCCCTTTTTATCAGTTGCGCGCGATCCTGCAGGAGCTTTCTTGCCTGGTACATACTTTCCAGATAAAACACCTTGAGCCATAGGTGACCAAACAATTTGCCCGATTCCCTCTTTCTGTGAAAGTGGAACAACTTCTGCTTCAATCACGCGCCACAAGGCTGAGTACTGCGGTTGACTGGAAACAAAGCGGTTATATCCGCGGTCATCTTGAATTTTAAGTGCGGAAGAAATTTGTTGCGCTGTCCACTCTGAAAAACCGATGTAATGAACTTTGCCTGCTCTAATCAAATCATCGAAAGCACTCAATGACTCTTCGAGTGGAGTTTCAAAATCAAAGCGGTGCATCTGGTAAAGATCTATGTGGTCGGTTTGTAAGCGCTTTAATGAAGCATTGCATGATTCAATAATGTGTTTGCGCGAAAGTCCGCGATCATTTTTTCCAGGGCCAGTTGGCCAATAGACCTTTGTAAAGAGTTCATAAGACTCACGGCGGACACCTTTAAGTGCCTTACCTAAGACAGTTTCAGCTCTAGTTCCGGCATACACATCGGCAGTATCAAAAGTAGTGATTCCGCAATCCAGCGCGGTTTTAACGCATTTAATTGCAGCATCGGCCTCAACTTGTGAGCCGTGCGTAATCCAATTTCCGTAAGAAATCTCAGATACATACATTCCAGTACTGCCAAGGCGACGATATTCCATACCTGAGACTCTAGAACCTAGCGAGCCCTGTTGCCAACTCTTATTGAATGTGGTTTTGTGTGCACACAACTTAATAAGGCCAATCTTTAGGGGAAGTTCGGTGAAAATCCGACGCTGACCCGCAACCGTGAAGTCATTACTTTTTCTATAAAGTTATTGAACTAAGTCGGATTACCTAATGCATTGGTTTTCATTCACAAACACCCGCCGAGGTTTGCGGGGTGTAGTCCGCAAGCTGTTGAGGCATAGATGTATCCATTGCAATCAACTTCTGAGGTACTGCTCCCTGTGAGACTCTTTCACACGTGAGAGGCCCCACAGATATGAAAATCAAATCGCTTTTAATCACAATTCTTCTATTAATAACTTCTAGCTTTCTTATGCCACAAGCACAAGGTGCAACAAAAGGTTGGCGCTATTGGGGTTATTTCCAAGCTACACCCGGCGCACATTCATGGAACGCTGCAATGACTGGGCCGACCGTCGATATTGCCGATGGCGCTGTGGAAGGTTGGTCCTTTGTATTTAGTAGTGATGATGTTCCTTCACAAGTTCCCACAGTAAAACCGAATTTTGCGAAAATCTGTTCAGGAACTAAGGCCGATAAAGATACGAAACGAGTCGGACTCGTAATTTACTTTGGGTCTAAAGCGTGGGCGCCAAAAGGTGAAACTCCTAAGAAGACGATAACTACGTGTGTTCGCACTGCAAAAACTTCTCAAGGAATTGATGTTCTTAATCAAGTTGTAAAAATTCGGGCAGCAACTTCAGGTTTGATCTGCGGACTTTCGGGTTTCCCAGCAAAAGAATGTGGAGTTGAAATTCCAACGCCAAAATCCCTGCTTCCTAAGAAATAACCTCAATGACAAAGCGTTCATTTCACCCACTGACGTGGTGGATTTTCTCACTAACAATTGCCGCGGCAATTGCTCGAGTAAATTCACCATGGTTTGCTCTCTGCGCAGTGGGTGTTATGAGCGTGATTGTTGCTACTCAAAAAACCGATGCACCGTGGTCTTCTTCCTTCAACTCGGCGATGAAATTGGCGATGTGGATCATTGGAATACGAGCACTTATCGGCGTATTAATTGGAGTACCCATTCCCGGAACAGTGATTGTTCGTCTTCCAATTGTGCAACTTCCACACTGGATGCCAGGGATTCGAATTGGTGGCGATGTAACTCTGCAACGGCTTACGTCTTCGCTAAGTGAAGGAGTGATTATCTGTTCAATTATTCTTAGCTTCGCGCTAGCTTCATCGCTTACAAGTCCACACCGACTTTTGCGAGTTCTCCCCATCTATTTATATGAGTTCGGAATAAGCATTGTCATTGCGACGTCGGTTGTTCCACACATTGTTGCTAGTTTTTCCCGGATTAAAATGGCACAACGACTGCGCGGACAGAAAACAACTGGATTGAGATCCTTCAAGCGAGTTGCCATACCACTCTTAGAAGAATCACTTGCAAGAGCACTTGATCTTGCAGCATCAATGGATTCGCGAGGTTATGGAATAAATAAAAAGCGATCTCGTTATAGACCTATACATTGGCGAAAAATAGATACCGCAATTGTCGTTGCCGGTCTCCTGGTCGTGGGTTTGTCATGATTAAGTTTTCGAACGTCTCACTTATTTATCCAAACTCAACAACGACGGTGATTGAAGATTTGTCACTGGATATCACTGAAGGCGAACTAGTACTAATTATTGGACCAACCGGTTCTGGGAAATCTTCACTGCTGCGTCTTATCAATGGCTTAGTGCCTCATCACACCGGAGGAATTCTTGCCGGAGATATAAGTGTTGATGGAATTTCAACTGCAACGGTAAAACCAGGCGGACTAGCCCATCTCATTGGAATCGTTGGGCAAAATCCTGCCAATGGATTTGTTGCCGATACCGTGGAAGAAGAATTGGTATTTGGAATGGAGGCGCTAAATCTTCCAAACGATGTGATGCGAAAGCGCGTCGAAGAAGTTTTGGATCTACTCTCATTAGCATCACTTCGCAATAGAACACTGGTAACACTAAGCGGCGGAGAACAGCAAAGAGTTGCAATCGCTAGCGCTTTGGTTTCACATCCTAAAGTCTTGGTTCTAGATGAACCAACTAGTGCACTAGATCCAATTGCAGCTGAAGAAGTTCTCTCAATTCTTCATCGACTTGTTCATGATCTTGGTTTAACAGTAGTAATTGCCGAACACAAGTTAGAGCGGGTCATACAATTTGCGGATCGAATAGTCAGTATTGATGGTGAAGGTTCGGCCACCGTTGGAACTCCCAAAGAAATCCTTCAACATTCTCATATCGCACCTCCAATCGTTGAATTAGCCCGCGTACTTGGATTGGAAGAAATAGAAACGTCGGTGCGAGATATGCGTCGCATGACTTCACAATTTAGAAGCGATCAGGAAACCAGTTCTCCTGTTCAAGAAGTCCTGAACACCAATGTCGCGATCACCATCAAAGATTTAACTGTTCGCTTTGATGAAAAAATAGCGGTGAATCAAATCTCTTTAAAGATTCACGAAAATGAAATCGTCGCAATCATGGGTCGAAACGGGGCAGGTAAAAGCTCTCTCCTGAAATCACTCGCTGGAGTGAGTGAAATTTGGCAGGGCGCAATCGATGTATATGGAAGCGATCCAAAAACCCTGCACGGCAAAAAACGACGCTCCACAATCGGCTTTATTCCGCAGGAGCCAAGTGATTTGCTCTACGCACAATCTGTTGCCAGCGAATGCCAACAGGCAGATCGTGACAACGAAATATCTGAAGGGACAACATTTGCAGTTCTGTCACAGTTAGTGCCTGCGATTTCGCCAACTTCTCACCCGCGAGATTTATCGGAGGGACAGCGTTTAGGCGTAGCCCTGAGCGTTGTTTTATCTTCGAATCCCAAACTGCTGATTTTAGATGAACCAACTCGAGGTTTGGACTACCAAGCAAAACGAGAGTTAACAAAGATACTTATTAACTTCGCACGGGTTTTTAATCGAAGCGTAATTATTGCAACACATGACGTAGAACTTGTGGCTGAATTGGCAACACGAACAATATTTATTGCAGATGGCGAAGTGGTTGCAGATGGCCCGACAATCGATGTGCTTCTTTCATCTCCTGCTTTTGCTCCTCAAGTTTCCAAAGTCATGTCGCCACAACCGTGGTTAACGGTTGCCGATGTTGTGAAATACCTCGAGGCTGCGAAATGACTAAAACAGAAAGTGTTTTCACTTTATCGCCGGCCAATATCGCAGTGCTAACGCTGAGTTCAATAATTTCAATGGCGGGTTTTCTTTGGCCATTTTTTTACCACGGCAGTGAACTTCCAAGAACTCAACTATTTTTCTGGGTTGCGACTTCGCTGGCTCTTATTCTGTTGGTAATTCAAATTTCTCAGTCACACATCAATGCAAAATCTGTTGCCCTTCTAGGTGTTCTTTGTGCATTAATTGCCGCACTTCGCCCTTTAGGTGCCGGCGCAGTTGGTATCGAACCAATGTGGTTTATCTTAATTCTGAGTGCGCGCACCTTTGGCCCCTCTTTTGGTTTTCTACTTGGCCTTACTTCAATGTTTTTCTCAGCGCTGCTCACCGGTGGCTTAGGTCCGTGGTTGGGTTATCAGATTTTCGCCGCAGCCTGGATAGGCCTAGCTGGCGGATTAATTCCTTGGCGAAAAACTTTACGCGGACGACGTGAGATTTTACTTTTAGTTCTCTTTGGAATATTTGCCGCTGAGCTATTTGGAATTTTAATGGATCTTCAATTTTGGCCTTGGGCTCTTGGCGCTAATACGCAGTTGTCTTACTTACCAAGCGGCACTTTGAGTGAAAATATTTCACGATTTATTACTTTTCATTTTGCAACTGCAATGGCTTGGGATATTCCGCGTGCGATTTTCACCGCTGCGCTAATTGCATTAACCGGTAGCCCAATTCTTGCCGCGCTTCGTCGAACTTATACGCGCGCGGCATTTGTTGAGCCAATTGAATTTAGCGAACGTATGAAGGCATGAAAGGTAGTTTTACAACCTCTACTAAGCAATCGCGGCCACGTACATCGACAATGAGTTGATCGCCAACCTTTACCGATGCATTAAGAAGTGCGATTCCGATTCCAACTTTTAGCGATGGCGAGAAAGTTCCGCTTGTAACATCGCCCAGTAATTCACCAGACTGATTCTTAACTTTCATGCCTCCGCGTGGAATTCCACGATCGAGAGATTTAAGCGCGTAACTCTTACGCTGTGCTCCTTGAGTTTTTTGTTCACGCAAAACTGTTGACCCAAGGAAATCACCTTTATCCCAACCAATAGCCCATGAAGCGCTAGCTTCGACAGGAGTGATTTCCAGAGAAAGCTCATGCCCGTGCAGCGGATATCCCATCTCTGTTCGTAAAGTATCTCGTGCACCAAGTCCACAAACGAGTCCACCAATCGGCTCAATCACTTCAACAATTGCATCCCAGATTCTTGAAGCATCTTCAACTCTAGGTAGAAGTTCGTAACCTAATTCTCCCGTGTACCCGGTGCGACAAACAATTACTTCAGCCCCAGCAATTTCTACAGTTTCAAAAGCCATGTAATCAATATCAGTATCAATACCCAAATTCTTTAAAACCGATGGAGCTAGTGGACCTTGAAGTGCAATGACTGCAAAATTCAGATGTAGATTTTCAATAGTAATTCCAGTTGGTACATGTGCTTGTAAAGTCGCAACTACATCGCTGGTGTTTGACGCATTAGGTACTAGGAAGAAATCTTCGTCGCTATTTCGATAGGCAATGAGGTCGTCGATTACTCCCCCGTCTACATTACACATAAGTGTGTATTGAGCAGATCCATTCTCGATTCGATTGAGATCATTAGTAAACATGGAGTTGAGAAAGGCCAGAGTGCCCGCTCCTTTGACGCTGGCTTTTCCCAAGTGAGAAACATCAAAGATTCCAACTTTTTCACGAACTGCCGCATGTTCAGCGAGCACACCAGCCCCTGGATACTCGATTGGCATTAACCACCCGCCGAAATCCGCCATTTTGGCATTACGTGCAAGATGCTTGTCATGTAAAGGTGATTGCTTCATAGTATGAAACCTACCAACACATCTATTACGCTGGCACCTATGACAACACTAAGAATTTCTGATGGCCTCATTAAAGATGATGTCCTTGTTGTGGGACTTGTGAGCACCAACACAAAAGGTGGGCTAGCCATCGAATCTGGAGAGTACGGCCTCAATACTGAAAATATTGTGGTCGCACTTTCAGAGATGGGAGCGACTGGGAAAGTAGATGAAGTCACTAAGTTTCCTGGTGGACCTACTCGCATGCTCGTCTTCACTGGACTTGGAAAACAAAGTTCAGAGTATGGGCATGAAACTTTGCGCAGAGCTGCTGGCGCTGCGGCACGAACTCTGACTGGCACAAGTAGTGCCACCTTTGCTTTGCCAAGTTCAGATCTTGATTCACTTTCAGCAATTGCAGAAGGTGTCGCATTAGGTGCTTACGTTTTCACCGAATTTAAAGGCACAAGTAAAAGTGAAAATAAAAACGCTCTGAAATCTGCCACGATTTTTTCATCCTTAGGTTCAAAGGGTGAGGCCAAAGACATTGTTACGCGTGCAAAAATCATTGCCCAGTACACACACTTAGTTCGCGACTTAATTAATACTCCACCAAGTCACCTCACTCCCGATTCATTTACTCGAAAGTTAGTTGCCGAAATTAGAAGTGCTGGTGGGGTTAAAGTTGGTTTGAGATCAACAGTTTGGGATGACAAGCAACTCAAATCACAAGGTTTCGGTGGAATCGTTGGAGTTGGTCAAGGTTCGGCAAACCCACCGCGTTTACTTCACATTTCTTACACACCAAAAGTCAAAGCACATAAGCGCTATGCACTGGTTGGAAAAGGAATCACTTTTGACACTGGCGGATTAAATTTAAAACCTGGCATCGGAATGGAAAGAATGAAATCCGATATGAGCGGGGCGGCGGCAATTTGTGCCGCAACCATTGCAATCGCACAACTTGGATTACCAATCGCAATTGAAGCGTGGGCACCGCTTGCTGAAAATATGCCTAGCGATACCGCAACTCGCCCTAGCGACGTCATCACCATTTATGGCGGAAAGACTGTCGAAGTTCTAAACCCTGATGCTGAAGGTCGATTAATTTTGGCCGATGCCCTAGTTAAGGCACAGGCAAGTAAAAATAATCTTGATGGAATCATTGATGTTGCAACTCTGACAGGAGCACAAGTGGTTGCCCTTGGAACTCGGACCGGTGCCGTTATGACAAATAATCAAGAGTTCTCGGAAAAATTCTTGGCCGCTGCCCAACTAGCTGGCGAGCAGTTCTGGCCAATGCCATTGCCCGTTGAACTTCGAGCATCCCTAGACTCCCCTGTGGCTGATTTAGCTAATATCGGTGAGAAAAATGGCGGAATGTTGGTGGCAGGACTCTTCCTGAAGGAATTTGTGAGTGATGCACTTCCATGGCTGCATATCGATATCGCCGGTCCTGCCTATAACGAAGGAAAAGCCCACGGATACACCCCCGTTGGCGGTGTTGGAATCGCACTTCGCTCAATTGTGAGATTGGTCGAAGCTGGCTAGTTAGGCGCACTTTGAGTTCGGAGTTTGGGCTCACTTACGGCAAGATAAGAACCCTGAGTTAGCAAAAGGGGTACTTTGTGGCGCAATTTGATCTGGTCATTCTTGGTGGAGGCAGCGGTGGGTATGCATGTGCACTTCGAAGCGCACAGCTCGGACTCTCTGTCGCTCTTATTGAAGCCGACAAAGTTGGCGGCACGTGTCTTCACAAAGGCTGTATTCCAACTAAGGCGCTTTTGCATGCTGCTGAAATTGCGGACGGCGCACGTGAAGGCGCAAAGTTTGGTGTTAAGTCAACTTTAGATGGCATTGATATGGGTGGGGTGAACACCTACAAAGATGGCGTTATTTCTCGCCTGCATAAAGGTCTTCAAGGTCTAGTTAAATCGCGCAACATCACCTACATCGAAGGCCACGGCAAACTCCTTTCAAAGGACACCATTGAAGTAAATGGTGAAAAATATTCAGGAAAAAATATTGTTCTCGCAACTGGTTCTTATGCACGCACTTTGCCAGGGTTAGAAATTGATGGCAAGCAAATTATTACTTCGGATCATGGAACAAAACTCGATTACGTTCCTTCGTCGGTAATAGTTCTAGGTGGCGGAGTTATCGGTTGCGAATTTGCATCAGTATGGAAATCTTTTGGTGCGGATGTAACTATTATTGAAGGTCTTCCACATCTAATTGCACTTGAAGACGAATCTTCTAGCAAGCAACTTGAGCGCGCATTTAGAAAACGCGGAATTAATTTTGAACTCGGCGTTAGATTTAAATCAGTCACTAAAGATCAACGCGGCGTAACAGTCACACTTGAAGATGGCAAAGAATTTTCAGCAGAACTTCTCATGGTCTCTGTTGGTCGCGGACCGGTCTCAGCAAACCTGGGTTATGAAGAACAAGGCATCTCTATGGATCGCGGTTATGTATTGGTCGATGATAAGTGTCGTACCAATGTTCCAGGAATTTGGGCTGTGGGAGATTTAATTCCTACCCTTCAACTTGCCCATGTTGGTTTTGCCGAAGGTATGTTAGTTGCCGAAGAAATTGCTGGATTAAATCCACGTGCAATTAATTACGATGGAATTCCTAGAGTTACTTATTCAGATCCTGAAGTTGCTTCAGTCGGACTAACAACTGCGCAAGCCAAAGAGCGCGGGCACAATGTTGTCGAGCTTAGTTACGATTTAGCTGGAAATGGAAAAGCTCAAATTCTAGGAACAGCAGGTTCCATCAAACTTGTTGCCGAAAAAGATGGTCCAATTTTAGGTGTGCACATGGTTGGTGCTCGCGTTGGCGAACTTCTAGCAGAAGCAGAATTAATCTTTAATTGGGAAGCACGCGCAACAGATGTTGCATCCC
>CAINRW010000058.1 GCA_903852815.1 uncultured Actinomycetes bacterium
CTAAACCAAAAAATCCCGCAAAACCTTGCAGAAACAACGCGTTATTAATTCCCCCGAGCATCTGCGAAATCTAATCCTTAGCCAGCAATATTTCTTTCTGAAATAGTGCATTTTCCGACGGATATATCCACAGAGATAACCTATAAAACATCGGGCTCAACAAATAGTCATATCTCATGCTTCGTGCGTGGGACATGCGAAAAGCCCGCCGGAATAAATCCGACGGACCCGATCAGTTAGCAGACTGAGTTCGCATAAGGCAGTTGGGCCGGGATTGGCACCCCGGCTCGACTTCGTTAATTAAAGCAGAAAACTCCATTACGCAGAGTAGTTTTAAACGAAAGCTTCGGCAGTGGTTACTACATTGGCGCCGCGGCCGGGAAGTTCGTATTCAGTAAATGATGCATTGAGATCATCAATTAAAACTTCTGCACTTACTGGCTGGCCTTCAAATGTGTAATCAGTGGTGGTGTGCGCATCTTCAATTAACGTCACGTCATATCCACGATCTAGAGCCCCATGGCCGGTATGGCGCACGCAGTTATTTGTCTGCGCACCGCACGCATATACATGGCCAACATTTAGGCCCGCCAACACTTCCTCTAAATTCGTTGCCTCAAATGAGTTGCGATAAAGCTTGCCAACTTTTGCCTCTAATTCCAGCGGACTGAGCTCTGGCACAATCTGCCAATCCACTGAGCCAATTGGCATCCAATCATCGGAATGCTGCACCCATACAACAGGGACTCCAGCAGCTCGCGCCTTCTTAACGGCCTCGTTGATATTTGCGATAACCGCATCCTTATTAAATGCACCGGCGACAACTTGGTTCTGAACATCGATAACTAAAAGCGCTGAATTCGGGCGAGAAAGCGTTGTCATAGGTCGTATTTTAACCATGAATCTTTACCTAACACCCACTTGCAATTAACCTGCAACAACCCAGCAAGTTAACTACTTGGTCAACAATCTACTCATGGATTTTTCATCGTCACTTCTTACTTTGTACACGCGTCTTAACCGTGATCAACATGAGGCCCACCAAAATCAAATGGAGCTTAACCAGCGGGCTATCTTTTCTCGCTCTCGCCGTGCGATTGAAAAATTCGATGAAACACTCCTCCACGAACGCGCTATAAAGGTGGAAGATAAAACCGCTTAAGAAACTAATCCTATAAAGGGAAGCCGGGCTGGAATGACGGTTTATATATTCCAGCCCTGCCCCTATTGATGTCCCTCGTACACATGGCACCCTCGAAGATGCTGAGCAGATTATTAACTTTGCAGGTTACGGCCAGTTGCTATTTAGTGAAACAAGCATGGAATTACAGGTGAAAACCTGCAACTAATCTCCCAAGCCGAGCCTGCTAATTGCCTCTAAGCAATTTCTTTAGAACCTGCTCGGGCGACTGGTGCTAAAAGGCCGGCCACTATCAACAAACACATTGGCAGCAACATTGCAGTAGTCAATGAAGTGACATCTGAGATAGCACCAATCAACGCGGGCACAAATGCAAATCCTAGAATTGCAATGAGCAAAGCACGTGAGAGTGCAACGGCGATTTCAACGCCTTCAATATTTCCAATTGCAGTAATAAGTGCTGGAAAGAGTGGACCAACCCCGGAACCTGCAAGGAAATAACCTAACAAAATCACAAAGTATGCAATGAGATGATGTGAAACTTTCAGATTTACGCCAATCATCATCGAAAGAAACCACAGTGAACCGGCCAAAAATCCGCACAAGCGAATAACTTTTTCAGGTCCAAATCTGTGAATGTATTTATCGCCCATCAAGCGACTCATGATCATCCCAAGTTCAAAGGCAATATAAGCACCCACATAGAACTGCCCAGATATATTCATGACATCGCGCAAGAAAAGCGCCGACCAATCAGTGGCACCAAATTCAGCGCTGTTAGAACAGAGCATTCCAACCCCTATGCCCCAAATAATTAAGGCCTTACCTCCAAACCACGGCAGATTTATCTTTGCCGATTTCTCTGCGCCTTTAACTTGCCCGGTAAAAGTTCGCGCCGAAAGAATCAAAACCACAAATGAAATTACGGCCAAACCAGTCAAGTGGTACGAATATTTCACGTGGCCAATTAGGAAGGAGCCAAAGAATGCGGCCGACAAAGTGCCAATAGACCAGTAAGCATGAAATCCCGACAAATACTTTCGATCACTTTCGCGCTCAAGCTCCTGCGTCATGATTGTCATTGGATTATCTAAAAACATATATCCCTGGGCGAAAAAGAAAATACCTAAGAAAATAAAGAAGGCGTTTGGCGCATAAGCAACTGTTAAGTAACCCAAGGGAAACACTGCAGTTCCTACATAAAACACTCGCTTTGGTCCTAGTTCTCGGACCAACCAGCCAATCATTCGAGAAGATAAAAACGCGCCCGTTGCCGCTCCCATCAATGTGCGACCTAAGACGGCATCGCTCATATGCAAAGCAGATTTAATTTCCGGAATTCGCGTTGACCAACCACCCATCAATATGCCCAACATGAAAAAATTCAACCGAAGCGCCACTGCCTTGCGCGCAAGAGATACCGCCATCGCATTACCTTCTCTCCAAGGTGTTGCCTGCTACCGAGTGTAAATCCTTTACTTAAATTCTGACATCAGAGTTCCATATAAATAAGGCCCCACACTGTGAGGCCTTATTTATTAGAAAGTCTTACAGAGTTTCCATCTTGTGCAAGATTGAATAACTCTTGATATTGAGCACTGGGGACTTCTGCCACTTCTCAACAAGCAGATCATATTTACCTGGAGCCTTGTAGTACTTATCCATGGAGGCACCTAGGGCGGTTGCACTCTTGTGGTGAACTGAAACCAACCAGCAACCAGCGTTATCGCCTGAGCCAATCTCCCAAATATCTACTTGATCTGCGCCATTTGTAAGTGCAGCTTTTTTCCATTCCTTAAGACGTGCGATTTGCTGAGCACGAGTCTTTTTTTCCATACCTTCTACAACCATAGTTTCAATTGTGTGTGCCATTTGTTCTCTCCTATATTTAAATGGGCTGCGATTTTCGTGAAATCTAGTCGCAATTTTCCTGCTTGTATATAGACACCCTTGGAATATTATTAATCCATGAGCGAACAGATTGACCAGTTCTTCCGCCCCGACGGCACGCTGATAAGCATCCCCGTTAAGCCCGCAAAGAAGATTGCCGTTCTCAATCACATCGCCAAAGAGTTAGCGCCTGAAACTAAATATCCAGAAAAAGAACTCAATACCGTGATTGCCAAGTACCACGATGACACTGCAGCTATTAGACGCCACATGATTGAGTTTGGAATCTTGCAACGCAATTCAGAGAGTGTGTACTGGTTAGCGCCGACTGACTAAATCTTTAAGACCTGTACTTTCCAATTAGGCCGAGACCTTTTCGCCACCAATTTTTCAAACTCTTCAACCGGGTCACCCTGATTTTTTGCCCACTCCGATGTGGGATCTTGCCATTGCCAATCAACTGGCATCGCCCTAACAATCTTTCGAACATTGAGAAAACTGAGCACCAAAACATGGCCCTCGTAATCACCATCGAGTTCGAGTTGGGAAACTTTGCACCGCTCGCACCACCACGTGAAGCACTTTAGATTTCCGGCTTTCATTTTGTCAGCAAGGACATCAAAAGTTCTCTCAACAATTGATTTTTCAAAGGCCACACCAATTAGCGAGCTTCCAATCAATCGAATTGCATATTCCCCAGAATCGGCTGCAAAAACCTTTTCAAAGTTCTGGGGCTCAAATGCTTTCGGAAACTTCTCACGTGCAAAAGCTTCGCTAACCTCATCAAGATCTGGCTCGCCAATCATCAAGTAGCCAACAATCAGGGCATGTTTATCCCAGACCCATGTAGAGCCATCCCAATACTCCTCAAGTATTTTCTCTGGCTGCACTTCAAATCTATAAATCCTTGAGACGTTGTCCTGCATATCGATTTTCGCGAAATATCGCATTGCATTCTCCTTCTCTCTTATTTCGAAAGTTCACAAGCAAACTGCGCCCACACCTCGGGTGTTCTGGTATCAGGCAAATACCCACCGGCTCCCCCAAGCAATATCGGCGCATCTGGATACAGCTTGCGCATCAAAGTGGCAATGCCGACATATCCTTCAACGCTGTATTGCAAGTGACTGAGTGGATCTTCTGCGTGTCCGTCTGCGCCACAAGTGATAAAGAATATGTCTGGCTTGAAAGCATCGAGTTTGTGTACAAACTCAGCGACTCCACTTTCAAGACCATCATCACCTTTACCGACTGCTGCCCCACCATCGATTGCTGAAACCAACGGATAGTTGTAGATGTTTTTCTCTGGGTTACTTTCATTTCCGGTTCCAGGGAATATTCCTTTCTCGTGAATTGAAAAGGTAAGCACCTTTGGATTATCGGCCGTTAAATTCTCGGTGCCATCTCCGTGATGTGCATCGATATCTAGAATCGCAACGTTTAATCCGTAATCCTTAGTTGCAATATCGGCAGCGATTGCAAAATCTGCGAAGATGCAAAAGCCTGACGAGTGATCGAACTGTGCATGATGCTTTGCTCCAGGAAAGTGAATTGCTGTGCGGGCTCCCTTATTTAACAGCGCATCTAGCGCCGTTAGCGTGCCACCAACAAAGATCGATGCCAGCTCTGCCATATCACTTCGCACGCCGCGCCACTCATCACTGATGTATTGATTTAAAACTTCATCAACATAACCCGGTGAGTGCACTCGCAATAACTCTTCCAACTTTGCCGGCCTTGGTTCTACTTCGGTAAATGAAGCTCCCGAATCTTTCATTAGATCCACAAAGAGCCGCTGCGCATTGATAAAGCGCCGCCCTTGTGTTGGATGAGTTGGATCAAAGATCCAGTTGGCGTATTGGTCACTGTGGACCAGGACCGTATCTGTGGCTTTGTTTTGTGTCTTTGCGTCGCTCTCCTTAGTAATTAGCCCATGGATCATTTGGATCCTTGGGTGCGTTTGGATCAATAATGTTTCGATCATTTTTCCCACGACTAGATCGTGAGAATGATTCAGTCATTCGCTTTGTTGAATAAAGGATTTCATTTTCTTCCGCAGTCTTTGCCAATTGATCCATTACAACAGCTTCAGCATTAATCTTTTCTCTAGATTCAACGCCGCGCTCATCATCGCCGGTAATAGATTCAGCCACAAAGCGCAGATTTCTAGCAGCTTCTTTCAAACGCTTTGCCGCATCTGCAACCTTGCCATCGAGCAGTTCCTCAGTTGCCATTGCCTTGGCGCTTTGGGCAGTAATAATCAAACGCTCTGCCCGCACCACAGAATCTGCAACCCGACCTGCAGCAACATCCCCCGGCACAACATTGACGTTGACTGGAATAGAAACTGTGATCTCTTGTCGATCCGCCAAGTTCAAATACTCGATTGTTAAATCAGCAATCGTGCACAGCCCAAGTGCCGCAATTTCTGGCACCGAAATATCGATTACAAAGCGCCGGTTTTCTCCGCTAAATAGATCACCTAACTGCAACACATATGTCGCGCCATCCATCCAATATGGCAAGCGCTGCAAGATTTCAATCGATGGCGCACCAGCAACAGCTTCCGTTGGCGTAAAGCGAAGCACAGCATTAACAATTGCCTTATCCAGCAAGTCATCAACTTCGGCAGCAATTGCCCCTATCGCTTCATCGATTGAGCCAGCAAAGCGATGTGCTCCCCCGCCGCCCTGTGCCAGAGCTTCCAAAATACTTTCGTCATAGCCAGTACCCAAACCAATGCTGGATGTTGTCACTTTGCCCATTGCAGATTTACTTGCAACATCTGAGAAAAACTTAGGATCTCTCTCGCCCGCATTTGCATGACCATCAGAGATCAACAACAAAGTTGACCCACCACTTGCCCCAACTCGATTTAATTCGCGCAGCCCTAATAAATATCCAGCACTAATATCTGTTGACCCACCTGTTTCCAAACGCGAAATTGCTTGACGAAGCGATGGCATATCGTGATCTGCCATCGTGCGCGTAGGCGCAGCCACATATGCGTTGTCATCAAATATGACCAGACCAAATAGATCTTGCGGAGCCAAACGTTCAATTAACTTAAGCAAAGAGCCCTTAGCCGCTTCAAGTGGAGCCCCTTCCATCGAGCCCGAGCGATCCAACACAATCTGCACCGCTTGCCCAGGCCGATTAGCTGCCAATGGATTAGCCGGAGCCGTGAGATCCAACATCAACGTGAGTTTGTCACTTGATTCCAACGCCACCATATCTACATCTAAAACCGCTTTAACATCCATGCGCATCTCCTCTATCTCTGCCTACTTAAGGAGGATATAGAAGGGGACTGACAAATTTGGGGGTAAATAAATTAGGAAGACTTGTCAATCTCTTCACGGCATCTATAGAAAAAGAGACTCCGCCCGTATTGTTAGCGCACCATTACATTCGGAGGACGCATGGCGACACTTGATTCACTACTTAGTCAGATTGATTCTGGCTCAATGCTTCTTCCTGAATTTCAAAGAGGATACGTGTGGAATCGTGACCAAGTTCGTGGACTCTTACGTTCTCTCTACCTTGGATATCCAGTAGGTGGGCTACTTGTTTGGGAGACTGAAACGACCGCAGATGACGTCAGAGGAACTAGTGAAGCTGCTGGAAATCGAACACTTTTGCTAGATGGTCAGCAACGTCTAACCACTTTATATGGCGTCATTCGTGGGCATGCCCCAAAATTTTTCGAAGGAGACAAAAACGCGTTTCTTGGACTTCGTTTTAGTGTTGAAGAGGAATCCTTTGAATTTTATTCACCCGCCAAAATGAAGGGCGACCCCACCTGGATTGACGTGACGAAGCTTTTTCAAGAGGCCGGTTTAACGCCTTTTATTGACGAATTCAGCGATCCGAAATACAAAGAAAAATTCCCAGAATATCTCAAGCGACTTTCCGAACTCTCGAGTATCTCTAAGCGCGAATTCCATCTAGAGAAAATTGTTGGTAAGGACAAAACAACTGATGTGGTCGTAGATATTTTTAATCGAGTGAACTCTGGTGGAACTAAATTGAGTAAGGGAGATCTTGCTCTTGCCAAAGTTTCAGCTAAAGCGCCTGACCTTCGCAGCCAGATGAGGAAAGAGTTGTCCGTTTGGGAATCAAATGGATTTGATTTCAACCTTGACTGGTTTCTCAGAAATATTAATGCTGTGGCTACCGGAAAAGCGCTCTTTGTGCATTTAGACGATGTTCCAATTTCCGATTTTAAGAAATCATTAGAGTCAACTACAAAATACATAAATTTTTTACTAAATCTAATTTCAAGTCGATTAGGGTTGGATCATGCACGAGTATTAATGGGAAGGTTTGCACTTCCAGTTCTTTCGCTTTATCTGAATGAAAATGGCGGTAAATTCCCAAGTAAGGCCGAACAGGATAAGGCTTTATTTTGGTACATACATGTTGGATTGTGGGGGCGATTTGCAGGTTCTACCGAGTCTATGCTGGCTCTGGATTATGAAATTTTGAAAAAGTCTGGACTAGATGGCTTAATTAAAGAGATTGAACGTGTTCGTGGTGGAAATCTAAATATTTCTCCGAGTGATTTTAAAGTTAATACGATGGGATCGCGTTTTTATCCCCTGCTTTATTTACTTACACGCGTAGGTTCAGCCCAGGATTTGCTAACTGGAATAACACTTCGGAAACAACTTCTAGGGAGCCTTTCCTCTCTCCAAGTGCACCATATTTTCCCTAAAAAGGTTTTGCGAGACGCGGGAGTTCGTAGGCGTGAAATAAATGCTGTTGCGAATTTTTGCTTCTTAACTCAGGAAAGTAACCTAATCATTTCCAAGCGTGAACCTAAAGACTATTTTAAACAAGTCATTAAAGAGGCTGGAGAAGAGGCTCTTGCTTCTCAGTGGATCCCACTTGATAAGAAATTATGGGAGATAGAAAACTACGCCGAATTCCTTGAAGCCAGGCGCGAACTTTTGGCTGAGGCTTCAAATACTTTTCTTGACTCATTGCTAAATGGCCAAGCGGATGAATTGTCGTTGCCTCGTCTTAGTGCCCCAGAAGATGAAGACTCCAAAGAACGTAAGGCTGACATCGACAAACTAATTCTTGAATTGGCAGAGTACGGAGTTGTTCCACCTTTGACTGATGTTGAAATTTTCCATCCAGAAACTTTAGAACTACTAACTATTGCTGAAGCGTATTGGCCTGATGGACTTCAGCCCGGTATGGGGGAACCAATTCTTTTAGAGCTTGATAAAAGAGATGTTGATGAAGAAAAAATGGAAGACCTTGAAATGAAAGTCTTTTATTCGATTTCCAGATTGAAACGGTTTGTGGCTGCTCAAGCGAAGATTTCTTCAGGGGAATCAAGTGCTTGACGTTTTTTTCATGTTGTTAACTACCATTGAGTGATTAGTCACCACCATATATAGATCTAAAACCGCATTAACGTCCATGTGCATCTCCTTCTGCCTCTACCTATTTAAACGCGAGATTGAAGGAGACTCACAATTTTTTTGTACAACCAAAACGTAAATAGCACGCAGCGAATCAGCCCCTAGAAGCGAGTTTCGTTTATCGCCAATTTCTTTCGAATTACTTGAGCGAGATCAACATCCAACACGTCCGCTAATCGGATTAAGTAAATCGCAACATCTGCCATTTCAAGTTCTATATCTGATTTCTTCTCAGGCGATAGTGAACCTGCCATTGATTCCTCAGCTGTCAGCCACTGAAACTCAGCAACTAATTCCCCAGCCTCCCCCGCCACAGCCATAGATAAATTCTTTGGTGTATGAAATTGCTCCCAATTACGGTCATCAGCAAATGCTCGAATTTCAGTTCTTAATGCTTCTAACTCGTTCATGATTGCCCCTTAGTTAGGTAGTAACTTCTTAAAGTGCGCAGCAGTTTCTGGATCAACAAAATATACATAGCAACCCTTCATTCCGCGGCTCATTAAAGTTCGATAGGTGTTTCGGATAATTTCATCAGCCTTTATTTCGGCAGCCACTGGGTCTTCTTTAAACTCCTTTTTGAACCCTGACAGCGATTTGTCTGTCTTGGCACGGGCTGAAGGGTCAGTGCGCAAAATCCCATCTCGGGCAATTAGATCCCTACCAATAATGACTCCCACATAATCTACTTCTAATCCCTGGCATGTATGAATGCATCCAACTTCTTCGACCGAATTAGGGCTCATAATCCATTCGCCACCATCAGCAGTTAGGTTCCAGGTTGCCTTGTAATTAAATTCGCTAATAACGATGTCAGATAATTTCGGATTATTCTTACTTATCCAATCCCAGCAATACCCGGCAACTACCCGTGATTTATTGTTGAGCTTGTTCTTTTCTTTAATCATGTTGTGAAGTTCTACTGGATTATCAAATATCTGAAAATCAAACTTATCTTTTGAAAAGTAGTGGTTGGAATCTGGGTGCACGCCAAGAGTTTCATCAAGCCAGGCCATGTAATCATCAGATCCCGAACAACGAAATTGTGAGGTCAGTTCTAACCGCTCAACCAAAGCACCAGCCAAACCTGCCTGCTCCTCAATCATAGAAATCTCACCGACATCTGCCCAGGTAACCTTTTGGGCTTCATCAATAAAGAAAACTGACGTATGCGCAGAGTTGATGATTTCCTTTACCTGATTCTCACCAAGGTTTCTAAACATTCCGGACTTCATCTTTAATCGATGTGCCTCGTCGACGATTAAAGTATCAAAGCTCTCCGCAGAGGTTTCCGTAAAAGACCCAGATCCACTAAAAAGACTCCTAATGTCTGCCTTACCAAATATTTTTTTGAGTTTTGCTTCAAACACGGCTCTAGGCGCAGCATTTGGAGTTACATATCGGGCGTTCAATCTTTGACCCGTCAAACGCGCGAGTGCATTAATCGAAATTACTGATTTGCCGGTACCTGGACCACCATTAATTACTAATACTCTTTTTTGCCCAATTAATGAATCATTTGTAGCTTTTATAATTTTTTCCAAAACTGTCTTCTGTTCATCCAACAACACATATTCTTCATGTCCTTTTAGCATTGATCCCACAGAATCTGCCAACTGTTGCGATGGACGGATGACAGCAGTATCTATGCGCTCAAGTAATGCAGTACCAGTACCCTCTGCAATATTTGAACTAATGAGATCCCGTAATTCCTGACTTTGCCCTTTAATGAAGACTGGAACTTCGCGCAATTTTTCTTCGTAACGTGAATCATTCACTACTTTCGCGTCTGTACAGTTGTGCAAGTATGCGCATGCATTCACGGATACATCTGTTTCATAGATATATTCGTTGTACATTTTCAAGTGGCTTAGATAGCTCCATGCTTGATATGCAGGGTGCGTCGTATCTCGCTTGCTACCGCCTAGATATGTGCTCACATGTTCTGCTAAATCTGAGAATTCAATATCTGTCCACTGTTTTAACTCAATAATAAATAATGATTCTTTGCCACTCGCATTCTTTCCAGAAAGCATAAAATCGATTCTAAATGCCCGCCCATTCACTCGGTATTCAATTGCTACACCTGCATCACCAGGTATTGAAGGTGTATTCAGTGCATGGAACATGTTATTTCCGAGGGAATTACGCCAAGAGGAATATTCAGATTCACCTACGTTATGCCCAAGTTTGCGCTTCACTTCAGCACGAACCTTGTCTTCAATTTCAGGTGCATCCAAGAGAAATTGATCCTTGGTGGCTAAGTAGGCAAGCATGATTGGATGGTAACTTAGAAATTAGGAAAATGTCGATATTGCTTCAAAATTAATAGGAAATAAACAGTCATAAAATGCAATGTCTAGGGAAGGAATAAACAGAGTTTAATGAAGAGATTAGAATCCATCCATTATCAAAAACTCAATATTTATTAAAAGGGATAATACTGGAGAAAATTTGTTAATAACATCTCCGCTCGTGCATCAATTAACTCAGGTGTCCATTTTCCAATTCTCTCCGCCTGCCAGTTTTCATTCAGCGACAGTTTCACAAATCTATTTTCAATTAAAATTTCTTTCTTTTTTAAAAATCTCTCATTGGACATTTCTGTATTTATTGACTTAGGTATAACAGCCAAGTTACCGAGAGTGTGCAGACGATTCTTTAAAGCACTTGTAGATTCCTCCCACTTGCGGATATCTGCTTTCCATTTATCTGAAGATTGAGGGAATATATGGTCGATTGTTAAAACGTCAGATTGTGAGCTGCGTAGTAAATTAGAACAATGCTCACCAACTAGGTTTCTTTCAATTCCTTGAAATAGAGCAAGTATCTGCCGCGAAGTTCTATTTTCGTAAATGTTTCCATTTGAACTGTATGGATCAGTTTTGCTCACTCCTGATGGAAGTAATCTCTTCTTCAAATCTAAATCATTATGCTTAGTCTGCTGCAATAAATCTTCCAAGCGCTCCAGTGTGTAATCGCCTCCAAGTTGCCCGCAGATATTCATGATTGAGGCACGTAGAGGGGAAAGAGGATCGCCAGAGATAATATATCGCCCCAAATAGTTTTCCACCAAACTAATTCCCCGTTGTAAATCTTCCTTCGCAAAATTTTCAAAGTAGAACCGATTAACCAAATTCAATAGAAGTGGAACGACTGGGCCGCTTGACATCCATTCCATTGTCAATAAGGATGTTTTTACCTTGTCGGGTAACTCTTTGGTTTCCCGTCCAATTTCAATTGGTGTTCCATTTTTCTTAATGCTCGCCCAACTTACTAAATTAGTTAGAATAACTTTTTCGGCTATAGATTTGGCAAGTAAAGTATTACGATTCGAATTGTAATATTTTGCAAACTGTCGGGCTGTTTTATCCTTACTTACCAATTGGAAACGTCTTTCACCTAACGAAATCAAAAGATCGTATAGGAAAGTGTCGAATGCCGAGGAACCCTTTACACCAATTTTCAATTTTGCTACTTGACGTTCAACATTCTTCCATGAGTTTTCATACAATTCTGATCTTAAATCAGGTTCTTTAATATTTGCAAAAATAAAATTCCTTAAGTGGTCAAATTGCATCATTTCTGTTCGCTGACCATTCAATGCATTAAAAATATCCGCTGGATCTTCATCTTGATTATTCACTTCAAGAACCAGCAAGGAAAGTTTGTCTACAGTTGACTTCAATAAATCTGCTGAGCTATATCCGGTTGATTTAGATATTCGTAAAGATGTTCCATTTGCGCTTTGGCTAGTGTTCCTCTTTATTAAACAATCTTTCCAATATGTCTCTATTTCAGAAAAGCTGGTCATGGATTCTTGGTTTCTCGAAAGTTTAGGCGTTTCATGAGGTTCCTGCTCATTCATTGCATCCTTCCCGAGCCACAAAATCCATCTGAAATACGTGTATGCATGGAGTAATCCACTCTCTTCGGCCTTGAAATTCCTATAATTGTGAATCCACTTCTTATTCATCACTAAATCCCAGTTTTCTAAATCAGTCTCCTGGCAATAGACGTTGGTAAATTTAACATTTAGATCAATACCCTCATCTTTTGAATGATCCAAAATAGCTTGCAACCAAATTCGCAATGTTAGGAGTCTCTGCTGCCCGTCAATAATGTCTATATGTTTATGCAGCAGTGGACTATCTGCTTTTGAGCACTCAGGTTTGCTCTCCGTCGTTATGGCGACACCAATAAAGTGACTTTCTCGCTGATTTGTCGTTCCTTCAGCAATATCTCTAATAAGACTCTGCCAGCGGTCTCTAGTCCACTCATATGGGCGCTGATAAGGAGGAATAACCAAACACGTATCTTGACCAAGTAACAAGTCTCTGACTAATCCAATTTTTGGTTGCATAAGCTAAGCGTATTCACTTTGTTCTAAAAATCTAAGCACCAACTCAATTTTCCAAAAGGCGCAAAATGAGGATTGTAGGCGACTTTTCTCATTCCCGGAGCGAAAGCGACTTTTCCGTATGAAAATCCCTAAGCCAAAAGGCGCAAAGTTATGAATTTTAAGCTGAGTCGATCCCAGCTTTTGTCGGCGGATGTTCCTATGCTTCTCACTGGAGGTGCCAAGTGGCCTATAAATCCAAGGGTTATAAAGAACCGGTTAACCCGGTTGGCAATGTCGCAGAATTATTCGCAGGCGTTGGTGGGTTTCGCATTGGCCTAGCTCGGGCGGGCTGGAAAACTGTATTTTCAAATCAGTGGGAACCTGCCACGAAAGTTCAACATGCATCTGACGTTTACGTTGCCCGCTTTGGTGAGCATGGCCATAGCAATGAAGATATTGCAAATGTTGAATCTCTTCCTAGAAATATTGATTTATTAGTCGGCGGGTTTCCTTGCCAAGATTACTCAGTCGCGAAAACACTAAATAGCGCAAAGGGCTTAAAAGGCAAAAAGGGAGTCTTGTGGTGGGAAATCCTTCGATTAGTGAATGGTCAAAAGCCCAAGTTTATCTTCCTAGAAAATGTGGATCGATTACTTAAGTCACCTTCAAATCAGCGTGGAAGAGATTTTGCCGTTATGTTAAAAACCTTGGGCGATGAGGGCTACACCATTGAATGGCGAGTAGTAAATGCTGCTGAATATGGATTTCCTCAAAGACGAATACGCGTATTTATCGTGGCAACAAAGAAGAAAAAGGGTGCAAAAAAACAGACACCTGAAAGCATCATAGGTAAGACTGGAATTTTGGCACGCGCGTTACCAATTGGAACAATAAATTCAGAACTCCAACAAATTGAATTACTCGATGAAGTCGATCAAGTCAGTACTCGCTTTAATAAAGGCGGTGGCAAAAGCCCCTTCCTGAACTCTGGTTACTATGTAGACGGAATCGCTTACACTGTTAAATCTGAAGCAAAACTTTCTAACTCTGCAATGGTTCTCGGTGATGTCTTGCAACCAGATTCTCAAGTTTCCGATGAATATTGGGTCGAAGAGAAGCGCATCAAGGAATGGAAATACCTGAAAGGCGCAAAGAGTATTGAGCGAACTCACAAAGGGTCCGGCACTTCTTATACCTACGCAGAAGGAAAAATGGCATTCCCAGATCTACTAACTAACCCCAGTCGCACCATTCTTACGGCAGAAGGTGGCAATACACCTTCTCGTTTTAAACATATTATTCAAACAAAGAATGGTTACCGGCGCTTAACGCCGATAGAGCTTGAAAGGCTTAATGGGTTTCCTGATAATTGGACACAATTAGATAATCAAGGAAAAGTAGTTGCAGACAGTAAACGTGCTTTTTTTATGGGTAATGCCCTTGTCATAGGCTTAATAGAAAAAGTTGGAAAGGTCTTGGCTGACGAATTAGACAAATGACCCTCTAATTTCTAATAACCTTCACTAACATAAAGAATTAAGCTAATTCGCGGACTACGCCTGCGATATATCCTTTGTTTAGCCAAAAACACTTTTTAACCTGGAAATCACCTTGTGGCGTCGGCAATTTATCCGCACCGTCACGAGCTTTTGGGCGTACATGGGCAACGGGGCTTTCACTCGAGCGTGGTAAGTCACTTGCATCTATAGAAACTCTGCGTTTAGTTTCTTCCCAAACACGTTGCGCCTCTACGCGATCGGTATATGGCATATTCCAGTAGGAGACTTTTTCCAGTCTCTCCACATCAAATTCATCTAATTGGAATATTACGAAAAGGAATTTGTGTTCTATTTTGTCAAAAAAACTGGAATCTTCCCAGTTCTCATCCACAATATCCAGGTACTTGAATCCAGGAAACGACATAGCTTCGCGCGGACTACCCAATTTCGTTAAACGGACCGTCTTTATTTCAATTCCCGCTTTGTCCAATTCAAGTGGGAGCTGCTCTTCGTTTACAAGTATTCGATTCACTACATCTTTCAGAAAACCTTTGTGGTTCGCGCTCTTTTGGAAATAGTTAAGGGCGACTGAAATTTCCTCCACTGATTTTCCTAAGTAGGGTTGGAATTTTGATTTCGTCACTTCCTCAAACGTCGCACCTAGATTAATGCCTAATACCGGCTGGTTAGCATATTCTCTGTCTATAAGTTTATTAACGTAACTTTGCTTGAAAGAAAAGGCTCTCGCCTTAGCCCTTTCAGTAGAAAAAGGTTGTTTCTTTAAAGCTTCACTCTCCCCACCAGATCCTTTGCGACAGGCTCCTAAATAGAAAGTGTCCCCTTCGGAGAGTTCATGGGCTTTCCCATCCAAGACGCGCTGTCTAATAAACTCCCAGTCACGCCTTATTTGTTCTGCATCATTTTTTGGGATTTCATATAGCAGGGGCGATAGCACAAATTTGCGGTCAATGACAGATTTCTCTTTTGTGTATAAGTACAAAAGAATCAACATCAATTTGCATTTATTATGGAAAGTTGAACTCTCCCAGCTTTCTTTGACGATTGCTTCATAATCAATCATTGTAAGAACAAGTCGTTCTTTGGCTCTAAATTTTTCCGATTTAAACAAGACGCCGGTAGTTTTAAGCTCGAGACCAGCTTCCTTAAAATCTGGATCATGATTATTTGGTGGCGTGTGTTCAAAGTAGTACTTTTCAACCAATGAACCCAAATCTCCTCGGTTCCTAGTATTCGTCACGCCTTCAGGAAGATTTACTGCTTCGGCTAAAGTCTTGCCGATAAGCTTTACCGCAAATTCATAGATGGATGTGACTGAAGTTTTGTCATACTTTGATTCATTATTTGTCAATCAATACCTCAATTCCAAACCATTTTCAATATAACTCACTTTTTCGCCTTCCAACTCGAAATTGAAGTGCCCTTCTAGTTTGTAATAATGATAGTTCCTTCTAGCATTTATTTCTGCCTAATTTTTGCGCATCTGATTCATTCACTAATATTCATAACTAATGCTTCTGGCTTTTCAAAATCTAGAAGAATCCTAATCTCTTCTCCCTTTATATACTGATGCTCATTCATAGCATGTTTAATTGCGGCAGTGAAACCGGTCCAAAAATTTGGAGGGCGAAGTCGGAGTTGCTGTATAGATTCCATACGCCCACAATTACACCCGACAGGGAATACGATGTCTTTAATCATCGCTCGCAATTCCAATGGTGGAAATAGCACCCCTGCGGTCATAGTGTTGAGATTAGGGGTTATTCTTAAAAGTATATTTGCCCCACTAAATTCAAATTCGACGTGCGTCTTATCTTCGGCAGCATTCGCGATGTTTGCATATCGCTTTACGAAGCCCGGATCAGTTTTCACATTTGCCAATGCCATAACAGATGAACCCACAGGTCGTATCAAGGGATTGAATAATAAGAAAACACTTACGGAATTGAGATTTTTGCCATCTCGAAGTGCTGCTGAAGTTAGTTCATTTCGGTGCATCATTCCATTTGGCGAATCCTGAAAAATCTCGAGGAACCAAATGTCGGTGGGGCTGAGTTCTGGTTCTTGATTGGTATTTTCTTTATAAGTTTCATATGAAGGGTTTTCTCCGGCTACCTCCTTTATTAGAGCAATTTGATCAGCGTTTGTACCAAAAAGCACGGTTTGGCGATAACTTGCTTGACGCTCAATTCCAACTAAAACAACTTCTGGTTCTAAATGCCCAAAAACTTTGAGCTGTTTGCCAATTGCGTTCTCAAAGGCCGTATCTAATCGCGCTGTGCGCGCTAAGACCAAACGTCCTTTAAGCATTGAACGTGGATAAGCCTTCTTTATGGCTTCAAATGCTTCGACATCGCTAGATCTTGTTTCGGCGGTGTATACGGCAAGGTCTATAAGGCCAAATTTGTTTCGGTACTTTTGCGCTATTTCGCTGAGTGCGCCTTTTGCATCCAGTTGTGCATCCCAGGCTGTTTCAAGGGCTTCCACGCGGGCGATTAGATTTTCGAGTCCCAAAACCCATAAAACGGATTTTAGCTTTGAGACCGTGATTGTCTCTTTACCTAACAAATCTGCTTCTGTAAGGATAGAAATGAATTCTTCTTCATTTGCGCACAATTCAAGAGTTTCAACGAAGCCGTTAAGGAGCGAATTTTCTATTTTGAATGGGTCTATTTGTAAGCTGATGTACTTACTTTCAATTTGACGTATGCGTTCCCTCGTAACGGAAAACTCTAATCCGATATCGTCTAAGGTGCGAAGAGACGTCAGAAATGCTGGTACACGTCCGCGGAGAATCGCCATTGCCCGGTCGTCTACGCGTCGATATGCGTTATAAACCTGGATAATTCCGGAGATAAGTTCTTCGAAATTAGTTGCGTCATCAATTGAATCCGGATAATCGAAGTCTTCTACATCAAGTTCGGGAGAAACGAGGAAGGCGTCTCCATCATTCTCAAATGCACTAAAAACTCCAATTAACTCTTCAAGTATTTGAACTTTACGTAGTTCTCCCACATTTGGCGTATCCATCAAGTCGGAAAGGTAAAGCCCTTCAATGTGTTTATAACAAATACCCTCACGCCAAGAGTCACCATATACATGTTGGGAGAGCATTCGATAAAGAGAATTAATCACTGGGTTCGAAAAGTTCTCCCAATGAAGGAGAATCTCTCGATTCCCGTTGAAAGGTACCAAATCTGTTAAAAGTTGGTCCATGCCCTATCGATTTACCAAACCCGCTTGTAGGGCAACTACGAAATCAGGAACTAATTGCTGCTGACGGGCAAAATACATCGCTGCATCGCTAAAGCGTTCTGGATGCATTTCGGCTTCACGTTCAACAACATATGAAGCGAGTTGTTGAGCCAGCGTTTCTGAGATTGTTGCGCTTGCCTCTGGGGAGTTTTCATTCTCAAAACCATCTGTTTTATAAGCACCAAAAATGCTTTTAAGTGAACGATGTTTTCCGTACATGCGAATCATCAATCGGCCTTCTTCGATGCTCGCTGTAACTCTCTGCGGTGGGTTATCACGGCCACTTAATTCGAAGTCCAGTTTTGGATTTCTTTTGTGCCCTGCTTCAGTAATTCTCACAGTAACTTTAGCCACGGCACTCCCAACAGTTGCGTTAACAACTTCTGTACCCTCGGTTCGACCCGCAACACATACAACACGTGCTTCGCAGGCAGTTCCTGAAGCATTTGGCTTGAGAGTTACAACAGATTGAGCATCTAAGAGTCCTTCAGTAACTGTCATGTGCGCTCGTTCACCCGCATAGGTGATGGGTGCTCTAAGTATGAGAACTTTACGTTTTTCCGGCGCAACACTCACTGTATCTGGATCAAAAACAAGCGAATCGGGAATGGCATCTTCAGGCGGATCAAAGTCAATAACTGTAACTTCACAAGCTGCAGAAACGTCACTTCTTGTGGCAAAGACTTTTGCGGTACCTATTGATGTCGCTTTGAATCTGATTGTGTTGCTTACAACCGGCAAGCGCTCATGCTGGACCCATTTAGATGGATCAGGAATGTCAATAATTTCAATGACATTTGTTCCGGAAGTGATAGAAACTTGAAGAGGACCCAGATCCATACCTTCTGGTGCGCGTACTGTGAGTGATACTACCTCGCCCTTTTTACAAATGCGCCGCGGAGGAATAATTGTAAGGTCTTGGAAAAAGTCTTCTGTCCCTGTCTCTGTAGGGATTTCACCTGAGTCACTTGCATCGAGCAATTCCTGTAACTTGTTTGCCAAAGTGTTGCTTAGGGCATTGAAGCGATTACGTAACTTCTCTCCTTCGCGACGTTGTGCGCCTTCTTCCTCTGCGACAGCTTCTATTAAGGGTTTTAGGTAAGGTTCAACTGCTGCACAAAGTGCACGCCAATAAGGGTGCTCGCGAACCAATCCTTCTCGACTTCGGCTAATCACACGAGTTGGGTTGTATTCATCCATGCCCCCTTCATCATCAATCGCACGTGATAAGTCATGTATCTCTGGTGCTTCAAGACGCCCACAGAACCAGCCAACCTCTGGGCGATTAGAAAGATGTAAAAATGTGTTCTCGTAAGTTGCACCGCGTCCGCTTACAACTAATCCATGTCGCGAATACCCATTTATAGATCCCAACTCCTTCGTTGGCAAGCGATAAACACTTAGACGTACTGGAAGCTTAAAATTTGGGACTGCAATGGTCTGATCAAGAACTAATTCGCCAGTTGGAGTCAGACCTTCTAAACGCTTTTTAGTCTTAGTGCGCTCGTCAAAGTAGGTAACTTCATTTCGATTGATTAGATCTCGAAGTTGAACGTTTGTTTCCAACTTCTCAACCATTTCAGATGCTGATGGGACACGGTGGCGTTCGTGTAGATAAAGTTCTGCTGTTAAGCCAGATTCCGCTTCAGATAAGCCCGTTTCTAAACGTGCGTCTGCCGTGGGTGAATCATCGAAGAAGTCCATTTCATATTCTCCTCGATGATTAATTTCAAGAGTGCTGTATTTACTATCGCAAATTGAAACAAATCGCGCTCTGCCTAGAGCAGCAATATCTTTTGCACCACGTCCAAAAAGTCCACGAGTACCCATTTCGGCGACAGCTTTTTGATTTTTGTCTCCTAGGTTTGTGAAAGCTTCTTCCATACGAGAACCTTGTAGTCCTCCAGCTTTATCACGAACGATGAAAACACCTTTATATGGATCAGTAGATTTGATATAACTAATCTCGATATAGCCATTGCCTTTGCCATCATAAGCATCATCGGCATTGGTGATAAGTTCGATAAGAGCGCGCATGACATCGCCCTTCATGGCTTCTTCGGCATCTTGCTGAAAACCGCGTTGTGTGTATTTAAGTTGACCTTGGCGTTTACTCATATTTACTTCTCTTCTCCGTTCAATACTTTACGCTCGACTAGTTGGGCGAATGACATTAATTCGTTGTCTGTTAGAACATCTGCTGCTCTCTTTACATCATGAACACGAGATGCCCAGGTGACAGGTGAGCTTGCTGCAGAACATTGAAGTACTGAAGCAAAATCAACAATCGTCAATGAATTTGAATCTGTTTTATAAAGATTCCATACATCACTACTCTTTATCTCATGACGCTTTCTTTCGTACATATTTGTTGTTTTCGATGCTTGTACGGGTGAATTTGAATAAACTTTTTCAAGAATAGGTAGATAGGTTTCTACCCATCGAACGCCATCCAGTGTTAGGCGACGTGCATATTGGTTTGTGTGATGGAAGAGCCCAACATGAGTCGATGCTTCAACTGATTGAAGAGCTTTGGAAACCTTCTTGTAGTCAGGGATATCGGGACGCGTACGCCAACTCAACCGTGCAGGGGCTAACTCGTGACACTTCAAGAACATCTCTTCAACATCTACATCTTTATCTGCCCCGTTGAGAAGATAGAGAGCAAATACGAGTGCATCTTGATTGTTAGCAGTATCACTCGGAGGATCGGTACGGACCGTTTTGTTACTCATAGTAATAAGTCTCCCACTTACGTCTGACATTCGGAAAGGGGAGGACTAAGCCCCTCTTTCGAGAAATGGAGGCAATTTGTGAAACAACCTTTGAAGAGTTCAATATTAGTGCGCCACCTTTGGCTCGACAATGAGGGCAATAGTTTCTGCTCCTTGAATCACGCAAGCGTTGTACTCCACTGGATATGCAGCTTGGAGAGATGTCTTGTCAAAGGAAATTGTTTCCTTCTTCTCGCGCTTCCATGTGCAGATATATTCAATGCCATCTGCACTACCGGTCATAACTCGGAGCTTTACGTTGGCAATATCTACTTTCCACTCTGCATACTTTCTTATTTCATGCACACCTAGATGCTTCTCGTGCAGCGCAAATCCAGTATCCATAGAATGATCTGCATTCAGTAACTGATCTTTGAAGGATGCAATTAGTTCAACCTGCTCTTCGCCAAGAAGACCTAAATCAGGAATCCAGTCCTTGGCAGGCTTAATCCTGAAAGAGCCCTTGATTGGATAAGTTGTCGTTGAGTACTTCTTGAATAGTTCTGGGTACTTGGAGGCAAATAGTTTTTCATCAAATCGTTTAGCGCCAGATCGAGTTTGAACAGAGGCACGACCCGAAACGTCGATGCCCTGCTCAATAGCTTGATAGATGTAATTGTCATATTGAATCAAAGCTTCATCACATGCATCAAGAATGACCTTGAGGTCTTGAATCTGTACGTACCAGTCTTCAGCTTCCTCGGTGGCTTCAATCTTTGAGCCATTGCTAATGGTCGTCTTCAATACCTTGGCAGTCTTATAGTCCTCGATATTTTCACTCATTTCAGCAGCTAACTCTTTAGCCTTCTTTATTGCGCTTTGTAATTCGGCATCGTTGAAATGCATCCACTCCCCCATCACGCGATTACGGGCAAAGAGGTAGTGCAGATTGGTTTCAACAGCTTCAACGGCAGGCATAGATAACGCTTCAACTATGCATAACTTGCGTGGGTTTCCGGTTTGGTGTTCGAGCAATCGATTCTTTGAATCACGTCCGTCGGCATCGCGCACAATACCTATTTTGTAATAACTAGACCGTGATCCAGTTTTCACATCTTGCTCGTTAATGAAATAGAGCTGACCTGGGGTTAAAATCATTTATCAATCCTTCCGATATACGGCTGTAAATACAATGCTTTTCGGGTCTTAATCATCAATACCCCCAAGTGATTCTTGGTCGGGGTGCTTGCGAGCCTTCTTTCGTGCTGTTTTCTTTTCAACAGGCTTAAGCATCAAGTTGCGAGTTTGATAAGTCCCTTCGATAGCTGACCGAATAATGTCCTCCATGCTTGATTCATGAAGTGTGTATGAAAAAGTAGTAAAACTGTCATCCTCCTTCGTGCTCACGATTTCTACATGAGCGCGAATAGTTTCTTTGATTGTTGGCTGGGTAGCCTTATTGCCGATTCGTGCCTGTTGTACACGAACAAATGTGACGAACTCTTTGCGTCCTCCAGGTCCAACATCTACGGCGCGTATCCGCATTACATAGTGCGTTGTCATGGGAATTTCGATTACAAGCTCATGCTTTACGCGACGCTTAGTAAAGATGATGCCAAGTGCGCGCAGTTGATTGATAACGAAATCTTCCTCCATGCGTGCTGCAACTTCTGGCAAGAGTTCGCGTAACTGACCTGCTGATGGTGTGATTTCAAATGACATTGACTAATCCTTTCTTCATGAAACTCTTAACTACAACGCCATCGCGGACGATTTCGGTAATTGTGGTTTTGCGAATCATCTGACCTTGTGGGTACTTATAAGTGGTTGTAACGTCAAATTCCTTTAGCGTTAGTCTCCCGAATTTAATGCCTAGGTGACTACGGATGGCTTCTTCGATAAGTGATATCTCAGGCAGCAAGTGAGAACTCCCCTCTCTTGGTTGAGTCAAAGAGCTCTGAATATTCCTCGACTCCAAGTTTGGTCAGGTGGTACTGAGGAACTGCATGCTTGTGGCACTCGTAATAGCGCTTCTCGGATCGATGGCTCGTACGGCCTTCTGACTCAGCCTTGTGGCGGGTTCTACGCGCTTTACTCACTCGCATCTTTGCCACTTCGATGTCGCGAATTGAGTCTTTTTTGCACTCAGCCGCAAATTTAATTAGCAGGGCATTCTTGGGCTTCTCTCCCTTTTTCCTATGGACAAATTTGCCAGGCTCCCTTTTTTGGGATTTGTCCTTGGCTACCGCAAATCGACGATCCCATTTGAAGTCTTCTTCTACATAGTTTTTAACCATTTGCAGTGCCTCTCGTAATCTTTTAACTGGCCTGACAACTTGTAAAACCAGCGTCTTACTTATGTTTTTTGAGCTTTTTACGTCTCGCACGCTTTTGATTCCTTCGAATCTAGGGCGGGTGCTTTACTAACTAGGGAAACCATACCATACCTATAGAAATCTATACAACTCTATGTCTTCGTCCATTCTGGTATTTTGCGCTCATGACGTGTAACCTAAGAGCACTATAAATTATTCCTGTCAGAACTAATGAAATGGGTCAGCTATCAAATTCCCGATAGAAGGTGAAGCTTTGGCGGTCGCCACGAAGCGATATGTGGAGACCGCTTATAACGAAGTGCGCTCAGAACTGGAATGGAGTTACCTTCCGTCGGCGATTCTCGCGATCTGGGGGGAATCTCCCTTATCGGCATCGGACCGAAAGGCCTCAATGAGCGCCCAATTAGAGGGACTCAGGGACATTTGCCAGATCATTGCAACATTTCCCGGGTCAACGGCTGTCAGGAAAATTCACGAGGTGCTTGTACGAACAGACGCAATGGCGAACTCGCATAACGAAAAAGCTATGGCAGAAGAGTTTTTCAATCTAACGATTTACTATGTGCGAGTTCAAAATTTCGCTCGTCACATGAAAACATCCGTGAATAATCACTTGCGAGCATTAGGAATAGATCCTCGAAGTGAGTCAACATTTTCCTCCTACGAAACATCGCTGTTTGAGATGGAACAGATTGGAAAAATTGCTACAGCCCTTAAGCAACAAACACTCAACAATGCTGACGAAGTCAACACTTGGGCAGATAATGTCGCCGCCCTCCTTGTGAGTACTAACGAGAATGAAAGGACGCGTCGCTCTCAAACAAGTGGCGATTATTCATTCATGCAAGCTGGCAGTCGAACTCGTGGCCTAGTTGCAAGCGGGGGTTTAGTTTCTTATAAACTTAGGTTTAAGCAAGCCATCGCAGCCACTTTGGGCATAGATTTGAATATGCCAGACACAAAACTCGAAAGAACGATTACCAAGTCAATTTCGGATCAACTGAAGGCACTCGGTGAACTTCCAAGTTCTAGTTCACCACTTTATAAGAAACTAGTGGAACTACAACCTCAACGAATTTCAAAATCGAAGTCAAATTCATCTAACTTCTTATGGGAACTAAAGACAGATAGAAATGAAAATCCTAAGAAGAATTTACACAAACATGTACTCCAGCTTGATGGTCGCAATCTCATAATTGAGGCTTCTTCACAGGCCTATACGACAGAATTGATTGATGGAATCATGAAAACTGTAAGTATCCAAATGGAATTGAATCCAACTGCTAAGGAACTACTTGCTACTTTTGAGAGTAAGGACCAATTAATCCGAATTACACTTGAAAAGCCACAACGGGTGGATCAACGCAAAATTGCGCAGGTCCTTGCTCAGCTTGCAAAGTAGCCTAATCCTTTGGAATTAGATCTAGCCTCATAGGTCTTCCCTGATTTGTACATTCTTCCATCATAAGATTAAATCGCTTTTGGACGACATTTGCATTGGTTCGCATTTCACCAATTTCTGTACGGTATTTTCGCCGCTTATCTCCCATAAATGAAAGCCAGTTAAAACTTGTTGCAATATAGACATCATCATAAATCAAGATCTTGGCGTGGCTCTCATTTAACTTTATAAATTGAAAGTTTTTTGGATACTTTTCTGACAATTTAAAAAGCGCCTCGAGTGGGCGTTTACTACTTTTGTTTGCCTCGCTTGGGCGATCGGTTCCAAATCCCCAGGCAATGACTACGTTCACATTTCGCTTAAGCAAGCTTTCTAGTTTTCCCAGGAAAAGCGAGGTAACAACTCTTTCATTTACCCATGGAGACATAATTAGCAAGCGCTTTGAGGCTGTATCCAAGGCCTCTTCTAAGAGAGGGGCGTGTTCATAAGGACCAATTGGGCCCCCGTCCTCAGTCGTTTGCGGTGCATCTACAGGACTACTTAAGGCTTTTAAAGTGGCAAGCGCCTCGCTCGCTCCAACTTTTTCAAAGTCTATGCCTAAAGACTCAAGTCCACCCGCTGCTCGAAGAATTGATTCATGTTCCATAGAGCGCTCATCATTAATCACAATAATGAAATCAGATTCTCCGGTTTCTGAATAAAAAATCATTAGTTTGGCTATCTTAAATCCGTATCTGCGTTTTAAAACTCTATGTATGTGGTGTACTTCGAATTTGGCTCGCTTATTCTGCTTTTCAAGAACTCGATTAATTTGAATTATGTCAAGATCTGCCTGACCAATTGTGTGTTTTTGTGTCTTACCCATCTCATAATATGAGGTTTTAGTTTTGTCGAGTGAACTCTTGGTCTCAAAATCACTAAATGGCCAAGACTTAATTTGCCATTGCGCATTGTCGAAAATAATCTGCTTAGTCGTCGATTTTGGCGTTTCCGCTTGTTTTGTTCGTAAGGTCTCACGGCCTTGAGGCCTAATCGCAATTTTGGTCGGGCTTCCCGAATAGCTCAAATTACCCGCTAATTCTTCTAGAGCAATGAGGTCCATTATCAGGCTTTCAGAAAAGCCTAGCGCCTCAGCTAAACCTTCAATCGAATCAATACCTAAATCCACAAATCTCAAAATGTATTCTGTGGTCGGCAAAATTTCATCTGTTTGCTGCCCTAACACATCGATATCTAATTTGGATATTGGAATAGCAATATTTTCTATAGCCAACAATTTTAGATGTTGGTGGACAGATGCATACCGCGCTTCGAGGAATTTATATCGGTCAATCATAATCTTTACCCATAACTTGGAATGCTGGATTCTTCTGCTCGTCGATATAGCGTGCGACACCAGATAAAGCTGAGGACGTGCCAGTCCAGAAATCTTTATCACCAATGATGTGTAACGAATAACGTGCTCGAGACAACGCTACATTTATACGACGCCAATGCTTGGCACCCAAGAATCCAACCTCGGAACGATCATTTTGTCTAACACATGAAAAATAGACTATATCTGCTTCACGGCCTTGAACTGCATCGATTGAATTAAACTCAATGCTAAAAGGATATTCCTTAACATTGGTAATAATAGATTTTGCCTGGATAATCTGAGCAGCGTATGGCGCAATAATCAAGACTTCAAACGGTTTTTCAGGTTTCAGTAGTCCCAAATCAATAAAGTTCCGCAACTGCTTTAATTTATCTCGAATGATAAGTATTTCATTTCTATTGGAATAGGATAATTTGTCACGGAATTCTGTCTTTTCGCGGTTGGGATAATTGGACGTGTCGTCCCATGAAACTGCAGGGAAAAATGAGGCAATCTTCGAATCCAGCTTCGGCCCTTTGGATTCTAGAGCATTCGGGTAGAACAAATCAGCAATCATTTGTCCTATCTCGTCCCGCATGCGGTACTGAACATTTAAAGAAGTTTTTGCGCTCTCTGGTAATTCTTTATCAAGGAATGAAAATATTGATTCTTCAACTTCATCCGCAGATATCTCATACCTGTTTAAAATTTCTTTACTTTCCTTGCTTTTCAACTCAATCTCGGATGTAGATAGCTGATTGCTGTCACCGACTACAATCCACTTAGACGATCTGACCATGGAGACAAGCGCTTGACTAATAGTTGCCCGAGAAGCTTCATCAATTATGCAGATATCAAATTCTAGTTCCCTGACGGCTGGATGAGACATAAATCCGAGACATGTGCCCGCTAATACTCTACGAGTCTGCAGAAAAACTGAAGTTAGCTGACTCGAAGATCCCACTCGCTCTAACCACTTTGCCTGCGTATCCACCAATTTAATAAACTCTTTTGTAACTCTCTTGGAACCCAACAAGGCCCCTCTTATTTGTTCTATGTCGAGTCCATCGTAATTCTTAGGGATTGTCAATTTACTTGCCAACTGGTCACGCAATCGAAGAAACATACGCTCTTCATCTTCGGTTTTCTTTTTTAAGAGTTCCACCGTAGTCAGAGATGATTCGCGACTTAAATCTAAATCATTATAATTGGATAATTCTGGCTCAGAAACTTCCTTTTTAAGATCTTCTATACTTGTACGTATCTCATCGAGCTCATAAAGAGTTAGAAGTGCGCGTGCATCATCCAAATTTATCCCCAAGTTTTGTGCTTGACGGTCAATGAATCCGTTCGAATTGGAACGTAAATCTTTCATCCATTCTTGCATCTGTGTATCAATCAAAAGCTTTTTACTTCGTGTTGCGATGCGTATGTCATCAGCCGCACCCAACCGGACACAATCTGAAATATCGCTGTCCATGAGTCGATCTAAAGCATTATCAAGAGCTACGTGTGTTTGACTCACTAGTAAAATTCTTGCATTCGGATTTCTTTTTAACTCTTGATGCACATATTCAGCAATAAAACTAGTTTTTCCAGTTCCGGGAGGGCCTTGCACTAAGAGGAAATTCTTAGCACCTAAAGCCTTCTCCACCGTTAACCGCTTGGATTCGTCCAAATTCTTATTTCTCCAATGTTGCACCGTCTTTGGTGTGAAACTTGGCACCTGAGAAAGGTTTGCCAATAAATCGCCCAACTTTGGTTGAATTGATGAACGTTTTAAAAGTGAGTTAATAGCATCCCGTTGCTTACGTAACTGCGAAGCTTCCCCCGCTTCCAATTCTGGAATCAGGAGTCCCGCCTTTCTAATCTTTCCTCGGGGCGCACGGACTAAGAGAAGTTCCATTTCACTTCCAATATGAGCCATAACTTCACCAATTTCAGGATTTCCAAAATCCATTTTCCAAAATGTTCCCTCGAGTTCATCGTCAATTGGGTCTTCAAGCTCTAGTGATATGCGTGATCCCTCGATGGATGCATTCTTATACTTCAATGTTGTGAAATTTTGAATTGCAGCTTCCTCGCGAGCGTCCAAAATCTTGTTCCATCTGCTGGCCAACTTCTCGATATCCTGGTGAACATACTCCAACATTTCTCCATCGGGACGTCCACTATTTATCCATTCTGAAAATTTATGTGTGATAAAGATAAAGCCTTCCGAATATTTCTTAGACTCATTCATATTGGCATTTACTCCCCAGTCGATACCAAAATTTCCAAGTTCGAGACACGTTCTACGGTAAAATTCCAACTCCTCTGATGTAGCTACATTTCCATGCACCGCAGTCCAGCCTGACTTCTGGCTATTTGCCACTAAGTGCAACTTCATCTGATCAGAAATTAGCCAGAATTCCTTTTTATTGTATGTTCCATCTTCATTTTGAATTGGGGAGGCATATAGATTTTTTGATAACTCTTTTCTCAAAGCAACTTCTAAACTAGGAAATCCATCGGCAAGTGGCGCAAGTTTGGTACGAACTCTGTCGTCAAGTTTAATCCATGCGAAATACTTATTTTTGTTTTGTAATTTAAGTACGTTCTGACCTCTCTGTACTAAAGCATAGTTGAGTTCAATCGCACTTGAATATCTGTCCTTTGGGTCAAGTTCAAGACATTTCTTGATTATGTCCTTTGTTTCTTTACTCAAAATTTCCTTACCATTAGATTTTGTGTCGAGCAATGAAAGTGCATTATCTCTATTCATTGGTCTAATTTTTGTTAGAATTTCAATAGCGAGCACACCAAAAGAGTAAACATCATGCTGCGCGGATGATCCTTGTACTTCCGGAGTGAAAACGCCAGAGGTCCAATGTAAGTTTGTCATTTCAGTTTCTTGCGGTCCGTACAATTTTGCTGCACCGAAATCAGAAATTATTGGGCTTAATATAAAATCATCAATCATGATATTGCTTGGCTTAATATCTCTGTGAAAAACTTTGTTCTCATGGGCATATGCAAGGGCGCTGGCGATTGGCATGACTAGGCTCATGAGTCGATTAACAGGAGTTAATCCATTATTCGCAAACAGATACTCTTCAAGATTATTCTCAAACCATGGCATCACAATAATGCCAAAATCATTTTCTATGTCGTGATCAAGAATTTGTATGACACCACTATTATCTAAACGCGAGAGAGCCTTGACTTCGCGTTGATATGACTGTGCTAGTTGAGGATTATCTAATTTTGTAGTTTTAACCGCAACTCGCTCTTCCGTCTCGGTGTCGATACATGCAAAAACTTTAGCCTGCCCGCCTTGTTGGATTCGCTCTTCATCGATAATTTCAAATCTTTCGAGGAACACTTCAAACTCCTTCGCGTTCGGATTGAAAGAGAAATGAATAGATTTCCAAAATAGGAGATAGTAAGCAATGGAAAATAGTGTTTATAGTAAAATTCACTTTTCACCTAATTTTATTGTCTCGACAAGCTCTGAATGATTCCACGATAACCCTTTCTTTCCATTTACTAATTCTCGCCCACAAGCAGCTTCAATATCTAGGGTATTCAATGGATTTTTCTTTTTCGATTGTCGGAAGCCACCTTGTTTCACGGTCACGGGCAGATACATTTTTTCGCTCTCGGCACGGACTGTTTCACACACATTTATGGCTTCACTGCCTGCACAGATAGTTTTGGATCAGAATTAATGATGTCCAAACCAAAGCGATGCTGATGTATTTGATAGCGCATTAATCTCCTCGAAGCCTTGGTCCATAAACAAGCTCATGGACTGGACCGGGTAAAGGTGAAATTGGACTTAGGCACCCAAGAATCAACGGGACTTCAGTCGTACCGCCGAGGTAACCCATCTCCTGAGCAAGCTTTTCAAAAGAAGTAAGTGAGCCAGCATCTCTTGGGCTTATTATCTTTAGGAACTCATTTGATGCCGCAAGCAATAGGGATTGCTTCACCTTTTCTTTTCCTGTCATTTTAATGACATCAAACAATTCAGCTCCAACACTCATTTGATGTCTAAAAGTAATTCGAACCCAGGTATCCCCTTTGCGATATCGAGAATTATTTCCTTCCCAGTCATTTGCCGGAAATCGTTCATCAATGATTTCATTCAAATATTTCTGAATCCCAAATGCAGTTATTTTTCCTTTAGAGCTTTGAATAGCTCTGATAGTCGTAAAACGTGTAGCAGCCTCATTCCAGATGCCGTTTAATAAGCTCAAAGCTTCAATTGACTCAGGTGAAGGATCTTGGGTGTACCAGGTTGGTCGCTTCAAATCAGCTTTCAATATTGGCTCCTTTAACTTTTCCCAAGATTCTAAAGCGCACGCCTTCTGTATTAATCTGATGGAAAGGCTTAACTGACAGGTTTTTAGTTGTTACTCCACTTTGGTGCTTCGGAACTAAGTATTCGGAATTTAGTGCCTCTCCCATTGCCCAGGGCAGCTTTTCTTCAGTGAAAGTTTCCGTTGAATAATGAGATTCTTCGATATTTGAAATTCCCGAAGCAGCCAGTAGAAGAGCACCAATAGCATTCGCTTTGAGAAGTCTAAAAGATGAATTCGAATCTCGAATCGCAAAAACTAAGGGGCCAACTTCGTTTTCGAATACACCAACTTCAAGCCAGTCAGATTCTACAATTGGCGCAGTACCTATTTCCGAAGCTGCATGTAGAGCGGGCGACTTCAAAGTTAGGGATCCTCTACGTCCTACCTCTGAGGTATATACGAAACTTGAAAATACACTCGGCGCATAACTGGCTACTGCCTCAATAAATTTGAACAAGTCTTCGCGCAATGCTTTCGAGGGAGGTAAATCTAATGATCCACGTTGCCAAACCTCTTCCAAAGCCACCCGTTGAAAATGGTTACGCATGGCTTTTAATTCAGTTAAAGGGTCAGCGACTATTCCGGTATTCGACAATCTATCGGATACAGCTGCCTTAATCGCTGATCCAAATATTTCGGGAAACTCTCCTACTGCTATTTGATATTCGTCTCTTCGTTCTAACAATCTGCGATACATCTGTGCTTCCACGCTTCGTGGGTACCAGAGGTTAACAATTTCAACTTCTGCTGCTTTTTGGCCAAGACGAGCGATACGACCAATTCGCTGCTCTAGCCGTGCTGGATTCCAAGGGACATCAAGATTGATGATGGCCTGGGCAGATTGAAGATTCAAACCTTCCGATGCAGCGTCTGAGCAGAACACAATCTTAATTCGACCATCTTCTAAGGCATCGGTTACATCATTCTTGGTTGCAACAGTGACTGTGCCACCGTTTCTTATCCAGACATCACCGCCCGAATATAAGGAATATCCATCAATTTCATTTGCAAGGCTGGACTTTTCAAAGTATTCGAGAAATCCATCCAAGGTGTCGGTGTATCTCGAAAAAACAAGCACAGGTCCGATTTTAACCTTCTCATTTAATTGACTAATTGCTTCAATAAACTTCGGATCATTGGCCGATAAATCTTCACCTATAGCATCTAATTCTCGCACTAAGTCCGTTAGGGTCTGGACTTCTAATGAAATTTCATACTTAACGTTCTCTAATATTTGAATAAGTCTTTCACTTTCTATTGCAAATCCATCAAGACGCTCGTAGCCTTCATCGAAACCATCATCATCATCAGCCAGTAAATTAAAATATTGACTGATTACTTCGTAGTTACCGTTTATAAGTTCATTTCGAATTTGCGACAGTTTTTCTTTACGCCTGGAAAGACTTTTGTGCGCGGCAAAAAGTGATGACACTAGTCGCTGATAGTAAGTTGACTTAGCAAATCCGATTGGAAATGAATCATCAGGACGAATCGCCATTTCAGAACGACCATATCCATTCGATAAATAGGACTCTAAATGTGTCTCGAATCGAATGTGTGCAGGTGTCATGGAAACCGCAGGGGCGGTGAACTTGCGTGCTGGAAATTTGTAACCAAATTCCTCTAGACCGGTCTTAGTATTTCTACAGGTCAAGAAATTTGCTGGATGTATTTTCATTAAGATACTTCGATACTGATCAAAACTCTTTTGTATCAAACTAGCTCTGTCGAATTGTCCAGCTTCTGCTAAACCTACGAGTTTCAAGATGTATTCATATTCATCATTCGTGAGAACCTTAGGAAGCCATTCACTATTTTGATAGGTTGAGAGCACAAGCGTTGCGAGGTCAGCCGCATCTTGTAATGTAGGTTTCGGATTTACTTTTGCAATAATTTGTAAGGACTTTTCATACATAGTAAATGAATCCCATGGCGAAGGAAGTCCTAAAATCTTCAAAAGGCTGTGATACTCACCTGGATGTATCTGCATAGGTGTGGCCGTCATTAAAACGATATGCGAGACATCATTTTTTACTCTATCTAAAAGTCTCCACAATAAAGTAGCTTTATGGCTACCATAATTATCTATTTGGACTCGAGCAGCATGGGCTTCATCCACAAACAACATTTCGGGTAACGACTGCGAAAACAAATCAGGATTCTGTCTAGCCCATTGAGCTGAAACTAGTTGTAACTGTGGCGCCCCGGCGCCGCCGAACCCGTGAGATTTACTCCAATTATTACCATTTGCAACATAAGTTTTTGTTCCGGAATTCCATTTCCAGAACATTAAATCAAAATGTTTTGTCATTTCATCTTGCCATTGCGAAAGCAAACCAGCTGGGGCCAAAATTGTAATCTTAGAAATTTTTTGGACCCTATGCATGTAGGAGATCACCGCACCAGCTTCTAAAGTTTTTCCTAGCCCAACCTCATCAGCCATTAAAACCCTTACTGGCCATCTATTTAGAGATTCAACATAAACACGTTCTTGATGGGGGTAAAGCGCCGCAGTTACAATGTTGTTTGGAGTAAATAGTGGAGACTTTAGCGCTAAGTCCAAAATTTCAGATGTGATGTTTTGAGTTGTATCCGTAGGCTCTTTTTCAGAAATTAGTGGATTCTCGGGATTACCCAATGTTCTCAAAAGATTGGTCACAAAGCCTTCATCCAATTCGTGAATTTCAATCGATTCCTCTTGCCCGTTCCAAATTTGCTCAAAACTCGTAGCTAGAGGTTCAATCATCGAAGGATCTGAATTCCAGGAAAAATTAAAATGCATTTCTTCAATATTGTCTTGGCCGCCGCGCGTCTCATTTAAACTTCCAGTTCCAGCGATGACGTTTCCAATTTCGTCTCTAAAAATCATGCGTTTTTGGTGATAGATACCAGTTGAATGACGTGGCGCGGCAATTTTAACTTCCAAATAATTGAGTTTCATCATCCAGCCGATTGTGGTTATTGCATTTCTTTCCACTTCGGAGACGAGATACCCAATTTCATTCAAGAGCCGTTTCTTGCACTCATTGACCAATTCAGTCGGAAGTATATTTCCCATAGTCCATGCCGCAACCAAATCAACTGGTACGTCATGAATACCTATCACGAGACGCATCTTTCCGTTGCGTCGAAAAAGTTCTTCTAAGCCTTCTGCAACTGAAACTAAAGCATTTACTGAAAAATAGCCTGTGAGCCGATCATAGGAAACGGACTCGCGTAGAACGGGTTTGACGAAATTATCTAAAATTTCACGACCTGGGGCAGAATAGAAATTCCTTATTTGTAATTTTGTAAAATCGCTAGCTGGTTGCATGAATTATTCTTCATCCAGGGCATCAAGAATTTGATTACAAATTTCCGAATCTCCATCTTTCGAATTGCGCGAAACGGCTCCACCTTTAGCCAACTGTTGAAGTAAATCTTTTGCAAATGCAATTTGCGCTCCGCTTAGTGATCCGGCAGATCTTTTTGTTCTCTCAAAACCTTTTAACGCTTTGCGACTTTTCTCAGTTAATAACTGAAAAGCTTCGGCTTTCTTCGCTGCATGACCAAATACTTCCGATGGTAGAGCGCCAACTTTTTCCAAAACTGATGGACCCGTTATGTTCCTAATCGCCGCCTCAACTACAGATGATGGGGAATGTTTTGCTTCTGGAGAATTGAGTGCTTCCAGCGCAGCTTTGATTGCACCGGTAGATGCCGAAGCCAGACTAAACCAAGTTGTAGGAGGCGGGTTTTGTCCAGCGAGAAGCAAAAGACTTTCTTCATCAAGTGACGCTAAATTTAGCGCCGCTTGAAGCTCTGCAGGTCTAACATCCAGAGCGACCGCGCCTATTTTTAATGTCATACCTGCTGATGCAAACGCACTGGAAATATTAGTAAGCCACTGATCAAAGGATAATTCTTCGACATTCTGCCAAGCATTTATTAACTTGGTGAACTTATCTTCTGAGTAGTTATCTAATGATTCACTTGTCACTCTTGGCTCCTACCTGAACTCTTTGGACTAACGAACTGTGCAACCAACTGTCGCGATTCTCTTTGGCTTTATCGTACGAATATCCATGATACTTAATCATAAAACCGATCAAAATTTCGGAAATTGCAAGAGTCATGACTAAGGAAGGATCTGTTGAATACATATAGACACGAGATTGCGTATTTATAATTATCTGTAAATCTCTAGTTGGCTCATCATAAATGTAGTCCCAAGGCAGCACTTCATCTGATAAATCCTCTAGGCGAGTCGACAGAGTATACGTAGTATTGTCGAACTGTATATCCCCTAAAGTTCCATGCGCTAATGGATTAGGAACGCTTTTCGGAGTCTTGCTGACATCCGGCGATTCTTTTCCTGTGGTTAAATCGGAAGGCAGGCAAGTTACAATTGCTCCATAAGCTTGTTGCAAACCTGCAAGCGCTTTTGCGCCACGAGTTGGATCTTTTTTATTTTTAGCCATATCTCCTGATGCTTTAACAGCAGGTTTCAATAATTCCGTCATCGCAGCTTTGACTGTTTTCCACTCGACCGTGCCCTTGTTTAAACCATTCTTATGAAAATTTGCGTTAACAAAAGGTAGTTCAATTTCTCCAACAACACGTGAGCTCATAAGGTGAGCTCGAATAAAGTCTTTGTTCCATGCATCGACTAATTGTTTTTCCCGGTAAATATTTATTCCGTAGTTACCATCATTGTGTGTTTTCTTATCTATTCCAACCCAGCCTGTTACGACTGAATCCCCTATCGGTAAATTGATAGGGATTTTTGATCCCTCAATCAATTCGTAATGTTTAGGATTCACTTCAAAGCCATTTACGAGGATTTTATCCCCCGATTCAAGATGAGGCTTGTAGGCCATTCCTAACAATTCAGTAACGGCTGTTGGGATGGTAAAAGTTTCGCGTAGACGTTTAACAACGATTGACGTTCCGTGTTCACGTGAACCTAACGGGCTAGTTGCCAACTCAAACTTACGCTTCTCAACTCCCATTTTCCATTCGGTTCTGTTTTCGTTTTTTAACCACTGATCAAGATCCACCTCAACAACGTATTCATAATCATCATTTGCCGGTCTAGATGTAATTTCCCAAAGCATTCCCAAGCTAGCGCACGCTGCCTTCATGCCTAAGCCGTACATACCTTTTCGAGTTCGGGTATTTCCAGTAACAGAATCCATAATGGCAGATAGTCGCATCGCCTCACCAAGAACTCGACGCTCCATCCCTTGTCCATTATCAATTATCGAGACACTGTCATCGCCTATAAGGATTTCAATTTCAATCGGTGAAATTTCAAATTCATTTACTTCAACTTTTGCGTCCATACAGTTCGCAACAAGCTCTGCTATCGCTTGTGGGACCGTGTAGTTCGCTGCACCAATATCTACAAGAAGGCGTCGATCTGGAGTAGCATCAAATAGCTCAACGTCTTTACTCATAAAATTCTCCCCCTAAATTCGGTAAAGCGTAGCGATACACCTACTAATAAAGCTATAACTTGAACATTCAAATATGGTTAATTTCTCAATTTCTATAATCTGGACAACAGTTTCTGCATGGCCTTTTTGAGGCGAATGCGACTCTCCACCCAACTGGATTAATTGGGTGAATATTCATACCTTTTTCACCTGCCTCCTCTTGGCCAGCGGCCAAAGTTTCACAATTGGGACGATTGTGAAAGGCTAATCCGCCACTGGTTATGTATACGATTTTGTTTATTCCTACCGGTGGCATTTTGCAATGCGAGCACTCCCCGAACATAAAGTCATGAATACATCTATCCGTCATAAATTATTGACCTACATTTTCTTTGGAAGAAGGTAGAAGTTCTTCGAGGTATTGGGCGATTCTATTTGGTTCATCGAAATCACAAATTCGAAAATTAGCACAGTGCTTAGACATGACCGAAAATTGTGAGTCAACAAAAATATTCTCACCAAATTTTCCGGGATCTTCACGTGTATACATACCAACTGCTAAAATTAGTAATGCTTTCCCATCATGTTCTTTCTTTCGAAGCACGCGTCCCATTCTCTGAACAGTCTGTCGATACTTGCCATTTCCTTTTCCCAGGAAAAGTCCGATCTGTGCATTCGGTATATTTACTCCTTCATCGAGAATTTGAGGTGAAATAATTGCCTTAGTTAAATCATTCTGTAGAGCCTTGAAAGCATCAGTTCTTCCAAATTGTTCTGTGTCGGAATCAATATAAGTAACTGGAACATTAAGTGATTCTAAATCATTGTGTAGGTCTTTACCCTGAATTTTTGTGTTAGCAAATGCCAACGTGCGCCCGTACTTCTTTATTTTTGGCGCAATCAATTCAAGAACGCTAGATTGCGACTCAAATTTACGTGAAATTTTGTCATATTCACTTCTGGCTCGCAAATACTTCTTTGCTAAAGGCATAAATTCTGGATGCTTTGAAAGAATCACATGGTCTAGAACTGCGTCGAAATCTTCCTTGGGGTCATAGGGGAATTTTAATTCAGGGTTAAGTATTTCAGACAATATTGACGTAACTCTCTTATCGGCTGTATCCAAATCATTCTGCGTATATTCCTTTGCAACTTTTCTATTTAAATCAACTTTTTGAAGTGTCCCTCCGAAGCCACGCACTGGTTGATAAGGAACACGAATTGTTAAAAGATTGTATTCACATATCACTTTGTCACGAAGTGCCTTATAAATTGGGTAATCAGCTACTTTGATTCCACCAAAGTATGGAAGTAAGCCATAATCATCAAAACCGCTTACTGTTGCCGAAAGTCCAAGTCTACGATCAAATGCGCCTTCTAAAATCACTCGTCCAGTTGGATCGTTGTACTGATGCACTTCATCGGCAACTAGAAGTCCTGGAAGTAATTCATCGGGTAAAAGCTCAGGTCTATCCGAAAGTGATTTATCCAGTGCTATGAGAATTCTTCCTGGTTGTGCATTTGGTGGATTTATCTCTGAATAATGATCTTCGCAACTTAATTCCCTAACATTTTGTCCAAGTTTAAATAACTTGTCCTCTTCAGAAAGCGAAAACCCCATAATGTCGCTTTCAAATGTGCTGAGCAGCTCGTCTTTTTTCCATTGACCTTTAATCGCAAGTCTATGAGTGAGTAGAACTACTGGGAGTCCATCTTCATACGCCTCGATAATTGCGGCTACGCCTATTCGTGATTTACCTGTTCCAGTTGCGGCAGCAATAATTCCTTGACGTCCATGTGCAGCCCAAGAGTCGATTGCAGATACCTGCCAGGGAAGTAGTCCTTTAGAGTCACCGCGCGTCAAAAAGTTCATCCCTTTTTTTGAAATCTGAAATTTCTTTGTTGTTTTAGCTAGACCAAGAAATTTTTGTGTGGCGAATCGATTGGTCTTCAGCCTTTTATCTGAAGGATTATTTGGTTCAACCAAGTAACTCTTAACAAAAGTTAATGAGTCTGTGGGGTCACAGTTATGAACCGGGCACCATTGATTTTTAGGATTCTTTACTTGTTTAAAGACTTCTTCTCTTGATTGATTCCAATCTTTCATAAGGATTCTCAACAATTTGATTTGAGCAAGTCGACAAGGTTGTCCGTAAAGCCGATTATCTGTGTGATTTCCGAAAAATTCAAGATTAGAATTTAGAATTGAGTCATCTAACCAATCAGTTAGTGACAGGGCAGTAACAATTTCTGGAGTAGTCGAAGGCTCATCCACATTTGTGCTTAAGAACTCCTCAAATCCCAACCACTCAGGTGATTTCTCGTTCTGTAATTTTCTTGAAAGATATTGCATTGTTAATTCCTGTATGTAATTACTATCCAAATTATAAATTTCATGCCAAATCTCTATGACCCTTTTCGTACCTTTCGCCAATGAAACTTTCTTGATACCTGCTCTTAAGGTTTGGCAATAGCGATTTGTTTCAATTAGCCCAGTGTCATAGTGATGGCGACGTAGTCGCTCAAGATATTTGATTGGATCACTATTGAAAAGATGAGAGATTAGAGGAGCAACTTCTGGTGAATCAATTTTTTCCAATGCTTCAAGAACCAATTCTCCAATAATGGAATCATTTCGATTATTCCAATATCGATGAAGCAATTGTGCATAGAGTTGAAGATCTCCAACTGATTTGGCATTCACTGCTTGCACAATTTCAATTAAGTTTTCTCTAACTAAATCCTTTGCACCCAGTGGAATATTAAATACACCTGTTAAAGCATCGGGGTGTGCGTGCACAAGAATCGCCTTAACCACATCTCTGTACCACCTTAGACCCGTATCATTTCCATGAACATTTTCACCAAACGTGCACGCCAATGTACTTACAGCGCTCCAAAACCACTCTTGCCCAAATACGAGCTCTGCAGCCGGAAGATTGCAAACTCTTTCGTCTGGATTATGCGGAAATATTTTCCGTAATCTCTTGCGCTGGTTTGCTGTTACTTGATAAGGATTATCTATTAAAGATTTTCTTAGAGAAATTACCAGATCACTAAGGTTCAATTCATTGGTTGACTCAGTCATCATTTACCCCATCCGAGAATGATTATTGGGAATCCGAGTAATCGAACAGCACTTGAAGTCCTAACTAGCAACAACATGCGAGGACCAATGATTTCCTGACTAGTCATCCCCCGCTCCAATAATCTCCTTCAGATTAGCCAGCCGGCGATTAATCTCCGCAGCCTCTTCTTCCCTACCCAGTGCCGCATACAGATTCGCGATCTCGGTTTCGGCTTCAAAGGCTAGGTCCCAGTCTTGGTGACAGCCATTGGCATTCATCGAAAGGGATGTGCGAAGTTCTTCTTCAGCAGATTCGAATTCACCGATTAATACTTTGGCACAGCCCATGCGAAAA
>CAINRW010000059.1 GCA_903852815.1 uncultured Actinomycetes bacterium
AGCATGTGCAGAAGCTTTTGGTGATCGAGTTACTAACTGGATCACTTTGAACGAACCATGGTGCGTTTCCTGGCTAGGCTATTCAAACGGTGTGCACGCACCAGGTAAGAAAGACTTTTCGTTAGCAATCGCGGCAGCGCACCACACTGCACTCGCGCACGCTGCAGGAACTCGTGCAATTAAATCTGTTCGACCACAAGCTCAAGTTGGCTTAACTCTTAATATGACCAACAATAATATTGAAAACCCTGAGGACTCCGAAGTTTTGGCATTTGCGCAACTTTCAGATGAAAATTTAAATCGTTGGTGGATCGATGCGTTTTCAACCGGCCATTACCCACAGAATCTTCTTGACACTTATGGCGAATTACAAAAAGGTGTCATCAAAGCAGGCGACGATGCCTTACTTAAAGTTGACGTTGATTTCTTAGGAATTAATTACTATGCAGATGGTTTTGTGCGCTCTGCAAGAGTCGAAGATAAGCCTTATATAGAAGGTGGTTTTATGCCTTTCCCTCAACGGGTAGACACCAGCGCACCTGCTCATTTAGCAGGCTCTTTAACTGCAATGGGCTGGGTAGTTACACCAGAAGGCCTGGGAAATTTAGTCACCCGAGTGCATAACACTTGGCCACACATTCCCTATTTAGTAATCACTGAAAACGGATCTTCCTACGAAGATGTAATGGTCGATGGTGAAGTCAATGATATTGAGCGAACTAGTTATCTCACTCGTCACCTTGGGTCACTACAAAAAGCGGTATCAAGCGGTGTTCCAGTAAAAGGTTACTTTGCTTGGTCTTTACTTGATAATTTCGAATGGGCCGAAGGTTATGCCAAGCGTTTTGGAATAGTGCACGTTGACTATCAAACATTAAAGCGGACGCTAAAGGCGAGTGGAAAGAAATATAAGGAAATAGTTTCAGCTAACGCTGTGTAAAGTTATTTTTTCTTGGCAGTAGATTCGCGCTTAATCAATTTTACGTCAAGAACCTTTTCTTCAACTTCTTCGTTGTTGAGAATTGAAATAATGCTTCTTGCGACTTCGCTGCCTAGTTCACGCATAGGTTGATGAACTGTTGTAATTGTTGGGTGATTGCGTGATGCGATTGGTGAGTCGTCAAAGCCAACTACTTTCACATCTTCAGGAACGGATATTGAGTTCTGCAACAGAACATTAATTGCACCGACTGCTGATTGATCATTACAAGCAAATAAACCATCGAATTTAACTTTATCCTTGATTAATTTACGTGTTAACTCTTCAGCTTTTGATTGCGTGTAGTCACCTTGAACGATGATTGCATCCGAATATGCGCGACCTGCCTCGGACAGAGCTCTTTCAAAGCCCTCTAGGCGATCTCGAGATGATTGAAGCTTTAAATCACCAGTTAAAATAATGATGCTTTTACAGCCTTGTTCAATTAAGTGACGGGTGGCAAGTAACCCACCTTGAATATTGTCCACATCAACGTAGGTGTATTTCTTGGAACCACCTAAGTCGCCACCAAAAACAACTGCCATTTTTGGGTCTAGTAGTTTTTCAAAAGTCTTGATGGAATGATGCCAACTGAAAATAGCTAGGCCATCGACTTGCCCGGCGCGCAACGTAGAGAAAATAGAATCATCAGATCCAGTTTTTGGGCGAATCAATAAGAGCGGATGGAGGCCCGCCTCAGTTATTGTTGTTGAAAATCCCTGTACAACTAGTCCCCAAAATGGATTCAAGAAGAACTCTTCGCTGGACTCTTCCATAAGAAAAGCAATAAGGCCGCTTCGACCGCCAGCCAAACGACGTGCAGTGGCATTTGGCGTGAAGTTGTATTTGGCAATAGCTTTTTTTACTGCAGCTGCTCGTTCTGGAGAAACTTTGGCCGAGCCGTTCATGACTCTAGAAACGGTGGCGCGACTTACCCCTGCCGCCTTAGCAACAAGGTCGATTGTGACATCAGGTTGATGGGGTTGAGGCGTTTTAGTAACGCGTTTCTGAGCCATAGTCTGTTAAGTCTAGTCACTGTACAAAAAAATCCAACCCCGTCGAATGGCTCAAAAAGCCAGCAAACAGGCTGCTTTTGCATATTTATCGCATGTAGACATCTGTAATCACCCTTTATAGCCTTCACCCATATCCACTCACCTTTAGGAGCTACAGTGAAAAAACGTTTTGGAATTTTTGCAGCATTAATAATTGCTGCTGCACTTACTTTGTCAGGTTGTGCCAAGAGCGATTCAGCAACAAGTGAAAC
>CAINRW010000060.1 GCA_903852815.1 uncultured Actinomycetes bacterium
ACTGGGAAGCTGTTTCAAATAACCCGGTTGAATCCAAGGAAGTAAAGGGTGATTCAATCGAATGGAGATTTACAACTACTCCACGAATTTCTACCTACCTTGCGACACTGATTGCAGGGCCATATTCACATGTCCATGATGTTTATAAGGGTCAAAAAGAAATCCCGCTAGGAATCTATTGCCGCAAATCGATGATGCAATATTTGGACCCTGAAAATATTTTTGAAATCTCTAAGCAGGGTTTTGAGTACTTTGAAAGAGTCTTTGGTCTTGCTTATCCGTTTGATAAATACGATCAAATTGCAGTGGTCGATTTCAATGCAGGTGCAATGGAAAACGCTGGCGCGGTAACTTTCCGTGAAGATGTTTTAATTTTCCGCAGCCATATGCCTGAAAAGTCTTATCTATCTCGCGCCAACACAATCCTTCACGAAATGGCGCATATGTGGTTTGGCGACATGGTCACGATGTCGTGGTGGGATGACTTGTGGCTCAATGAATCTTTCGCCGAATGGTCTTCATATTTAGCGCTCTCTGAGGCAACGAGATTCAAAGGTGCGGCTTGGACTGAGTTTGCATGTGCTCGAAAGAATTGGGCATATCGCCAAGACCAGTTGAATTCAACGCACCCAATTATCGCCGACATGGTTGATATGCAGGCTGTTAATGCAAACTTTGATGGAATTACGTATGCAAAGGGTGCATCGGTTTTGCATCAACTTGTTGCACATGTTGGACGTCTGCAATTTATCGAGGGTCTGCAAAAATATTTTGCAAAGCACGCCTGGGGCAATACGACGCTTAATGATTTGCTCTTTGAACTTGAAACTACCAGCGGGCGCAAACTGGATGCTTGGGTTAAAACGTGGTTGCAAACCGCTGGAGTCAACACACTTCGCCCAGTCCTTGCAATCGAAGGTGACTCATATTCATCAATTTCTATTTCGCAAGAAGTTCCTCTTGTCCCAGCTGATTCACGTGAGCTTCGTCCGCACCGTTTAGCTGTTGGTCTTTATGACATAAGCGGAAGTGAATTAGTTTTACGTAAATCTGTCGAGCTTGATGTAACGGGTGCACTTACTGAAGTAACTGAACTAGTAGGTGAAAAAGTGGCGGATTTGTTGTTGGTAAACGATCGCGATCTTTCCTATGCAAAACTTCGCTTTGATGAGAAATCAATTGCAACGCTGAAAACACATCTTGGTGCGCTTTCAGATCGCTTAGCCCGCGCTCTATGTTGGTCTGCAGTTTGGGATATGCATCGCGATGCAGAATTATCGACTGCCGACTTCTTGGAAATCGCACTCTCTGGTTTAGCCGGAGAAAGTGATGACTCGATAGTTAATATCGTTATTACTCAACTTGCCACCTCTGTTGAAGCATATGCAAGTGATGCCAACCGCAATAAATATCGCAAGCAACTAACTGATGGAATGTGGAAGCTGATGCAAGACAGTGAACCTGGCAGTGACTTACAGCTGCTCTTCTCTCGCGCCGTTGCAGCAAATGCCCACACCGATGAACAGATTAAAAAAGTTCGTGGAATTCTAAATGGTGAAATCAACGGTCTAATAGTTGATGCAGATCGTCGCTGGGATTTCTTGATTGCCTTAGCCGAACGTGGGGCCGCAACTCAAGAAGAAATCGAAGCTGAACATGCTAAAGATAAAACGACTCCCGGAAACATCGCTTATGAAACTTGTATCTCTTCTCTGCCAAATTCTGAGGCAAAGAGTTATGCATTTAATAAGGTGATGGACGGTTCGACGCTGACTTCGATTCGTACCGCGTTAATTGCTGGTTTCCAGCGCCCAATTCAGCGCCATCTGCTTGAGCCATTTGTGGATCTCTACTTTGCACATCTAATTAGCGAATGGAACGCAAAATCCTATGAAGGTGCGGCCAAGTTTGTAACTGGAATGTATCCGTCATGGATTATTACTCAAGAGACGTTAGATAAAACAAATGCTTGGCTCAATGGTGAAGGAAAAGATTCTCCAGCCGTATTGCGTAAATTACTTAAGGATTCTCAAGACGGAGTAATCCGCGCCTTGAAAGTTCAGAAACTAGATTCTTAATTAATTGATGTAATTGAAGACTCTGATTTATCTTTACGTGGCGCACTTATGATCCATGAAGTGAATGCGATCACGGCAAAGAGTGCAATCGGAATGATTACGAACTTAGTTACGGTTTCAGAAAATGTTAATCCTGGACCACTCATGGTGCCGTCTTCAACTGCGCTCATTAATAAATGCATGGCGTAAGTGTAAATGCTTTAGGCGATTGCCGAAGCCACACCAAATGGCTCTAAGTAAGGGAGCCATTTAATATTTGTTTGCCCGGTTCCAAGAATTCTCCAAGCAGCTCCCACTGGCTCACGCGGCAACTGGCGCAATTTCCACCCAATTTCTTTTAATTGCTTGTCAGCCTTTAAGTGATTGCACTTGTGACAAGCCGAGACAACATTTTCCCAATTGTGACCGCCACCACGACTGCGCGGAATTACATGATCGATAGATGTTGCAGGTGCGTTGCAATACACACACCGTCCCCCATCACGGGCAAATATTGCTCTGCGTGAAAGCGGTACTGCATGTCGATATGGAATTCGAACAAATTTATTTAATCGAATAACGGCAGGAAGTTCGATTTCACCACCAGAGAAATGTAAAACCGAACCAGATTCTTCAACCATTGTTGCGCGATGATTGAGTACAAGAATGAGGGCGCGACGTTCTGTAATCACACCTAGCGGTTCGTAGGTAGCGTTTAGAACTAACGTCTTCGACATGGTCTTGCCCTTCATGGACCCTCATCGGTTGCTTTATCTTGCACTACAACACGAGGTTGCATGGGTATTTACTAGCAACATTTAGGTAAAGTTTTGGCTAAAGTCTGAGCCCATGAGCACTACTTTGCGCAACGCCCTCGAATGGATTAGCGGAACCCCCCTTCGAGTAACGATTATTTTGCTCTCAGCAATTTTGACTCAGGCCTTTGGGTCGCGTGCGATAGATCGGGCTATGAACCGTTTAGCCACTGCCGACCTAGTGCCTGGACCTCGAAACATTGTTGCCCGTCAAAAAGAGCGTGCACGGACCATTGGCGGCGTTTTATCTAGCACTCTCAAGAGCGTTGTCTGGGTTGTGGCCGCAGCCATGGCCATGGGTGAACTCGGTTTTAACTTAGGTCCAATAATCGCATCGGCTGGAATCCTTGGTGTGGCGCTAGGTCTAGGTGCACAGACTTTGGTGCGCGACATTCTCTCTGGAATCTTTATGTTGGTTGAAGATCAATATGGAGTCGGCGATGAAGTAAATGTCTTAGAAGTTACTGGTGTCGTTGAAAAAGTTGGTTTAAGAGTTACTTGCGTGCGAGATGGCGCGGGCACACTTTGGTATTTGCGAAACGGTGAAATTCTAAAAGTTGGAAATCAATCTCAATCTGGTTGATTGACCATGGCATTTGCTGCCATCTCTAAATAGCTCCACAATTCGGCGCGAAGTTCGGCTTCGATTTCCATTGCATCAACAACTGCATGCATTGCATTGAGCCACGCATCACGCGCGGCGATATCTATGTGAAACTCTGAATGGCGCATCCGAAGTCTTGGGTGTCCACGATTTTCTTGATACGTAGTCGGGCCGCCCCAATATTGTTCTAGAAACCATTGCAAACGTTTTGCTGCACCGTGCAGATCTGAATCTGGGTACATAGGGCGCAGAATTGGATCAACTGCCACATAGGCATAAAACTGCGAAACTAAATCTTCAAAAAAAGCTTCGCCGCCAAGTTTCTCGTACATCGTACTCATGCGCTAAGGCTAGCCAAGTCCTTGCCTTTTGCAATTTGCAAAACAAAATAACTTGTAATTAAACAGAGGGCACCACTCACATAAAATGCCGCGGCATAATCTCCTAATTTAACTCGGATAACTGCTGCGCCAAAAGCTGCAATTGCTCCTCCAATTTGATGGGCAGCAAAAACCCAACCATAAATAACTGTTCCACGATCAGGACCAAGTACTGAACGGCACAACATGATTGTTGGTGGAACGGTTGCAACCCAATCAAGTCCGTAGAAAATTACAAAGACCAAAGTTGATGGATGAACAGATGAGAATAAAATTGAAGGCAGGAGAAAAAGGGATAGCCCGCGAAACCCATAATAGAAAAATAGAAGTTTGCGCGGATCATATTTATCGGTAAGCCAGCCTGATAGCAAAGTTCCGATGACATCAAAAATACCCACCAGGGCAAGAAGTGATGCGGCAACAACTTGACCCATACCGTGGTCATGCGCGGCTGGAATAAAGTGCGTTCCGATTAAGCCACTTGTTGAAAGTCCACAAACAAAAAATGATCCGGATAAATACCAAAAATCTTTGTGTGCGCTAGCTTGCTTCAAAGTAAGAAGTGTCAGTCGTGCCGCACTCATGTCGGCTCGCTTAGGTGGTTGCCAATCCTCTGCAGCGCCGTATGGAAGCAAACCAAGATCGGCAGGTTTTTCGCGCAAGAATAAAAAGATCATTGGAACCATAAACAACGATGCGCCGCCGATAGTTAGACCAATTGATTTCCATCCGTACATTTGCGACATATGTGTAAGCCCTGGAAGAAAAACTAGTTGCCCTGTGGCAGCAGCTGCAGTCAATCCACCAGTTACTAAACCGCGTCGCTTTACAAACCAACGGCTTGCAACGGTTGCTGCAAAAACAAGTGCCATTGAGCCCGTTCCGATTCCAACAATCACTCCCCAAGTAGCAACTAATTGCCACGGAGCGTGAATTTGTGTCGTTAGAAAAGCTCCCGTACTAACGGTGGTGAGTGCGCCCATTACAACTTTGCGAACGGTGAATCGCTCCATCAACGCCGCGGCAAATGGCGCAGTTAAACCAAACAAAAGTACGTTTACTGAAATTGCTAAAGAGATCTGATCGCGGCTCCAACCAAAAGCATCTTCCAAAGGCATTATTAATACGGAGGGTGCTGATCGAAATCCTGCATTTGCAACTAAGGTGAAAAAAGTAACGATTGCAGCAAACCAAGCAGGGTGAATCTTTTTTCTAGTCACGTTCAAGAATTTTCTTCTGATTGGAAGCAAAACCTAAAACAGCAACAGGAATAGCTGCAAATAAACAGAGCCAGCCATAACTTAAAGTACCGATGATGATGCCAGCTAATGCTCCACCACCAGCACCTGCAAGATTCATTACTAAATCACTTGCTCCTTGGGAGGCAGGGCGCATTTCAACAGAGACTGATTCAGAGAGAAATGCTGATCCTGCGATGAGAGTGCACGACCAACCCAGACCAAGTAAAAACAGGCCGATACCTAAACGCAGTGCATCATCTGCCATTGCAGTTCCTGCTACCAAAGTCGAAACTAACAAGATTGTTACACCGATTTGAATTACTCGAACACGACCCAAGCGATCGCTGAGTGATCCAACTAGCGGTGAAAATACATACATTCCAAGGACGTGAACACTTATAACAAATCCAATAATGCGAAGTGAGACATCGACATGCTTCATGTGAATCGGTGTCATCACCATGACAGAAACCATTGCAACGTGCCCAATTGCAATTGCACTGATGGCAAATAACGCTTTTGGATTTGAGCGAATATGGGTCAAAGCAGCTTTAGTAGAACCTTTGTGTTGTTTAACGGACGCTTGTTTTTCAGCTAACAAATAAGGATCTGGACGTAGAAATAATTGAATGACTACTGTTGCAAAAATTAAAGTTGTCGCTGAAATCATGTACGGGCCAACAAGATTTGGTAGCCCAAAGTGGTGAGCTAGTTTTCCTGCAGGATCCATCAAATTTGGCCCAGCGACTGCACCGATAGTTGATCCCCACACAACAAAGGACAACTGCTTGGCACGAGTTTCTTGCGTTGCTAAATCAATTGCCGCAAATCGTGCCTGATAACCAGATGCTGATGCAGAACCAACAAGAAAAGTTCCAAGAAGCATCAGAAAAATATTCTTGTGTGAACCACCAAGAATTGCACTGATGGAACCAATAGTTCCAGCGATATAACCAACTGAGAGCGACAAGCGACGGCCACCGCGTGCAGTTAAACGTGCAAGCGGCAATGCCATTGCTGCTGCGCCCAAAACAGAAAACGTTTGCGCAAGTCCGGCAAGAGTTTCAGAATCAGTGATTGATGAAACTAAAAGGGAACCAGCTGCAACAGTTCCTGCAACGCCCACGCCATTTAAGACTTGGGCAGTTGCAAGAGTGCGAACTACTTTTTGTTGCAGCTGTGAATTTGGCATTATGGAATCAGTCGAACCCATACTGCAGTATCAGTTGGCAATGTGTGCCCAGTAACTGGACCACTTGAAATTAATATCTGCGAGTTTGATGGAAGTTGAATCGCTGCACCAAAGTTGATGTAACACGCGAAGTCGCCAGGGCGCTCAAATGCAACTACATCTTTTCCAGCTTCGATCCATTCCATTGGACCATCGCCCAAACCTTCTTCACCTCTGCGAATTGCTAGCGCTTCGCGGTACATACTCAACGTTGAATTCTCAACACCATCTTGTGTATCCACTGCATATTGGCCCCACCACGAAGATTGTGGCAACCACGCTTCTTCTGGCTTCAACGCTGCATTTGAAGAGAAACCGAAAGCGCCTTCAGGCGATGCCGACCAAGGCAATGGAACACGGCAACCATCACGACCGCGATCTGAAAATCCACTCATCTTCCAACGAGGATCAGTTAAGCGATCTTCAGGAATATCGCGAACCTCAGGAAGTGCAAGTTCTTCTCCTTGATACAAATAAGTTCCGCCAGGAAGTGCGAGCGTCATTAGCGCCGCACTCTTTGCGCGCAAAGTTCCACGAGCGATATTTAATTTCTTAGGATCACCTTGACGTGATGCAGTTGTATCGCCGTGATTTGTTAAACCTAAATCAAGACGATCTACAGAACGAACTACGTCATGGTTATTAAATACCCACGATGTTGGTGCGCCAACTTCTTCAAGTGCATCAATTGAGTTATTGATTTTCTTCTTAATCTCGGTGGCATCCCACAAAGTTGTGAGCATTTCAAAGTTGAATGAATTCTGTAATTCATCTGGACGAACGTATCGTGCAATTCGTGATGCTGGGCTCACCCACGCTTCAGCAACGGCCATGCGATGACCAGGATAAGAATCAAGAATCTTGCGCCATGAACGATAAACATCGTGAACGCCTTCTTGATCCCAGAAAGGTTTGTGATCAGTTCCAAGCATTTCTGCCGCTGGATCTTTTTTGATGTCAGGCAAACCTGCTTCTTTAAACATTCCATGAGCAACATCGATTCGGAAACCATCGACGCCGCGGTCTAGCCAGAATTTCAAAACATCTTCAAAATGTTGTACAACTTCTGGATTTTCCCAGTTCACATCAGGTTGTTCGACCGCAAATAAATGTAAGTACCACTGCCCTGGTGTGCCATCAGCTTCGATTAAGCGCTCCCAAGCTGGTCCGCCGAAAACGGCTTCCCAGTTATTTGGTGGCAAATCTCCCTTAGGACCTTTGCCATCACGGAAAATAAAGCGTTCGCGTTCTGGTGAACCTGGTGCAGCAGCAAGGGCTTCCTTGAACCACTTATGTTCACTTGATGTGTGATTAGGAACGATGTCAACAATTAATTTGATTCCAAAGTCATGTGCTTCTTTTATTAACTGCTCAGCCTGTGCCAACGTTCCGTAATCAGGTTCGATATCCATGTAATCAGAAACGTCGTAACCATGATCGTGTTGTGGTGATGGATACCAAGGAGAAATCCAAATCGCATCAATGCCTAGTTTTTTTAAGTATGGAAGTCGAGAACGAATACCTTCAACATCGCCAATGCCATCGCCATTTGAATCTGCAAATGAGCGAGGGTAGATCTGATATGTGACTGCATCACGCCACCATGGGCGCTCAGCACGAGAGGCTAACGTAGACATTCTTACTCCGTTTCGAGATATGAGGTGAGGAATTCGCGTTCTGTTTCACTTAATGGGCGGGACTTTTTGCTTTCAAAGGAAATCGCTACTTGTACTGATTTAATGCGCGCGACTAATTGTTCGCCATTTCTTATTTCATACATCAAAGTGAAAGATGATGTACCAATTGCTGTTACCCAGATATCTACATCGACAAAAATATTTCCTTCATAGATCGGTGCAAGGAAATCAATCTCGGCGCGGGCAACCACCATTTCAATCTTTCCACCCCAAACGAAGCGAGCTTCTTGGGCAAGAGTTAAATACCGTGCATTATTTACATGGTCGAAAGCATCTAAATCATCCCAACGAACAAATTGTTTATTGGTGAATTTCATTAGCGGGTGAGCTTTCTGTAAGTAACTCGGTGAGGACGAGCTGCATCTGCTCCAAGTCTTTGAATCTTATTGGCTTCATATGATTCGAAGTTTCCTTCAAACCAGAACCACTTTGAATCACCTTCGTAGGCAAGAATGTGTGTTGCTACACGATCGAGGAACCAACGATCGTGAGAGATCACAACGGCGCAACCAGGAAACTCCAGAAGTGCGTTTTCAAGTGAACCTAAAGTTTCAACATCTAAATCGTTCGTTGGCTCATCTAGCAGCAAAAGATTTCCACCTTGCTTAAGCGTTAACGCCAAGTTCAAACGGTTACGTTCTCCGCCAGATAAAATTCCTGCGGGCTTTTGTTGATCCGGGCCTTTGAAACCAAAGCAAGAAACATATGCGCGTGAAGGCATTTCAACTTGACCGACCTTGATGTAATCAAGACCATCAGAAACAACTTCCCACAGAGTTTTCTTTGGATCAATTCCTCCACGAGACTGATCAACATAAGAAATCTTTACAGTTTCACCAATTTTTACCGAACCTGAATCTGCTTTTTCAAGACCCATCAAAGTCTTAAACAGCGTTGTCTTTCCAGCACCGTTAGGGCCAATGATTCCTACAATTCCATTTCGTGGAAGTGTGAATGAAAGATCATCGATTAATACTCGCTCACCAAAACCTTTAGTTAAATGTTCAGCCTCAATAACAACATTTCCAAGACGTGGTCCAGGTGGAATCTGAATCTCTTCAAAGTCCAACTTACGCATCTTGTCAGCTTCTGCCGCCATCTCTTCATAGCGTGCAAGACGGGCCTTAGATTTTGCTTGACGTCCCTTTGCATTTTGGCGAACCCAATCGAGTTCTTCAGCTAAACGCTTTGCACGCTTTGCATCTTTTTGTCCTTCGACTTTAAGACGCGCGGCTTTGGTTTCAAGATACGTCGAATAATTTCCTTCGTATGGATAAGCACGACCACGATCGAGTTCGAGAATCCATTGCGCAACATTGTCCAAGAAATATCTATC
>CAINRW010000061.1 GCA_903852815.1 uncultured Actinomycetes bacterium
AATAGATATGTCAGATTGGATGCGCCGTTACGAAACTGCAAAACTTCAGGGAGTGCAACTTCAGAAATATATGCGCTCAACCAAGCGTGCATCTTTGCGATATCAAAACGATCCTCTTCGCGGACCGCGGTTATGTCGATCATGTCAGATAAGGTTTGATTTCTAGTCGGGCGATATCTCGAATGTGAACTTCATCAGGTCCATCAACTATTCGTAAAGTTCGAATTCCGGCATACATTCCAGCTAGCGGCGTATCTTGACTTACTCCTGCGCCGCCATAGCTTTGAATTGCATGATCAACAATGCGCTCTGCCATCTTTGGTACTGCAACTTTAATTGCCGCAATTTCTTTACGCGCAGCTTTTGCTCCTGCAGTGTCAATCATCCAAGCGGCTTTAAGTACTAACAAGCGGGCTTGTTCAATGTCGATGCGAGCTTGTGCAATCCAATCTTGAATTACTCCTTGTTGGACTAAAGCTTTTCCAAAAGTTTCGCGAGAGATTGTGCGCTTGATCATTAATGACAGCGCACGCTCTGCCATACCTATTGCGCGCATGCAATGGTGGATTCGGCCCGGACCAAGGCGGGCTTGTGCCAAAGCAAAACCTTCACCCTCTGCACCTAAAAGATTAGTAACTGGCACACGAACGTCAGTAAAAGAAACTTCGGCATGACCATGTTGATCGGTGTAGCCGAAGACAGTTAAATTTCTAACAACTTTAACGCCGGGAGTATTGACTGGCACCAGAATCATTGATTGTTGATGAAGGGCATCGGCGTCGGGATTAGTTTTACCCATAACAATTAAAACCTCGCAACGCTCATCCATCGCACCAGTAGTCCAACATTTAGTTCCATTGACGACGTAAAAATCTCCATCTCTGGAAATTTCGGTTTTAATATTGCGAGCATCACTTGATGCAACATCAGGTTCGGTCATTCCAAAACCAGATCGAATTCTTCCTTCAAGCAACGGCTCAAGCCAACGCTTCTTTTGATCGTCAGTTCCAAACATATCCAGCAGTTCCATGTTGCCAGTATCAGGAGCCGAACAGTTAATAACTTCTGGTGCGATTTCTGGCGACCAGCCAGTGATTTCTGCCAGAGTTGCATAATCGGTAACGGTTAATTCATGTCCATAGTGAGGCAAAAAAAGATTCCATAAACCTAGTTTGCGTGCTTTAATTTTTAACTCTTCAACGACTGGTGGCAGTCCGTGAGGTTTTCCTGCAGCGATCAAGGCTTCACGTTGCTGGTGATAGAGCGCTTCGGCTGGAAAAATCTCCGCATCCATGAAAGCCTGAAGTTTGGCGGCGTATTCGGATGTCTTAGCACTTAGGTTGAAGTCCATACCTTAACCTTACGCATTGTTAGCCAATTTGAGGAGAGAACCCAATGAGCATTCTTGATCGCTTTCGTTTAGATGGAAAAGTTGCAGTGGTTACTGGTGCTTCATCTGGCCTTGGAGTGGCATTTGCTAAGGCATTGGCCGAAGCGGGTGCAGATGTAGTTCTTGCTGCGCGACGTTTTGAGCGATTGGCAGAGACGGGCGCATTAGTTACTGCAACTGGGCGCAAATTTATAAGTGTGCAAACCGATGTCACGCAACCAGAACAGTGCGATGCATTAATTGCACAAGCAGTTGCAGAATTTGGTCACGTAGATATTTTGGTTAATAACGCAGGCATCGGCACTGCAGTTCCCGCAACTCGTGAAACTCCAGAACAATTTAGATCTGTCCTTGATGTAAATCTTTTCGGCGCATATTGGATGGCGCAGGCATTTGCAAAAGCAAATACCAATGGCGGGGTAATTGTAAATATTTCAAGCATTCTCGGAATTAAACCTCAAGGTTTGCCGCAAGCAGCTTATGCATCAAGCAAAGCCGGACTCATTGGGCTAACCCGCGACCTTGCCACCCAATGG